>CAZRZQ010000030.1:6397-12387 GCA_964604585.1 uncultured Gammaproteobacteria bacterium
GAAACCGAATTAAATGATTTGTTACAACAGTTAGCAATAGTTTCGAAAGATAATGTTTTGGGTAAAGTATGCGATTTGTGGCGACTGGAACTTTTTAACCACAATGAATGGGGCGTACATCCAGAAGGGTTTCCATTTTTGGATTTGACATTTTGGCGAGAGCATTCTCTTACTGCGGATGCTGAGGCGGTGAGAAGACATTTTGGGCACGAAACTGAAGAAGACAGAATAAAAGAGCAAAGAAGGGCGGGTCTAAAAAGAGAACGAGATATGGGGGAAATGAAAGACAAGGTGCGACATGTTATAGACGAGTTTTTTGAGCATGCCATAACAAAGAGGCAGAAGTTTAATGGTTTAGAGGAAGCCGATGAAGCTCTGCGCATGAAGATCGCCCGGGATTTAAAGATTGGAGTCATTGGACCACCAGGTAAAACTGAAGAAAAGCCAGAGGAGCTTATAAGACGGATATATATTGGTGGTGAGATAAAAAGTGTGGCGGTATATTTTACCGTTAGAGACGATAAGGTAAAAATCAACTGTGTTTTATGGCAGTTAGTTGAAGAAGGCCCGATGGTGGAAAGAGATAAGACGGTAAGGGATTCGTTTAGACAGAAGTTAGAAAAATATTTTGATAGCGCCGATCAGATTTCTCCGCAAGGGAGGGAAGATTTTAAAAGAGATTTTTCTCTCTCAGATGCCGGTTATTTAGTAAGGACGCTCCGGAGCATCCAAAGAGATATGGGGACAGATACCGCAAGAGGTAAAAGCATCGGCGGTCTAATTGATTTTTTAAGTAAAAAATAATTAAATTTTTAATTTACTAATCACAAAATATATGACAATGGGCTATACGAGAGATGGTTCTTTTGATCCGGAACAAAGTGGCGAACATGCATTGCATGGTAGCGAACCGAGGCGCGAAAACACGGACAAACTGCGGGCTCAGTTTGCGCCAGTGGTAGACAAATTGGTTTATGGCGAGTGGAAGCAAACCCTTTTAGATCTTTTGTTGCAAGATTATTTTGAACATCTTGGCGACGATATAGATGACAAAATTAACGAGGTACGTGAAGCAGCTGGTGGTCAAGATAGAGATTTGTTGGCGGTTATCGGGTTAGTAAGAGACACAACACGTGATCCAGAGTTAAAAGAGGTCTGTCGGAAATGGACCGACCACATTAACTTATTAGGTGGGGAGACAGTAGTTGGTCCCGTCCCGACAGTGAACTAATAATTTTTAATTAATCACTATGCCTAATCCACAACCGAAATTTACTTTTTTAGAGCAATATATTTTAGAAGTTTTAGCCCAGAATGGTTTAGATAATTTGAACGAGGAATTAAAAAAGTCATATCTTCCGCAGCTCATGGTTGAGGCCGAATACCGTTTGGGTTTGGCTTTGATGCCAAAGTTAAACGAAACCCAGGTGGATGAATTTATGGCATTCGTCGAAAAAGGAGCAGACGGTGAAGAAATGATGAAGTTTTGGCAAGCGGCCGTACCAGATTTTCAAGATTTAGTTAAAGAGACTTTGTTAAAGTTTAGTGAGGAAGTGTCAGGTATTTTAACTAAGCAAGGAGAAGCTTAAATTATGGTTAAGAATAAGGCGGGGAAAGTTACTAGAGAAGAAGCCGAAAAGTTTTTGCAGGCGTATTTGCGTTTGGTAAAAAAAGCGGAAGTTCTGGAACGTAATGGGGAAATTTTGCATAGAGATATTTTACAGGCGATTGACCATAAGAAAATGGGTAGAATTATTGGCAGGATTAATAAAATAAAACAAAATACTTAGTTAATTTAAAAATATGGCTGGGAAAAAAAGTGGCGCAAGGGAAGGGGCGCCAAACAAAGACGGGGCTCGGGTGCCGAGGACGGAAAAAGGTCAAGATGGAGCTGCCAGAGGCCCGGAGAAGAAAAAGGGTCGAGAGGCGGCAAAAACCCCAGAAGAGAGGGTGGCTTTTGTAAAAGAAAAACTTGAAGAATTAAAACAAAAAAAGTTAGAAAGAACCAGGGCGCGCTTGGAACGAGATTTGGTTCTAATTGAGACAGATTTAAAAGATGCTGCAAAAAAGAGCGAGGCAGAAAATTTGCTCGCGCAGTTGAGAAGTATTGAGGAAGAAGTGCAGGAACTTTTGGAAACTAAACCCGAGGAAAAGAAAGAGGTAAAGGAGCCAAAGAAAGTAGTGGACTGGCCCGGGGTGGTGGCAAAATTGGAGGCAGACAATCATTTGGGGAAAAAAGAGGTCGATGAGGTGAAAAAAATAATCGAAGTAAAAAAAGAAGAGGACACAATCCGGCAAGCGATTTTAGAACGCGCCGCATATATCGTTTGGGAAAAGAAAAACCGCAGCACTAGCGAGCGCGAGAATTGGCAGGCGGCCGAAGCGATTCTCTTAAAGATTGAAAAGGAAGTGCCAAAAGTTGAAGCGCCGACGGATGAAACTAAAGAGGGGGAAGAAAGGGACGCTGAACCTAAAGCACCGGACCAAACCGTCGAGAAGGATCCTAAAAAAGACGCTGCTCTTAAGGCCAAAGAAGCGGCCGAAGCCAAACGACCAAAAAAGATAGTGGACATTCCTTTATCTATAGTATTTGAAATTATCGGTCAGGCTGAGCGAGGCAAGGAAGTGTATAATTATATTTTAGATGGTCGGGACGAACAGGCTAAAGCTTACTTTAAAACTTTTTTTCATCGAGCAGTAATGAGCGAGTCAGCCAGGGGAGAACTGTTGGCGTCTTTTGAACGAGCCGGGTACACTCCAGGTGAATTTTTTAAGCTCTGGGAAGAAAAATTACATTTGTTAGTTTTCGAAAACATTAAGGGGGTACTTAACGCGGAGATAAAAAAACGAGCGGCCGATAGCATCACTTTTACCGACAAATTAAAAGTAAATTGGAAAGGTATTGCTAAGCGGGCGGTGGTAATCGGCGGATTAACTGCCGCGACCGGAGGTATAGCTGGTTTGATCGGCGGTGTAGGAATGGCGGTGGGTGCTGGTATAACAGCGGCCGGTTGGTTTGGCCGTAAATTTAATAAAATTTTTAAACGTAAGGAAGAGGAAGAAGTTAAGGAAAAGACGGCAATCTTGATGGCAAAAAAAGAAGCGGCAGAAAAAAAAGAAATAGTTTATGAACTTTTTGCTGATCCGCAAAATGACATCGCTGGTCAAATTAGTCAAGCGATTAGAGCGGGTACGGCCAATGCGGGAGAAGCAAAAAATGTTAATGCCGCTGCCATGCGCACGCAACTACTGTGGGAGCGGGCCGAGAGTTTCTCTGAGCGAGGAGAACAAGGCGAGGCAGATAAGATACAGTTAGCGGCCTTATTAGCTGAATTGGAAAAAAGTCGTATGACAGCGCCGGAAGCGATCAAAGCCGATCCTAAGACGCAAAAGAAAATCAAAGAAACAACAATTAAAATTTTAGAAAAGATACAAGGTTTAAAGACCGGCCATCTTTTTTCTCCAGAAGAGAAATCAAAATTCAAGGATCTCATGTCTTATGCGGCGCCCCTTTCTCTCGGTGTTAGTATTGGGTGTGCGGTAGAAGCCGCCGGTCTCGGGATGTGGGGTTATGTTCGAGCGGGCTTTGCTGGTTTGGGTGGGGGCATTGTTGGCTACCGTATCGGCGAAGGATTGGACAAAAGGGCACAACGTAAAGAGGTAGAAAAAGCGTTAAAAAATATTACCGATGATGTCCGCGCGCAGTTAAAGCGTCACGATAATGGCGGAGCCATCAATCGCGAAACTTTGAAAAGAGATATTAATCGGCTGGAGGGTCATTTACAAATCGGAAGTTTAGATTATTCTCCAAAATTGAAAATCAATGCCGAGGCTCTACTCCGTGAAGGGCAGAGGGTTTTATTTGAGAGGAAACCACATCACGAAAACCAAGCTGAGGCCGTAAAAAATTTGATTATCCAGCTAGAAGAACATCGCCTGGCGGCAGAAGGTCAGGCTAAAGATGATTTGGCCAGGTTGCAGAAAAAAACTGGCAACTGGCGGAGGTGGGTGGGTTTGGCTGGTGGTGCGATAGCTGGTGTTGGATTGGTTTTCGGATTGGATTTTATCAGGAGCCTTGGCAATGAGCCGAGTCCGACTGGTGGCCGGGGGGAAGAGTCGCCACATGCTGTGTCGAAAAAGCCAGAACCGATTGCCGACAAAGAACCAATTGTAGTAGTCCCAGCGCCGCATCCGTCGGTAGAAGATACCTATACCATTCAAAAAGGCGATGGCTTACTTAATGCCGCCAATCATTTTCAAGGAGACAAGGCCCAGTTAGCCGAGATGATGAAGGGTATCCGAGGCGGTCATCCAGAATGGGCTGGAAAAAGTGAAGGCTATGTTTTACGCCAGTGGCGATTAGAGCAAATCCATAAAGAAGGCTATAATTTTGGCGATGGTTGGCGAAGTGGTACAAAGACTTTACACGCGGGAGCGGAGGTAAAATTAGTTTTTGACGAAAAAGGTTATCCTAGCTTAAGTCTAGGAGATGAACATGTCAGCCAACATGGGTTAAGGGTAGAAGATTTGTCTCCAGCTCGACCTTCAGTGCAGAATGGTACTGATACGCCCGACTGGTCAGACAATGCTAATGCGCCGAGAGCTAATTTAGAGCCAGAGCCTAATATTAGTAACAGTTTAAATCCCGATGAATACGCTAACAGCGTGGCCAACGGTCCTTATGGTAAGAATATGGGGTATGGTATTGCGGACATGGTGGCGAACAAGGCGGCTAATTCCCCGGGATCGGCCATAGACAGATCGAATACAGAAGTGAAAAGCGATACTCTTACTAAAGAGTATGCTCGCGCAAGGACAGAAGGCCCAAACCAAGATGAGCCGGCCAAAATAACAAGGGCAGATAAAGTGACTCGAGAACCAGAACCAGCAACTAAAGTCGATCGGGGAGAGATAGACGCGAAAGCTGAGGATGCATTCACAAAAATGGAAGACTTAAGGAAGTTTAGCGATACGAAGTTGTCTTATGACGAAAGAGTGTCCTTTTTGGCCAAGACTTTATCACCGGGCAGGGCATTGGAAGTAAATGGAGTTAAATACCTATCTCTTGATGGTGGTAGAACTATACAGTACGAGATTCCTCTAGGGAAAGGTGCTTTGCGTGGTGTAGTCGATCAGGCAAATTTACCTAAGTTAACTGAATTTCAAGATTTAATGGAACAAAGTCAAAAGGCTACAACTGAACCGGCTAAATTCACCGCTAAATTGGATAAGGTAATGGAAGAACTCGGGGCGAAAAAAGCGGAAACTGGTGAATTAGATCCAGCCGGTATGGCTGAAGCAGCGGAAGCTGGCAGAACGGTTACTTTACATATTGGTGAAAAAGAAGTTAAATTTCCGGCTTTTAAATACGAAGATCAGGACAGCGCGGCAGTGACTATCGCTAAAATTCAGTCCTATCTAGCCAGAGTACCAGACGGCACAGCTAAAACAGCTTTGGTAGATAAATTTACGGTTACGATGGCAGATCCAGATAAGTTTTACGCTTTTGCGGAAGAAATGGAAGAAGCGTTTGGAAAATAGAAAAAATTATAAGTAAAAACTGCTTTATCCACAGGCGGTTTTTCTTTTATTTTAGCCAAAAATTACCTAGATAAGGGAATAGGGCATTGACAAGTTCAGACAAACATGCTATACTAATCAGTTAAAAATTAAATTGCCCACACCGTGTCCAGAACTTGAGAGAGGTACTGGATAGTGGTTTAAAAGTGTGCTTTGTTACTATTACCTCTCTTAAACATGTTTAGAGAGGTTTTTATTTACAAATTTAGAGCGAAGTAAGCAATTTTTTTAAAGATTACTTACTTTGCTCTAGAAATAGGGCATGTTCTTTACAAATCAAGACTAGAATATAGGAAAAAAAGAGACAAGTCTTCAGCGCGGCAATTAACCTGTCTAAATATTATAGATGGTTTGGTTGCCCCGCTGAAGAGAAAGTGCCCCGTTCTGGGGCAACTTTCACCTCCCGCTCC
>CAZRZQ010000031.1:0-12366 GCA_964604585.1 uncultured Gammaproteobacteria bacterium
AGTTCTGAGTACCAAGGAGACTGCCCCAAGGTGCTAAGTAATAAGTCGCATTGGCCTGACTCAACTCTGTGGTATCAGTGTTAGCCAAACGGACGCGGACATAGTCGTTGTCAGCATCAGTGGAAAACCCTGAAAGAGTGGCCTTAATCGTATAGGTGTATTCAGCACCGTTTGGTATTGCTTCCTCACCAGTAGTCAGCCAGTTAATGTAGAACGCCTGACCAGTAGTGGTTCGGTCAAAACCAGGAGTTGTCTTCAAGTTATTACCAGTAGTGGACACAATCTGCACGTTATCAGTGAGATTAGTGTCACCACGATACAACTTAAAGGTATCAACAGAAATATTCTCATCAATAGTACCAACATTATCGACTACGTCGATGTTGAATTGCAATTGTTTAAGAGCAATATTGCCACCATTGGCACGCACTTTGAAGGAATAGATGTCGTTTTCAACACCATTTACTAAGGTCGTACCTGGGTTCACATAAGTGAATGTCGGATATGCCTTGTAAACTTTCTGTTGGTTACCTGTTAGGTTCAAAGCGGAAGCCCCGTTGATAGAACCCACAGCAATCGCTGTGCCAGAGGATTTACCCTTGGCAGTAACGAAGGTGGCATCATCAGCAGCCACGTTGTTACCTAAGCGGAACGTCGGACTAACAGCAGTAGATAAGCCGTCGTCAGTACCTCTTAAGATACCCTTTACAATCAACAAATCATCGGTGGTCTTACCAACGGTAAGGTCACCCTCGTTGATGTTGAAAGTAGCGGTATAGTATTCTCCCAAGCCAGCGGCGGTGGAAGAAACCAGGGAGGCACTACCAACTAATACTTCAGATCCAAGACCAACCTTGTGATACAGCTTGATGCCGTTATCAGCAAAGGCTTGTTGGACTAAGTCGCTAGCACTACCACTTACAGCTTGGAAGATAATCTGAGTAATACCAACGTCCTCATAGAGAGAATCAGCTGATAAAGTCAAGAATGTATCTTCAAGACCAGAACCATTGGCGCCGACTGCAACCAGTTTAATTGCTGGATTGGAAGCATCCAAGGCGAAAGCAAGAGTAGCGGCTGATTGTATTGTGTTCGCTGGACCTTGACCAGTACCACTAATAGTAGCTGAGGTACCAGAAGTCACACCGGAACCAACGATGTCAGCAGTAGAAGTAGAGCCAACATAACAGGTGCCTGTGGTGCCAGCTACGGTGGCCTTCACATAAATCACTTTGGTTGTTCCCTTAGTGACAGTGAGGTTACCGATACCGTCGAAAGTGGCAGAATCAGGAGTACCACTAGTTAGATTCTTGGTGACACCATATTGTGTACCATCAACACCTGCTAAATAGAAGCCGGTGAAGTTGGTATCGCACGAACTCCCTAAACTAATTGGGGTAGCATCGTCCGCACTAATCTTGATACTGTTTACTTTGACATCCTCATATTGACCAGCGGTCAACTGTAAGGTGCCTAAAGGAACATTCTGGGCGCTCGCTACCACATTGTTGGTAACACCGGAAGCCCAAGAAACAGCAACAGTTGGAGCAGAAACGGTCATTACATTACCAACAGCACTGCCAGTCTTCCCAGCAGTGGCGCTCACAGCCAAATCTACGCCTGAATATTTACCACTAGCGGTAATATCACCGAAAGCGGAGGCGGTAGAAGTAACCATGAGTTGAGTATAACTCGGGTAACCACTACTCGGTACATCAGCCAAGACCTTCAGTGTCTTATAACCATCTTTCGGTACAGTTAGGGTGAAGTTGAAAGTGGAAACACCCAAAGCTGGGCTGGACACAGCTGTGCCAACCAATACTGGAGTGGCGCCAGAGATGTCATACAAACGAACATTGCTTATCTCGCTGGCATCAAGAGCATCTACACCACCTAAATTGGTGGCGTCTTCAAAAGCGCGCACTACCAAAGAAGTTACATTGACATCTTCGCCGGTGGCATATAATTTGACATGGAGGAAATCCTTGTCAGCATAACCACGTGCGAGATTGGTAGCAGCTGGTGAATCGCTAGCAAGAGAAACGGTCAAATGGCCGTTATCAGCATTGCTAAACATCACACCCGCGCTGTCCATACTAGTCAAGACAGTGCTAGCGGCTGGGATATAATCACCAGATTGCAAGCCCTTGGCCTTGAGAATAAGGTTGCTGTTAGTAGCACCGATATACAAACCGGCACCAGCGCTAACACCATCCCAAGCAGCGGCAGTGGCTACGTCAGCATAAACATGAATTACCACATTTTTGCTAGCTACCACATCGAACAAACCATCGGAAGTATCTTCGAAGGTAATTGTCGTTCCGCTGATACTCTGGGAAGAACCAATTAAGGTCTCAGTACCAGTTGTATCATCATATTTATACAACTCAAAGTTGGACCAATCCGCGCTAGTCACGCCCGAAGCGGTCAAACGGAAACGAGTGACCTTAACACCTTCAGTAGCACCAGCACTAAATTTATAGGCCGCAACTTTATTGTGAACTACGCCATCAATTAAAGCAGTGGAAACAGGCAAAGTAGCAGTGTTTATAGTCACTGTAAGTGCTCCCTGACCAATTGTCATTTGTGCACCATTTTCAGCAGTAAAGGTAGAACCATTACCACTGGTAACCACAATCTGCGCCTTGGAGTCGTCACCAGTTACAATCACATCTTTAGACTCAGCAACCTGCAATTTAATATACTTGGTAACAGTAATACCAGCTTTGATATCACCGTAGACACATAAATCCTTGTTGGTGGATTTTTTCATTGCGTACGGAGTGGCAAATTCAACTGTTACTTTGTTGTTAGACCCAAAAGTTCCAGTATTTGTACCAAGCACGGTTATGCCTTCCTTAACGACAAAATTAGACAGCTCATCGTTGCCGATAGTGTCGTTGTTAGTAAGGGTAACCGATTTGACATGTACACCTTCGTTAGCGCCCACATCAAAATTGAAACAGGCCAACTGCTGATCAGTCGCACCAGAAATCAAAGTTGTAGCGCCAGGTGTAGCATTCGCGTCAACATCTACAGTACCAACTGAAACAGTGTGATACTGCATTGCGTTACCGTTTATTGGTAAAGCAGCAGAAATAATACCTGTACCCTCCAATTCGATAGAAGTCACACCTAAATAATCATTGGTACCAGAAGCGCCCACAACCGTATCAGCTTTAATAGTCAGGATTTTAGAAGCGCCAGCGGCGATATCCCAATTGAGATTATTGAAGTTGACTAAATGGGAGGTGGTATTCAAAGATTGGTCAGAACCAAGTTGGGTAGCCACGTCATACAAACGAACGGCAGTGATATCAGCATCAACACCAAGACCACCTCTTTGAACCACGACCTTATCTACGCGAACAGTAGAAGCAGACGGGTTGCTGAAAACTACTCTCGTGAATTCAGCATTATAAGCACCTTTGGCGATATAACCAGATGTTGGAGTATCACCAGCTAAAGACACGTTCAAACTACCACCAGTTGGAGAAGTAACTCCACCAGTCTGGCTAGAATCAGAAATAACAGCGTCCTTAGCAGTCAAAGCCGTACCAGTGGTCATACCAGTAGTAGCAGAAGCAGCTACGGTACGAGCAAAGCCGGCGTTGAAGCGGTTGCCGGTCATGCCGGTGGCGGTAACTTCGCGAAGAACGTTACCAGCATCAACATACCAGGTCTTGCTGTCTTTCTTGACAAGCATGCCTTCGTGTGCCATTGGAGCTGCACCTTCGATCTTTACGCCAGCGGCGGTCAAAGCAGCGAAAGCTTGTAAGCTCAAAGTTTTAGCACCAGTCACTGCAGCAGCGCCATAAAGGGCGGTAGCAGCCTGAGAAGAAATCTCAGTTACTCGGTTACCAGGCAAGATGACATAAAGTGCATCAGCAGACTGGCGTTTTACCAAGTAAGAACCTGGGCGATAGTTCACATACATTGGTTGTGAATCTGGACCAGGTAAGGTCGCGTAGCAAGCATCAGTAATAGAGATGTATTTTGACTTGTAGTCAAAACCACCAGTTAAGCTGTCAGCATACCAACTCTTCATGCTAAAAGACTCATAGAAACCCATGAGCTCTAAGCGAGATTTGGATGCGTTGTACTTTACAGCGAAGATGTCAGGACGACCAACAACTTTTACATTGTCGCCAGCAGCTAAGGTAGGACAAGTAGCAGCAGTAGCTACACCTGGTACCAAAGCAGCCACGCCCAATGACCAAACGATGGTCGTGACAACTACACCGACTGTAAAGACTTTCTTTACCATTTTTAATACGTCGGACATAATAATTAAATTATCCTTACCCCACTGCGCGATTCCCGAAGGAACGTCAGAGGATGCAAGGTTCTGGACTAATTGCGAACCCGGTTTACCGGATTCACGATTCGTCCAGTGCACAATGATCTTGCGAGTCCATATGGACCCTCGACTTTTGGCAAAGATCGTAATTAACCACAATTTTATTCTCTCTCCGCGTTTACGCCCAGAAGGCACAAACGCGGGAAGAAAATTATTTCTTCACCGGTGTTGTAGTAACAATTACTTTTACTTCCGGGGTAGTGGTGACCAAAACACTAATGGCTGGTGTACCTGTCGCCATAGTGGCTGTATCTTTAATTTCTTTTACCACACTAACGATCGGCAATACTTCTTGCACTTTGTTTAAAGCATCGTCCGAGACCTTCTCCGCTTCTTTGGTCGCAGTAGAAACCTCTCTCACTTTGTCCATGGCTTCATTCAAATTCCCTGTAGAGAGCATCTTCTGTACCTCGGTAACCGTTTTATCTAAATCGGTCGTAGTTTTAGCCGCTTTTATCACGGCCTCTTTGGTTTCTTTAACTGCAATATCTATCTTTGCTGCCAACTCTTTGGTTGTGGGTGTGGTTTTAGCCGCTTCTTTTACTTCGGTCTTTACCGCGTCAACAACCACTTTAGCACCCTGGACATCGGAAGTGGTTTTAACCACCTCGTTAACAGCCGTATTCAAGTTGGTATTAATCGCTTTTTTAACATCTTCCTCAGAGATATTTTTATCCCCCTGCAAATGTTTTTCCACCATTATTCCCACTGCTTGCACAGCAGTGTCTTTAACCAAGTCTTTAACATCACTCACCTCTTTAGACAAATCCTTGCCAGGAGTGCTCGTGGTGGTCGAAAGGTCAGTTTTAACCTCTTGTAAAACCGCTTTGATAGTTTCGGTATTTTTGGCGACGTCTTTAATGACTGTCGCCGTAGCGGCGTTAGACGGTTCCCCTTTGATCTCTTCAAGCTTTGAAGAAGCACTTTGGATCTCTTCTTTTAGATCTTTAACAGACTGAGAAACTTTTTCATTTTTCTTGGGATCATCGCTTTTGGCGACGATTTTAATTTCCACAGCACGGCGTTTAGCAAATTCCACATGAAGCTTGGCTTCTTTTTCTTTAGCGCCAGAGATACCGGCCACAGCCATCTGGGTCTTTTCTACCGCCCGCTTGGCTGGGTAAAGGATGTCACCAGGAATTGATTCATAAGCCGCGTCGACTGTGGCAATCCAACCAGAGGTGCCGACCATGGCAACCACTAAAAGGACGGCCACCGGACGCATAACATTATATACGAAAGTACGAGGTAAAAATAACGACAAAGCCGACCAGAGATTTCCCATCCAGACCTTGACTTTAGATTCTTTATTAACAGTATTACCAACTTGGCGTAACAAAAGATCGCGGTTAGCTTTAACCCAAGCTTCCCGCGGATTGGCTTTGCTAGTTTGAAGAGTTTTGAGTTGTCGGATTAAATCTCGCGACATAAGTGCCTGTAAAGGCAAATTATTTTTCCACAATCTCTTTTAATTTTTTTAAAGCGCGATGTAAGGTAACTCGGACAGCGACACTTCCCTTACCAGTGATTTCACTGATCTCACTCACATCCAGTTCTTCAACATAGCGGAGAGTGATTACCTCGCGGTATTCGTGTTTCAGTTTTTTTAAAGCTTCGAGTAGGTCATTCGATTCCAGTTTGGTCGTCGTGTCCAAAAGCCACTTTCCTTGATCACCATATTCAGCATCGTCTGTTATCGAGACTTCCGTGCTGTGTGACTTCGCCCGATAGAGATCGATAATGGCATTACGTGCCATACGATACAAGAGACCACTGAAACTTTTTACTTCCTTGTTAGCGTTCAAATAGTTCCAAGCTTTTAGAAAGACGTCCGAGGTAATATCCTCGGCTTCGACTTCGGAAGAAACTTTAAAGAACACGAACCGGTATATTCGTTTGACGTACAGGTCGTAGAGCTTAGCGTAAGCTTCTGGATCCTTCTTCGTCTGTACTTTATATAGCAGTATTTTTTCTGGTCATTTATGTAGACGTAGAAATGAATAAACTGTTACACCACGACTGGCCAAGACAAAAAGTTTAGAGACCAAACAACATATACACCCCGTTTTGGGGTGCTTACTAGAATGGGAATATATTACCAAAAAGCGGGCAAAACGTCAAACCGGAGAGCGGTTATCTAACGGTCAAAAATTTAAGTAGTTGCTAATGATTTTATAACTCTTAAAATGTTTAAAAGATAACCACAGACTACCTGTAAAAAGAGGTTTGGTTTTGCCTGGTTAAAAGACCAAAATTGTTACGTTTGTATAGAGTAGTCTAATCAAACGTGGGTTTTCAAAGAAAAACGAATAAATAATGAGAAAAAATGGTCTTTTACTCCCCTGTTTGTATAGACTAGTCTATACAAACTTTAAGTTTTACCTAAATCGGATTTTATGTCAATAACTTGACTTATACCGTCCTTTGTGCTATATTTGTATACACTATTCTATACAAACTTTCTTCTATGGCTTTTCCGGCCGCCCATAATCCACAAGATCCCAAAGAAATGATCAGGGTTTCCGTTTCCGAAGCCGCACGGCTATTTGGGGTTAACTCCCAAACAATTCGCCGCGCTATTGCTTCCCAGGAAGTCACTTATGTGGTCGTGAGCGGACGGTATAAACTAAACTTCGAGAGCTTGGTTAAATGGTCACAAAAACATACCACCGCCAAAAATAAGTTAGCCACTCGGGGCATTGGTCAATATGTAGAAAAATGGAAGATTAAAAACCCCCTCTACTCCCCTAACCCCAAATCTTTAAAAGATAAGAAAAAAGACAAGCCAGAAGCTAATAACGAAACCAACACCCTAAAATAATCAGGGTGTTTTTAATTGACGCTCAAGCGAAGTCTGGTGTACAATTAGAGGGTAAAAATATGAACAAACTTTACCATTTTTTCCACAAACACTACCACCTCAAATACCACGGTGTTTACAGCCATGCCAAAAAACTTTTTGTCTTTGATATCGCTCTTCTCGTTGGGTCTATCCTCATGCTTGGAAGCGCCCTGTTTTTCTTTTTCTGGCAACCGGATCTAACCGGATTTATTGACCTAAATTTTTCTATCGGCAACGAACGAATCCGGAGCGGTGAAGAAGTCACCTTTAAAGTGGACTATGTCAACCGGAGTAAATACAAACTTTTAGAACCTAAGCTCGCCCTCCATTTACCAGAGGGGTTTATCCCAGATCGAAGTAAAACACCAGAGGATTATTTTAATAAGGATTCAATAATTTATTTTAAAGATCTGGAACCAGGAGCAAAAGGATCGGCCGCGGTCTATGGAACGCTCTGGACCACACCAGGGGCAGAAGAGAGACTGAACGCGATACTTTCTTACCGCTCAGAAAAGAATAACGCCTTAGAACAAAAAATAACACCGCTATATCTAAAACTCGCTGAGAGTGTCATAACCGGAGAATTAACACTACCGGATTCGACTTTCCCGAGCGCTGAACTCCCAGCCACCCTAACGATTAAAAACAACTCATCGGATAAAGAAGCTAACATTTATCTTACCAACAATTGGCCGCTCGCGATTAAAATTTTTAATTTAACTGAACCATTAGTACTGAAACCAGGCGATACTAAAACTATTACCGGTAACATTCCTGTACCCAATACCTCAGGCGACCTAGAATTAAAATTAAATGTCGGGGTACATACCACAAAAAATGAGGTTGACCAGGTTAGGATAATAAAAAAGGTTTCTGTCTTTCGGCCAAACCTAGTGTCCCGAATTGAACTTAACGGGCAAAACAAGGCGGCTAGCCTGGGAGGCGTAGTACCGATCCGGGTCTATTGGAAAAATGCTAGCCAGTCAACCCTTAAATCTTTACGTTTAGTTTTAAAATCTGATCCAGGGATAGTCGACCTAACCAAAACCGCTCGAGAGAATAATTTACGAGTAAGTGATGGACATTTAGTCGTCGATAGTGCTAGGCGTACCGCTTTGTCTTCAGCCGACCCCAATGTTGAAGATTCCTTTACCCTTAATATTTACTTAAAACAAAGTTTCGGTTTGTACGGCTCAACAGTTAAAAACTGGCTGTTACAACCCAGTTTAGAATTGACTTCCGAGCAAGCAGGCCAGGGTTTTACCGCTCCCGGTACAGGCTTGACACTACCAATCGCGACCGAAATTAGTATGACGGCTACTGCCCGGTATTACACAAGCGAAGGAGACCAGTTAGGACGCGGCCCACTACCACCAGTGGTCGGAGAAACGACTCGCTATTGGATCTTTGTCCAGTTTACTAATTCGATTAATCCAATTGAAGATGTAACTTTCCGAGCCGAGCTTTCCCCAGGAACCACCTATTCCGGCAACCAAAGTGTAACCATTGGACGACCAATTAGTGCCGCTGGCAACACCTTAACTTGGAGCCAAACAGATATCCCAGCTCAAACCCAGACTGGTTTGTACTTTGGAGTGGAAGTAACGCCTGGTGCAGGATCTGTTGGACAAAACTTAAACCTTGTTAAAAATATCTTCTTAACAACCACTGATGCGATTACGGGAGAGAAGATAACCGTAAGTAAGGGTGTGGTGACCAATGTGCTCCCCACGAACGATCGTGGGGCCAACCAGGGCAGTCTGGTGAGTGAATAAAAACAAAAATACCCGAGAGCTCTCGAGTATTTTTTTATTCCCGCTTTAGGTTAATCCGAGAAGAGGTTTCATTACCGCGACATCCTTTTCCAATACTTCAACCCGGACTTTAGTTTTGTCTCGATCGCCGTCTACACGATGCATCCAGCTTGTGGCGACAGCATAGTCGTCTTTAATATCTTTAACACTTTTCTCTAAGCCATCAAAACGAGTATTCATCTCATCTTGATCAGCTTTGTGGTCTAATTTTTCTGTTATTTCTGCAAATTTAAGATCGTGATCAGTTAATTTAACTATAACTCGATTAATTTGTCCTTCGTGTTCGCTAACTTTCCCGGCGATAACATCCAGAAGTTCAGTGTGGTTGTTCAATGTTTCGGTATGAGTTTGGAGTAATTCAGTATGCGAATTTAGTATGTTGGTGTGCGATTGTAACATTTCGGTGTGAGATTGGAGTATGCCGCTGTGAGACTCCAAAATACTAGTATGCGATTCCAATGTCTTACTGTGTCCCGATAAAGTAATTTCTATGTTAGAAACTTTATTCCCTATATCTAACACCGCCCCTTCTAAGCGAGTTAATTGGTCAGCAATTTGTTTCAATGGTTCTTCCATAGTGATGTTAATTATACAATTCTTAGGTTCGCGCGTCAAACTTCGCTAAATACCAAGGTCTATTTCACCCCAACCAACCGGAAAACTCCAGAAATCTACATTCTTGAAATTCGATGGCGTCATATTTTTCCAGAAGATTGTTCCAAGCGGGTGATCTAAACTGTGCCCGTTTACGGCAATATTTAGATTCTCAAAGGTCGTGTTGTCGACAGTTAGGTCGCCTTCCCATTGTAATATACCCGGCATTTGTTGCCAGACGTTATCATATTTAGTTGGCACGCCGATATAACTGTCTTTGAAGAAGATGCTACTTTGGTAAGCGTGTACCACTGGCGGACGAAGCGCCGTGTTCCAAAGTGTCACATTGTCAAAGAAGAGTGTCGACTGATCGCTACGAATCATGCCTTCTAGGCTTGGTGGGCCGCTCGGGTTGGGGCATCCGCCGCCTTCAATACGTGTATGGGCGAAATTCGATGTTGAACTAACAAAATTCAAGAAGCACCACCGGCTAGCGTCATATGCTTTAAAGGTAATCGGGCTCTCAGGCAAACCCAGGCTCATTAAACTGCCTTTAACTGTTACAGACCCTTGCCCACGCAAAAGTATTGTCGTACCGGGCTTGATCGTTAATTTAGCGTTATCCTGCACCTCCAAGCTACCGACAACATAGTAATTATTTTCTCCGCCGATTGTCACATCACGATTGACATAGGAGCTGTCTAATAACACCCGTGAAGTCGAGGTGGCAAAATCTAAATCCTCCAACACTGGCCAACCGCCGCGGTTATACACCCAAAACTGATTAACATAGTCGCTAAAGCGACTGTTTTTAATTTCTAGATTAGAATCCCAGCTTTCGATAGCCTGATCACCGTTTTTAAAACTAGAACTCGTAATAACGGCGGTAGAATTTTTCAAGTAAATTGATGTACCTAGAGAATCATGAAAATCCGCGCCAGATATTTGAAGATTACTGCTTTCCGAACGAATGACTTCTCTAACCACCGGAGCAAACTGGTAATTGTCAGAGATATAAGATTTTCCAGCATATTTAAGTTCAGCGTTATTTATCTCACCCGTAGAATTAGCACGAAAACGCAAAACTTGCCAGTCACCAGGCTGAGGCAGTGTATTACTCCAACTGCCGATCGCTTTTTGCAGATATTCTTCCGGATAATTTTTATCACGACCGGAAGTAAAAATGACCGGTTCCTCTGGCGTACCCAATATTTCCAGACGGCCATAGACATCGATCATGGCTGTTGGCGTGTAGGATTTTATGATTACTCCTGGTTCAATGCGCAAAGTTCGACCGACGGGTATAACATAAGCTTGTAAAATATATGGGTTGTTTACTTTAGTTAAAGTATAACTAGAAATAGTTTGGGTTTCCGCAAGATAAATAAATCTAGAGTTGGGCCGACGTGGTGAACCGTAAATATAATGACCGCCAAATCCCCGACCGTTCTCTCGTTGACCTTGGTTGCTCTGCCAATTTTTTGGGTCACTGCCGTTAACTCGCGGATCAATTCTCTCCATGGAAGTGTAATGAATGCCAGCTTCACCGGCATACCAACCTTCGGAAGCGTTCACCACATCACTCGCTGTGCCATCGGGTTTGATTAACTGGACAATTTCTCCCTCGTCCTTAAAACGGCAAGAACCATACCAGTACATAATATCTCCCTCAATTTCATCAATTGTCCTGTCTCGATCATGTTCCCAAAGAAAATATCCTTGGGGTTGGATAATGGTTGTTCGAATATACCGAGGCTTTACGGTGCAATTACCCACTTTTATCTGCCAATTTGCTAGATTAATGGGTTCATTGGTATTATTGTATAGCTCAAACCATTCATCCTGTGGCGCCCAATCCGATGTTCCAGCCCAAGCAATTTCGTTTATTACCACTTCCCCACTCCAATTAACAAAAACCTCGACCGGCTCACTCCAAACTGAAGTGTTACCTAAGTAATCTTTGGCTTTGGCTTTAAAACGATAGGATTTACCACGCGTGGTTGGGACTTTAAAGTTGGTCGACGTGGTATTTTCTTCAAGCAAAACCCAGTCGCTCGAAGTAGTGTCTTTAATTTGGTAATGCAAATCGTAAAAAATATTTTTGTTTTCGTCAGTACTTTTTAAATCGACAATGATCTGGGTTGAAGAAGTAACTTCTTCGATTAAGGTTGTAATAACAGGAACAGTAGGCGGGGTATTGTCCCGGATAATTACTGCCTCAGTCGAAATGACCGAACGGTTTTCGGCCAGATCTTCTGCGATAAAACTAAAGGTGTTTTCTCCTTCAACTAAGCCTGTCTCATAATTCCAGTAATGCACATAATCCTCGGGATTAAGGACCTGTGGATTTAAAGAACCTACCAGTAGATCATCTTTGTACGAGATAATTTTTTCAGTGTCAGTAGTGCAAGTTCCAAGAATCGTCCAACTAGAGGAAGTGGTGTAAATTATTTCCCGAAACTGACTGGCGAGTTCGGGTGGCGCCGGTGGGATCGTGTCGAGAGTGATTACTTCTTCAGTAGAGGTGGTTACAGGATTGGGAATATTTGACGAGTTATCATCATCCCCACCAGTACTGGTAGGAGTGGTGGTCGAAACCGGTACGGGGTCTACGTTAGGACTTGGGGGATTGCTGGAGTTACTATTACTAGTATCATTACTTCCACCACCGCTTCCACCACTTCCACTGTTGTTGGGAGCTAAAGGATAAACAAAAGGCGGCGGGGGTATTACCGGAGCTAAAGGAACAAAAAAAT
>CAZRZQ010000032.1:0-8798 GCA_964604585.1 uncultured Gammaproteobacteria bacterium
AACTAATATACCGATACAGAATACTTATTCCTTGCGAGCCACTCCTCAGATTTTAGGGGCAGTCCGTGACGCTATTACTTATGTAAAACAACAGGTTGTAATAGAAATGAACTCTGCTAACGATAACCCTCTGTTTTTTACCGAAGAAAATTTGGCTTATCAGGGAGCAAATTTTCACGGTCAACCTTTGGCTTTGCCTATGGACGTGTTGTCAATCGCCGCCACAGAGATCGCTGTTTTGTCTGAACGAAGATTAAATAAAATTCTTGATCGTTCAAGAAATAACGGTTTGTCAGCATTTTTAGCCGGCGATCGTAGCGGGTTGCATTGCGGCTATGAGGGAGCGCAGTATATACCAACTTCTTTGGTTGCTGAGTGTCGGACATTGTGTAACCCGGCTTCTATACAGTCTATACCTTCTAATGAAGAAAACCAGGATGTAGTAAGTATGGGGTTAGTGGCGGCTAGAAAGGCCCGGGAGATAAAAAATAGAGTGGAGTATGTTTTGGCAGTCGAATTATTAGCAGCCTGCGAAGCGGTGGAGGCAAGAGGCGTAGAAAAAGTTTCCCCGGCGGGCAAGTTAGTACACCAAGAAGTTCGCAAAGTTATTCCGCCTTATAATTCTAGCCGGATTATGCATGAAAGTATTGAAAAATCCCGCGATTTAATCCATTCTGGTAAATTGGTTGGTTTAATTAAATCACGAGTCAAAGATTTGGAGATGTGAAATCTCTTAATTTAAAAAATAGTACTTTTTTGGAACGAGTTGTCGGGTTATCTTTGCGTAAAACAGCTTGCGCAAAATGGGTAAAAAAAGGGGAAAAAGCCGCTCTAAAATTGTTTAAAAAAACGGCCAGGTTTGTTCCGGCGTATAAAGATTTCTTAGACAAAAATGGGGTCGATCCTTCTCGGGTCAATACTCTTAAAGATTTTAGGCAGGTGCCTATTTTGGACAAGGTAAATTATATTAGCGTTTATGATTTTAAAGATTTAGTTTGGAGCGGCAACCTTGGAGATGGCCTAACGATAGCCGAGAGCTCCGGAACGGCCGGAAAACCTTTTTTTTGGCCTAGAAGTAAACGACATGAGGAAGAAACAGCCTGGATTCATAAGCAATTTTTGGAATCTTATTTTAAGACTTATCATAAAAAAACATTATTTATCGTAACTTTTTTTCTAGGAGCGCATATTGCTGGAATGATCACAGCGGATTCGATTAAAAGGCTACTTGATGCTGGCATGCCTGGGGCACTGATTACCCCGGGCTTAAATAAAGAGGACATAATAAGAATTATCAAAGAAATGGGATCAGATTTTGAACAGATACTTTTAATCGGCTATCCGCCCTTTTTAAAGGATGTAATAGTAGAAGGTTATGAAAAAGGGATTGATTGGAAGAAGCATGTTACAAAATTTTTATTTGCCGCGGAGTCTTTCCCTGAACCCTGGAGGAGATATCTGTATAATTTTATTGGCGGGAATGATGGGGAACAATTTTATAGCTACTCTTTAAATATCTATGGCTCGGCTGATTTGGGGTTAATGGCTCACGAGACACCCCTTACTATCTATTTGCGTAACTTGATGCAAAATAATGGGCGACCGCTTGCTGGATTAAAACATCATAACAACCAGATTCCTTCACTTTTTCAATATTACCCGAGCAACAAATATTTTGAAGATATCGAAGGTGAATTGGTTGTAACTGCTGATGCTGGGATACCATTAATCAGATATAATATTCATGACCGGGGCGAACTTTTGGATACTGATGAAATTGTTAAACGGCACCATAATAGCGAGTTGCATGAAGATGCCTGGCGTCTGCCGATGCTAGCGGTTTATGGCAGAAGCAATCATTCGGTAACTTTTTACGCTTTGAATATTTATCCGGAGGATATCCAAGTAGCTTTAAGTCAAAAAGAGCTTTTTAGATATTTCACCGGGCGTTTTTTCTTAATGACTAATTATGATGTAAGCCAAGATCAGCATCTCGAAGTTCATCTAGAACTAGCCAGTATGTTTAAAGTGGAAGAGATAGACGAGGTGAAAATAGTTGAATTGGTTTGTGCTTCGTTGCGACGCACTAATCATGAATATGATAAATTAAGTTTTTCCTTGGGTGTAAGAGCGAGGCCAGAGGTTTACATCTATCCTTACGGTGACAATAATTTTAGTACTGGTAAAATGAAAAATAAATATTTAAAGTCTTAGGCTATGAAAGAGACAATTAAAAAATTACTCGCCCGGGCTGTTTTCGCTCCGTCAGGCGAGAATTCTCAGCCTTGGAGATTTAAATTACAGGGCGATAAATTATATATTTATAATTTGCCACACCGAGATAACCCTGTATACAATTATCGTCAAAGAGGTTCTTATTTTGCCCACGGAGCTTTGATACAAAATATATTGCTTTTGGCACCAGAATATGGGTTAAGGGTTGAGCCAATTCTTTTTCCTGATTCGAATAATGATGAACTGGTAGCCAAGTTGGCGATTTTCACTTTGGGTTTTAAACAGGCTGACCCGCTTACTGATTTTATTGAGAAGAGAGCCACTAATCGTAAGCCGTATGATAATAAGTTATTGACTGAGGAGGAAAGTAAAATAATCAGCGCGGTTGGGGAGAAATTTACAGATTTAGAGTTCAAAATTATAATCGAGGAAGAAGAAAAGAAAAAAATTGGTCATCTCGCGAGTACTTGTGATCGGCTGATGTTGGAACATAAGCCTTTGCATAATTCTATTTTTGCGAATATTTGTTGGACCGAAAAAGAAGAAAAAAATAAAAGAACCGGGTTATATCTTAAGGCCATGGCTCTGAAGCCACCGCAGGAAATAGTTTTTCGTTTACTTCGTTACTGGCCAATCGCTAATTTATTCAAAAAAATCGGTTTTCCAAAGGTGGTGGCCAAAGAAAATGCTAAATTATATTCGACTGGTTCAATATTTTTGGCAGTAGTAGTAAGACCGGAAAAAGAAATTTTTGTGCATGCTGGCCAGGCGATACAGTTGTTGTGGCTCGGTTTGACTCGAAAAGGGATAAGCGCTCATCCTTTGGCCGCTTTGGCGTATTTAGCGGCCCATGTTAATGACGAAGTGGTAAATACTTTTGGAATTGAGCATGTAAAGGAAATTAAGAAAAATTATTCACAACTTGAAGAAATTGTTGGTATAAAAACTGGTAAAACTTTGGCCATGATGCTCCGGATAGGCTATGGTGGCGAGGCGCCGGCGACATCATCTCGTTTAGAACCAGACATTGAATTCATTGAATCATAATAAGTTATGGTTTTTAATTTTTCATTTCATTTCATTCTTACGGCTTTTGCCCTGCTGGTGAATATAATTTTGATTTTTTTGGTTTATCGGCAGAAAAAAGATGCTCTAGTCAATCGTTTTTTTGTGGTACTCTGTCTGTTGTTAAGTGCGTGGCTAACGGTCTTGTATGCCGATTCTTTGGTGGGACCAAATATTTGGTTGGCTCGGATAAGCATATTATCCGGAACATTAGTCAGTTTATTTTTTTATTTTTTAGCCAAGGTTTTACCAGATGGCGATTTTTCCATATCTCGCATCAAGATCTTTATTTTAGTCGGTTTAACGGTAATTACCTCCGCTATATGCTTAAGTCCTTTGGGCTTTAAAGATGTTATTATTGAGAATGGTGTGAAAACTGTCACCCCAGGTATCGGAATGCCAATTTTTATTGTTTTTACAACCTGGTTATGTTTGTTGGCAGTTTATATACTTGTCCGTAAGATAAAACGGACGCAAGGAATTCAGAGACAACAGTTGAGATTCGTTATGGGCGGGATTGCCTTAATGCTTACGCTGGTAATTTTAACAATTCCTTTACCGATTTATTTATTTCATGACATGCAATTTGTGGCTTGGGCGTCGGTTTACGTTTTAGTATTTTTAATCATGACAGCCTTAGCTATTTTGCGGTATCACTTATTTGATGTCAAGTTAATTGCGATAGAATTTTTGGTGGGTACACTAATTTTAGTGTTATTTGTTGAGGGTCTCTTGTCTAATTCTACATTACAAATAATCTACAAAATCTGTTTTGCAATTTTGATTGGTATATTGGGTACTTTTTTAGCTCGTAGCGTTGAAAAGGAGCATAAACAAAAAGAAGAGCTTAAAGATTTGGCGCATTCTTTTGAAAAAGCCAATATTCGGTTACAAGAATTAGATAAGCAAAAGACGGAATTTTTATCAATTGCTGCCCATCAGTTACGCACGCCGCTATCAATCATTAAGGGCTATGTGGAATTAGTGAAAGAAGGCGCCTATGGGAAAACTAATCAAAAAACTAACGCTGTTTTAAGTAACGTTGAAAACACAAATGAACATTTAGTAAAGTTGGTGGATGAATTTTTGGATATTTCGCGCATTGAACAGGGGAGGACAAAGTATAATTTTGAGTCCAGTAATATTTGTGAAACAGTTACCTCAGTTGTAGAAGAAATGAAAATGCGGGCCGAAGAAAAAGCGCTGTCCATTTTTTGGTCCAGCTGTCACCTACCAGCTGTTATAATGGACGCCGAAAAGGTGCGGCATGTAGTGTTTAATTTTGTTGATAATGCTATCAAGTATTCTGAGTCAGGCAAGATAGAAATCGTAACAGAAGATGAGGGGGACGGAGTTGCGGTAAGAGTGCGAGATTCTGGGATTGGTTTTGAAAAGAATGATCAGGCTAACTTCTATCAAAAGTTTTATCGGGGAGATAACGTAAAGGGTACCAATGTGAACGGTACTGGGTTGGGTTTGTATGTTTGCCGCAAGTTTATTGAGGCCCATGGCGGTAAGGTCTGGGCACATAGTGAAGGTCTAAAAAAAGGTAGTGAATTTGGTTTTTGGTTACCGTTCAAGCCGGTACCTCAAGAAACACCGACGGTACCGGTGGCTGTTTGATTGTCTGAGCAAGAAAGTTGTTCAATCCTTCACGTTTTTTTAAATATCGTGTATAATAAAGAAGCCAATAATAAGTAATTTAATTTTAATATGATTTTTCAAAAACCTTCTGCCAAAATCGCTTTAGATAACAATGAGGTTCAGTATGAAGAGACAATCCCGCCGGTTTATGACGATCACGATGAAGTGGAAACAGTTGTTGGTCCTTCAGTAAACGTCGAAGGAGATTTTGCGTCAGAAGGTAACATCACGGTTAAAGGTTCAGTAGCGGGTAGTGTCCACACTAGCAAACACCTTTCGGTTGAAGAGGGTGCCCGAATATTGGCTAATGTGAGAGCGGGGAGTGCCCGGGTGGCGGGAGAAGTAAAAGGGAATATGAAAATTAAAGATTCCCTAGAATTGACTTCAACTGCCAGAGTAATGGGCGATGTCGAAGTAAAGACTCTGGTAGTCGCGGCAGGAGCGTTAGTTTTTGGTAAAATTTCAATGCCCGGCATAGAGGGTGGAGACTTGAAAGGAATGGGGAAGAAAAATTATGGTCGTAAAGCTAACAACGAAACTTTGCCTTCCGCTGATTTAGTTTCTTAAGCTGGCGCAGTGCAAACAAGGAAACCGGACTTGAATTAAAGGAAGTACTCTTATGTATGTTTACTTGTATGACAATTTTTTGCGCCATAAAAAGTTTGCTCAAGTAGTGAAGAATATTGAGGTAAGACTGACCGACTATGGCATTGGAGGAAAAATTTTACGCTTGAATAATTTCATCGATAGCAAGCCGATTATTGAAGATGAAATAAAAAAAGGGGCAAAGACAGTGGTGATAGTAGGGAATGACCATACTTTTGGCCATGTTTTGTCGCGTGGTGCCACCTGTGACTGCACTTTTGGTTTTCTACCAGTTGGTCCAGAGAATACTATTGCCGATGTTTTAGGTATACCTGTAGGGGAAGAAGCTTGTGATGTCTTATCTCGTCGTCGTAAGGAGAGCCTAGACGTGGGTTGGATGAACAACCGTTATTTTGTTTCTCAACTTCATGTTTTACCAGCTAAGGTCCAGGTAGTTTATGACGAAAGATTCAAGGTTTATGCTAATGAAAAAATGGAAGTAGTGGTTTGTAATTTGCAACCCTATTATTGGAAGTTGGATAAAAAAGATAAGGATCACCAGGTGGTACATCCCCAAGATGGTAAGTTGGAAGCCTTTTTAAGGCCGCTTCGTAAAAAGAGCTGGTGGGGTTACCAGTATGAAGATCCGAGCATCTTTCCCTTTGAAGAAATGCAGATAATCGGGAAAGAGCCGTTTACAGTTGTCGCGGACGGGAAAACTTCTAAGGAAATTAAGGTTACAATCAAACTCGCGCACAACAAGATTGATATGGTCGTTGGGAGGAATCGGAAGTTTTAGATTTTTTTTGGCAGAGAAAAGGGCTCTTGATTTTTTTTAAAAAATCAGTATAATTACGCTATCTTTGCCCAGGTGGCGGAACGGTATACGCGCATGCTTGAGGTGCATGTGCCGCAAGGCTTGGAGGTTCAAATCCTCTCCTGGGCACGAATTAAAGTTATGAGATATTTCGTTGGCATTCTTCTTCTCCTTGCTGGCATAGTAATGGTTTTAAAAACCGAGTGGTTTTTGTTAAATTTTGGTTCAATTTCTTGGGCGGAAGAGCATTTGGGGACTAATGGTGGTTCCCGACTCATGTATAAATTGTTAGGATTGATATTAATCTTTTTTGCGATGTTATTTTTGACCAACATGATGGAAGGATTTTTAATGGGTACTATCGGTAAGATTTTTATTAGGCAGTAAAATATGTCTCACGCTGGCTTAGCTCTAATTGATCCGCATAAAATTTTTTCCACCATTAATCTCGGTAGTGGAATGCGGGTAGCGGACATGGGGTGCGGACGCACTGGTCATTTTGTTTTTCTAGCTTCTCGGGTGGTAGGAGACAAGGGGATTGTCTACGCCATCGACATTATTAAAGACATTTTAGAAAATATTAAAAGCCGGGTTCGTTCGGAAGGCTATGATAACGTTCAGACTATCTGGTCAGATATTGAATTACCAGGAAAAACCCCGATACCAGAGGGCAGTCTAGATGTTTGTTTTTATGTTAATGTCATGTTTCTACTAAAACACCGGATTGAAGCTTTAGAAGAAGCTCGACGACTGTTAAAGACCGGTGGTTTTTTAAACATTGTGGATTGGGCCAAGAAACTTGGGCCCCTAGGACCTGACCCAACCCAGATGGCCGAGCCGATTAGTATGACTAAAATAGCGGAAGATTTAGGCTTTGAATTAGTTGACAAAACCCCAGCTGGGGAGTATCATTATTCTCTCATCTTTAAAAAGTCTTAGGTTATGAGTATTGCAAATCTTTTTTACTGGAATTATTGGTTCAACCAACCAAGAGTGACCTGGGGAACAATGTTTTTAGTTTGGTTGGGGTTTTTCCTAGTCTTTTTAGTGGCCGCGGTTGTATTGCGTATTGTTAGAAACTATAAACAAGACGGGTTGTTAAAAGAGGTTTTACGTCGTTATTCAAATATTGGGATCGGCATGGGTCTGTACGGTCTGGTTTGGTTTTTCTTCCGCCAGCAAGCCGCCCCATTGTTAGCTTGGAGATTTTGGCTTATCGTTTGGGTGGTCGGGTTGGCTTATTGGCTTTACCGGGTGATTCGTTATCATGTGAAAAGATTGCCGGAAATTAGATTAGAAAAAGAACAGAGAGTTAAATTCGCCAAATATTTGCCGCAACGCAAGAGATAATAATTTAGATAATATAAATAAGATTTTATGTCACAACCTAAAATTGTTCCACAAAAAGAAAGGAGCTTCATCATCATTAAGCCAGATGGTGTGCAGCGCTCTTTAATTGGAGAGGTTATAAAAAGAATCGAACGAACCGGTTTGAAATTAGTTGGTTTAAAAATGTTTGTTGCTTCTGAAGACAACCTTTGGAAACATTATGTTAAAGATGACGTTTGGTTTGAAGAAAAAGGCAATAATATTATCAAGGGCCTAGAGGCAGCGGAAATGCCTGTCGAAAAAACAGCTATTGAATATGGCAAAGATATTGTTCGTGCCTTAGTAAAGTTTATGAGCAGTGGCCCTGTGGTGGCAATGGTTTGGCAGGGTAATCAGGCAGTTGGTATTGTCAAGAAGTTAGTTGGTTCAACTGAACCATTAAAGTCTGATGTGGGTACTATCCGCGGAGATCTCACTCTAGATTCATATGATTTATCGAGTATTAGCGGACGTGCTGTTCGTAATCTGATCCACTGTTCAGACCAGCCAAAGGAAGCTGAACGTGAGATCAGTATCTGGTTCAAGGAAGAAGAGTTGATCAGTTACCGTTTAGTGCAAGAACAGATTTTATACGATGTAAATTTAGATGGTATTTTAGAGTAAATAATTAGCAGAATCAAAACCGGCTTTCCAGGCCGGTTTTTTAGTCTTTGACGTTTTAAAATTCATCCGGTATAATAAAATATAGGTTTAACTCCGGAGGAGTAAAAAGGTTCTACAATATGTTCCATTGGTAGGCCAATATTTGTCGAGACCCGTGGGTCTCGCGTGAGGCTAACCTTTTACAACCGTGGAACTAACTACTCTTCCTACGGGTTGAACCGAGGATCTAGTCCAAGAGGATTTAGATCGAAACAAAAAGACAGGCTCTGTTGCCTGTCTATTTTTTTAGTTTTATTATTTGCCTTTTTTAACAAGTGTTCTTCGGCAGGTAGAACAGATTTTAATGCTCTGGCCTTCAACTTTCAAGAGTTGAAGATTAGGCTTTTGACGTCTTGGTACTTTGACATTAGAGTGACTAACATGGTTAGCCCGGACAGTCTTTTTAGAGCATAATTCACAA
>CAZRZQ010000032.1:8808-11672 GCA_964604585.1 uncultured Gammaproteobacteria bacterium
ATTTCTGGCCATAATTTGCGTATTTAAGGTTTATAAGATAAAATAAGGATACTATATTTTAAGTATTTTGTCAATATGGATGCGACAACTCTCATCTTTTATTTTTTAATTATTATCCCCTCGGCGATCATCCACGAGTATGCCCATGGTTGGATGGCGGATCGGTTGGGGGATCCAACTGCTCGTTATGCTGGCCGTTTAACGGTAAACCCCATCGCTCACATTGATTTGTGGGGGACAATTTTAATGCCGTTATTTCTTTTTATGCTAACTGGTGGTCGGTTTTTGTTCGCCTATGCGAAGCCGGTGCTGTATAACCCATATAACTTGCGCAACCAGCGCTGGGGACCAGCCTTGGTGGGTTTAGCGGGGCCGTTAGCTAATTTATTATTAGCGTTGGTTTTTGCCATACCACTCCGGACGATGCCGGTTAGTTTTTTAACTGAATTATTCGGGATCATCGTTTATGCTAACGTACTACTTATGGTATTTAACTTGGTCCCAATCCCACCGCTCGATGGATCAAAAATTTTGTATGCCTTTTTACCAGATTCAGCCCAAGGCGTAAAGAATTTTCTTGATCGTTATGGTTTCATAATCCTTCTTATTTTTATCTTTTTTTTGTTTGAGTTAGTGTCGCCAATTATTAATGGCGTGTACCGTCTGATCGTCGGTATCTAACAGAATATAATGCTACCCATCATTACCGTTTCACAATTCATCGAACAGATTAACGGCATAATTTCCGGTGAATTTATCGTTGAAGGGGAAGTGTCGCAATATAAAGTGTCTCAAGGCAAATGGATTTTTTTTGACCTAAAGGATGAAAAGGCGAGTATATCTTGTTTTGCCACTTTATTTGGATTGCGTACCCCGCTTGAAGACGGAATGAAAATACGAGCTTTAGGTTTCCCGAAAATTCATGACAAAAGCGGGCGATTTTCTTTAACAGTTCAGCAGGTGGAATTGGTGGGAGAGGGTAGTTTGAAAAAGGCCTATTTATTACTAAAAGAAAAATTAACCAAGGAAGGCCTGTTTGCTTTGGAGCGTAAGCGAGAGATTCCAAAAATGCCAAGCCGAATTGGGGTCATTGCTTCGCGAGACAGCGCTGCTTGGGGAGATTTTTGGCGGATATTAAATAACCGCTGGCAGGGAGTGGAAATCGAGCTGTACCACACTAGTGTGCAGGGAGAATCAGCCATAGGCGAAATAGTCGAAGCTTTTAAATATTTTAATACTCTGGCTAAGGAAGTGGATGTTTTGGTTATGATCCGCGGCGGTGGGTCGTTGGAAGATTTAGCAGCCTTTAATTCCGAAGAAGTGGTACGAGCAGTGTATGGTAGCAAAACCCCAGTCGTTTGTGGTGTGGGGCATGAACGGGATGAGACATTAGCAGATTATGCGGCCGATGTCCGAGCTTCGACGCCATCAAACGCGGCCGAACGAGTGGTGCCATCGCGCCTGGATATTTTAAACGAATTAGATTATTCGGTTGATCACATTAGTGAAAAGATCCAGCATAAGATTACGATGTTGCGTCGTCAAGTAGAACAACAGTTTTACTTTGTGGTTAGCCGTTGCGAAGCGCCCTTGCAAGCCGGCCGAAATTTAATGGAAAAGTTTAAAAATATTTTGGTTGTTCTTGAAAACAGTGTACACACTAAACATGAATTTTTACTTTCGAGCGAAAGATTGTTTAGAAATATCGATCCGAAGCGGGTTTTGGAGCGGGGATACAGCTTGGTCCGGAAGCGTAGTGGGAAACTGGTCCGGCGGTCCAAGGATGTGGACATTGGTGAGGAAATCGTGATAGAATTAGCCGAGGATTCCCTGGTTAGCCGAGTGGTTGAAAACAGAGGGGTAAACCAGGACCAGGGGGTATTATTTAAACCAACGGAGGCGGAGACAGCCTAAAAAAATAATCAATAATTATGACAACAGATAAAAAAACAAATTTTGCCAAATCTTACGGTGATCTAGAGAAGATTGTGAAGTGGTTTGAGAAAGATGATGTCAACCTTGAAGAAGGAATTGAAAAGTTCGAAGAGGGGATGAAAATTGTTAAGGATTTGAAAAAATATCTTGACAGCATGGAGAATAAGGTGAAAGACTTAAAAAAGGAGATGGTTTAATTATAAAAATATGAAACTCATTTTACGTTGGTTAATTAGCGCTTTAGCGCTACTCGCTATCGCGGCCTGGGTGCCGGGTATTGAGATTAGTAATTTCTACAGTGCGCTTATTGCCGCTTTAATACTTGGCCTCATTAATGCCCTCATCCGACCTTTGGTGTTACTTTTAACCCTGCCAGTGAATATATTAACCCTGGGGCTGTTCACTTTGGTTATTAACGCCCTCATGTTTTGGTTGGCGTCGTCCATAGTGAAGGGCTTTGAAGTAACAGGTTTTTGGCCGGCCTTCTTAGGTGCCGTCTTAATGTGGATCGTTAGCTGGATAGTAAACGGTGTTTTGAAAAAAGATAATTAATTTAAAAATGAAAAACTATTCGTCCAATCGAGTTCAGAAAGGCAAGACGGCCTACCGGACGCCTAGTTTGTATCGGGCGAATAAAGCGTATAAAAATACTTTAAACAAGGTTTTGAGTCCTAAAAATAAATTCTCTAATTCACAATTTAAAGTTAAAACTTAAGCTATGGCCAAGTTACCCCCGAAGAAGTTGATCGTATTATCTCTAGGCGGATCGCTCATTGTACCAAAAGAAGGATTCGACATTCCATTTCTCCAAGAGTTTAAAAAGTTTATCCTTAAATATTTAGAGAAAAATTATCATTTCGTTATCGTTTGTGGAGGGGGTAATACAGCGAGAATTTACCAAGAAGGGGTGCGGGGGGTAAGTGAATTGG
>CAZRZQ010000033.1:0-11294 GCA_964604585.1 uncultured Gammaproteobacteria bacterium
ACAAAAAGTAAAAGTGGAAGTCTTTCTGCGTGGCCGCGAAAACCAACAATGGCAAATGGCTGTGGAACAAGTGAAGGCCTTTGTCTCGGAGATTGGAAAGGCGGTCAACATTCGTGTTGAGCAAGGAGCAGAAAAACAAGGCAACCTCGTCACCTCGATTATTACCAAAGCTTAATAATAAAATTATCTAAACGTATTTTATGGGAAAGATGAAGACGCACAAGGCGACAGCCAAACGTTTCAAGATTACCAAGAATGGTAAGATCGAAAAACGTACTGCTGGACAAGGTCATTTCAACTCGCGGGAAACCGGTAACGTCAAACGTAACAAACGTTCTGATGTTATTACGAGTAACACTTTGAGAAAAGTTGTTTACGCTAATTTAGCAAACTAATTTAAACGATTATGCCAAGAGTTAAAGGTGGCTTATTGCATGCCAAACGCCGACGCGGGATTTTAAAACACACCAAGGGTTTCCGCTGGGGTAGAAAGAGCAAAATTAAGGTAGCCAAGGTTGCGAAGTTTAAAGCTGGTCAACATGCTTATGCTTCTCGCCGCACCAAGAAAAGATTAAACCGTGGTTTGTGGAATGTGCGCATTAATGCCGCTGCCCGCAAGCTCGGAATTAGCTACAGCAAGTTAATGGACGCTTTAAAGAAGAAAGAAATCTCTTTGGACCGCAAAGTTTTGTCCGAAATTGCTGCTAAGAATCCGACCATCTTCGAGAAGATTGTGGAGGCAGTAAAGTAAGAAAATTATCCACAACCAGAAATATTTTTCCTTTGACAAAGTATTTCGACCATGTTATACTGTTAACACGTAATTGATCTAGGCCCTCAAAGTGCTTAGTATCAGGCGGAGTGCCCCCTCCTTCACTCTTTGCCTCCTACTAAGCACCTTGAGGGTCTTTTTGTTTAGTACTTATTCACAACCCACTAAGCATTGACGAAACAAAGGTTTTACAGTATAATCTAAAGCGTTAACTACCTGGGTCGGTAGTTCAACTGGTTAGAGCACCGCCCTGTCACGGCGGAAGTTGCGGGTTCGAGTCCCGTCCGACCCGCAAAAATCCGGCTACCTAAATAGGCGCCGGTTTTTAGTTTGAAAAGCACTCCACACTATGCTAAAATACCGGTGTTAATAAAAAATATGCTTCTATACATATTTTCCGGTACGATCGGAGTAACCAATATGATACTTTGGGGTATCTATGGTGATTTACTAGCTGAAGAATTTAAATTACTTAAAGTAGTAAGAAGTTTGGTTATCGGAATATTTTGGGGTGCATATTTATTTATTATTAACCCAAACCTGTCGCTTTTTATTGTTGCCCTATCCGTAATTAGCCTAGAAAGAATCACCACAGAAATATATAAAGCACTCATTAGAAAAGAACCGCAAGCCAAATATTCTATACCCTCTGATTTAAATTTAAAATATAATCGCAGCATCAAATTCATTGCGGCGTGTTTACTCTATTTGGTTTTGGTGGTAGCGGTCTATTATCTCGATATCGGCGAAGCAAACATCTATCTTGCTTTGGCAATGGGTTTGTTTATCGCCGTAGGCGGCATGTCAAAAGACGCGCCCTTTGAAGGTTTCAGTTTGATTAAATTTTTTCGGAGCCCACTCATTGCAATCATAATTGGCATTTTAATCTTAATTTACTTCCCTGCTTTAAACGGCAAGTTTTACCTTCTTACTATAGCTGGGGCTGAGAGAATTATTTCTGAATGTTATAAAAAAATTATTCGCGGAAGGATTCCGGGTAAATTTAAAACTAAAGTACTTAACACACCGTGGCAAAGAAAAAGAAGGTGGGTTTTAATACCTTATTTTATGAGCGTACTGGCCTTGTTACTATTACTAATTTAAATTGACTTTTCGCAGACAAAAATTTCCACTTCGTCCCACGCTCCCCGCTTCTAAATTTAAAAATAATTTTTATAAACAAAAAACCACTGATTCAAAAGTGGTTTTTTGTTCCTCAACATCTTCTTCGAAGAACAAGATGTATTTAGTGAGGGATTTTAACGTGTCCTCATCACGGTGCTCTGATTTTCATCAGCGCGTTCTCCTTCCTTCTAGAGTCCCTTAAAGACATCCAACAGGGTGCCGTCGGCGCACCACGGGGATGGATCATCGCCCGTGGGGACACTTTGACGTCCCTTGTGGTTGTAGTGGCCCTTGACCAGCTCGCATTCCGGTCCGAGCCCGAACAGCTCTCGGACCTGCTCATCATATCGGTCCTCGAGACCGATATCTTCACCGGACGTTCCCATCCAAACCCCTCCACAGCAAAACTGTCCGAGAACCCCCTCTTCCCTCGCCCGCCTTACAGGCTTGTGCTAAGGGGATTTTGAAGAAATATTAAAACATATTTAGATAAAAAAGTCAAGACGGTGTGCTATTACAAAATAAATCCCAACAAACAAAAAAGAAGGTCTTTGACCTTCTTTTTTAATCTATTATTATTTTTTATTAATCGCGTCCATTGCTCGAGCGGCTTCCTTAAATTTAAAAACGTAATCTTCATCTAGGCCAACAATATTTTTCCGGGTAGCTGTAACCACCGGTAGGCCAGTTTTTTTATCTTGTCTATCCATTTTGAATTCTTCTCTCGGAATATACATCATGCCTTTAAAATCTTTTTTAGTAGAATCACTTGGTGGTTTACTAAAATAAATAATTCCATATAAATACGGTCGTTTAATAAATATATACATACGCCGATCCGTAATGCGAATTAAAACTTTCCGCAAAGTATTCCGGTTATTGACCATATCTTCCATCCGTACTTTTTCTTCCTCGTACAAAACTTTTTCTCCCTCTTCAAGCGGAAAATTCTTTTCTTGTAGTTTAGCGGCTCCGTAGGCGATAAAAATACCCACGATAATTATTATCCCCAAGGCCACGTAACTAATAATTGAATAATCCATATATGATGTTATGGTTTAATTGTTAAACTGTTAAGTATTTCCCGGTATTGTTTGCTGTGTCCGGTGACTAATAAATCGTTTTTTGCTCCTTCGATTTTTATCTCCGTCACGAAAACACAATCCTGCCCAGCCGCGCAATCATAGTTCCATTCACGCGCTGTGGTCCCCCGCCAAGTACTGGTAGTTGAGGGTAAATTGCTGATGTTTGGTGGTAGTTGTTCAATCTTTTCAATCGTTACCCATTCTAAAGTTTTACGTCCTTCGGGATAAAATGTCACACTGTTTTTACCATGCGCCGTTTGCCAAACAGCCGGAACCTTTAAGGTAAAATTGGAAAATCCATTTTCTTCATACAGTGTGGTTTGGCTTTCGAGTTTGGTAGTGTATTCTTTATTTAGTTCTTCTTTTATTTCCTCTTTGAAAGTTTGGAGTTGGGTGCCAACGCTCTTTTTTATCTCTTCGGTTGTCGCTTGGTTACTCACGGTTTGACAGGTGTAACCACCGAGAATACCAAGGGCACCGAGCAAGCCAAAAACTAACAGGACTTTCGAGGCAAGAGCAACTTTCATCATTCCACGCCGTTTAGCAGTGCGTTCTTCCATGAGAGCGATACGCTCGCGGGTTTTTAATACCGTGTCCGGGTTTAGAGATATACTATCTATCCCCTCTTGGACTAAAAATTCAGCAAATTCTGGGTAGTCACTCGGGGCCTGACCACAGATACCCACCTTTTTACCATGTTCGTGGGCGGTCTGGATAATGCTCCGGATGAGTGTCTTCACGGCCGCGTTGTTTTCGTCATAAACATGGGAGACGAGCGGTGAGTCGCGATCAACACCTAAAGTAAGTTGGGTTAGATCGTTCGAACCAATACTAAAACCATCGAAGATTTGGCAAAATTCTTTGGCCAAAATTACATTCGACGGAATCTCGGTCATCATGTAAACCTGGAGATCGTCCTTACCTCGTTCCAAACCGAATTCTTTCATGGTCGCGAGTACTTGCTCCCCTTCTTTTACCGTCCGACAAAACGGTACCATAACAATGACATTTTTTAATCCCCAGTCATTACGTACTCGTTTCAAAGCTTCGCATTCTATTTTAAATCCGGGTTTGTAATTTTTATCATAATACCGAGATGCACCACGCCAGCCGATCATGGGATTTTCTTCTTTTGGTTCAAATCCTTCTCCACCAATTAAAGTCGCATATTCATTAGTTTTAAAATCTGACAGACGAACAATGACTGGATTTGGATAAAAAGCCGCGGCAATAAAAGAAATTCCTTCGGCGAGTTTGGCCACGCCAAACTCCCGTTTGTCTTTGTAGCCAACGGTTAGTTCGTTTATTTGCCCCCGAACTTTGGCATTCATGGACTTGTAATTAACGAGGGCCAAAGGATGGATTTTAACAAAGTTGGTGAAGATAAATTCTTCGCGAGCCAGACCAACGCCATTGTTTGGGATAGCGGCAAGTGAAAAAGCGCTGTCCGGATTGCCAACATTCATCATGATCTTGGTCTTGGTTGGTTTTAAATCTTTTAACTCAGATTTTTCAACTTTAAAAGGTAATAAATTTTTGTAAACATAACCTACTTCGCCTTCCGAGCAAGTGACGGTAATCTCTTCCTTGCTTTTAATGAGTTGTCTGGCTTTTAAAGCTCCAACCACACAAGGGATACCTAATTCGCGGCTAACAATCGCGGCATGAGAAGTCTTGCCGCCCTGTTCGGTAACGATTGCGCTCGCAATGCGCATAATTGGTTCCCAATCTGGATCGGTAATGCGGGTTACCAAAACTTCGCCGGCCTTAAAATCTTTCATGTCTTTCGGCGAATTAATAATCCGGGCTTTTCCCTGGCCGATCTTTTGGCCGACACTAAGACCAGTGACTAAGACTTTGCCTTTTTGTTGCAAAGTGTAAGTTTCAATGGTATTTACTTTGGCCTGGGATTTGACGGTCTCGCCACGAGCCTGCACGATAAACAACTTACCGGTTTCCCCGTCTTTCGCCCACTCAATATCCATGGCGTGGCCATAGTGCTCTTCAATCTGGACCCCCCATTTACTAAGCTGGATTACTTCGTCATCGGTTAGACTGTATTTCCTTTGGTCAGCGGTTTTTACTTTTAATTGCTTGGTACCGGTATTACCATAGACCAATTTAACCTCTTTGTCTCCCAACCGGCGGCTAATGATAGACTTCAAACCTTTTTTTACACCTTCTTTAAAAACATAAAACTGATCCGGATTGACCCGGCCTTTAACTACATACTCACCCAAACCATAGGCAGAATTTATTAGAACCACACCCTTAAAGCCGGATTCAGTGTCTAGAGTAAACAAAACTCCGGATGAGCCGAGATCTGAGCGAACCATTTGTTGGACACAAACAGACAGGGCCACAGCCAAATGGTCAAAACCTTTGGCTTCGCGGTAAGAGATAGCCCGATCGGTAAAAAGTGAAGCAATACATTTTCTGACCGCTTCCAAAAGTTCTTTTTCGCCTTTAACATTCAAGTATGTTTCTTGTTGACCAGCGAAACTAGCGTCTGGCAAATCTTCGGCCGTGGCGCTAGAGCGCACGGCGACACTCTCCGCTTTTAATTCTTTGTAGGCTATTTTAATTTCTTTAGTTAATTCATCAGGAAACTTAGCGCCGAGTATCATACTGCGAACCTTGGCGCCGGCCAAAGATAAGGCCCGAACATTTTTTACATCTAAACCTTTTAATACTTCTTTGATCTTTTTATCTAACCCTGTGCCCTTCAAAAACAACCAATAGGCGTCACTAGTTAACGCAAAACCATTAGGTACTTTTATACCATGTGCAGTGAGTTTGCTATACATCTCCCCGAGCGAAGCGTTTTTACCACCGACTAAGGGGATGTCTTTAATGTTTAGTTCTTTAAACCAACGAATGTACACGGTAAAAAGTTAAATATGAATATTGGTTAGTATATCACAAATTAACTATTTTTAAAAACTCCTCTTCACTTAAAACCTTCACCCCTAATTTTTTGGCTTTATCTAATTTACTACCAGCCTTAACGCCCGCAACCACGGCCGTGGTATTTTTACTGACCGATTCAGCGACATCGCCGCCTAAGGCACGAATTTTATCTTTCGCTTCGTCACGAGTAAGCGAACTTAAAGTACCAGTCAAAACAAAGGTTTGATCATGTAATTTACCAGTCGCGCGACTCTCCACTTCTTTAGCAGACATAGTCTGTATTTTCACCCCGTTATTTAACAACTCTTCCACTAACTTTTGGTTAGTCTTGTCTTCAAAAAAAGCCCGGATAGATTCAGCTACCCGCGGGCCCACATCTTCCACCCCGAGCAAATCAGAAACAGTGGCTTCCATTATCTTAGACAGCGAGCGAAAGTGTTCAGAAAGCCTGACTGCGGTTTCTTCCCCAACATGGCGGATGCCTAAGGCATATACAAAACGAGATAGAGTGACATCTTTAGCCGCCTTAATCGCCTGAACTAGATTGACAGCAGATTTTTCCGCAAATCTTTCCAACGGCTCGAGATCCCCCTGGGTAAGGATAAATAAATCCGCGGGATTTTTTATCAAGCCCTCATTGACTAGTTGTTCAACAATTTTCTCACCTAAGCCATCTATATCATAAGCACGCTTGGAGGCAAAGTGACGGATCTTTTCTAATTGCTGAGCATAACAGTTAGGGTTTTTGCAAAACAAAGCGGCAGATTTTCCAACTTTTTTATCGCTAATAACTTCCCGAATAACCTCTTCTCCGCATTTGGGACATTTGGTTGGTTCTTTAACGGTTTTTTCTTCACCGGTGCGCATTTTATCCAAGACCCGAATTACTTTAGGAATAATCTCACCAGCTTTTTCTACTACGACCGTATCGCCAATCTTTACACCCAGACGTTTAATCTCGTCAAAATTATGGAGAGTAGCATGGGTAACCGTTGTACCAGCGAGTTTAACTGGTTCCATGAGTGCGACCGGAGTTAAAGCACCAGTTCGCCCGATTTGGACATAGATATCTTTAATTTTAGTCGTCCCTTGTTCAGCGGGAAATTTGAAAGCAATTGCCCAACGTGGGGATTTACCAGTAAAACCTAATTGGTTCTGGTATTTTTTTTCATTAACTTTAATTACTACGCCATCGATCCAAAATGGCTGGCTGTGTTTTAGATCATCCCATTCGTTGTGGAATTCTAAAACTTCACCAAGATTTTGACAGACTTTCCAATGATTATCTGTTGTAAAACCTAAGGTTTTTAACCGATTTAATTCTTCCGCCTGAGTTTCTGGTGCGTTGGCGCTCGAAATGTCATAGGCAGTCAAGGAGAGGCGGCGATTAGCGACCACTTGAGAATCTAATTGCCGGATCGTGCCAGCAGCAGCATTACGAGGATTAGCAAAAAGTGCTTCCCCGTGTTTTTCTCGCTCCAGGTTTAATTTGTCAAAAACATCCCGGCTCATCCAAACCTCACCTTCGGCAATAATATCTATTGTTTCTTTTAAACGAAGCGGAACACTGTGAATGGTCTTAATATTTTGCGTTACCACTTCTCCCACTTTTCCGTCACCACGCGTCGCGGCAGTTTTTAACAACCCTCTTTCATAGGTTAAAACCATGTGCAGGCCGTCAATTTTCAATTCGCAGACATATGTCAAATCTTTCGGTCGAGCACCTAATTCTTTTTCTAATATCTTTAAATTACGCTCTTCCCAGTCTTTAATATCTTCTTCGTTAAAAGCATCGTCAAAAGACCATTGTGGCACAGAATGAATAATTTTATCAAATTTATCTAACGGCTTACCAGCCACGCGTTGGGTCGGGCTATCTGGGGTAACAATTTCTGGATGTTCACGCTCAATTTTTCGTAGTTCGTCCATTAGTCCTTCATACATCTGGTCAGTTACTTCCGGATCGTTTAAAACATGATAACGATAGCGCAAATCGTCGATTTGCGCCCGTAGTCTTTTTACTTTTTCTTTTAGGTCACTCGACATATTATCCGCCGATTAATCCCATATACCACTGCACAATTTCTGCCCCCCAAAACAAGGTGAAAAATGTTCCGACCGACAAAAAAGTTCCAAAAGGAATTTCGTGCGTCCAAGCTTTTTTCTTAAAAACCAAAAGTCCGAGACCGATAACCGCCCCCAAAACATATGAGATGATGAGCGCAGTTAATATACTTGGCCAACCAAGCCAGATACCCATCATAACGCCCATACGGACGTCACCGCCCCCAATCCAGCGGCCACGCGAAATAATATATTGCAGGAGGAAGAACCCCCCGCCAATTAAAATTCCCAGAACAAAATTCTGCCAGGTAAAATGTAAAAAGAAATAGTTGAAAAAAAGACCGACAATCGCACCCAACCAAACAATGGTTGGAATAATTATTTTATGCAAAGCATCAAAAATAAAAACTATGAGGAGAATAACAACAAAAAATAAATCACGGATAAAAAACCAACTTTGTAACGAGCGATCAACATATTGCCAAGCGACAATTAAAAAAAGAAAAGCCGTTGCTAGTTCTACCACTGGGTAGTACCAACTGATCGGCTTTTTACAAGTACGGCACTGTCCGTTTAAATAAAGGAAGCTGAGGACGGGAATATTTTCATACCAGGTAAGCTTTCGGCCACAGTGAATGCACATGCTTCTCCCAGCCACAATCCGAACATTTTCCCAAGTCCGCCAAATCCAAGAATTCAAAAAGCTGCCAAAAATTAGGCCGAAAAGGAAGATTAAAACGTAGAGAAGTGGGCTAAAATAATCGGTTTCCATAGAAATCACAGGTAGAAGAATTATATCACAAGTGATTTCTCTTGCCAATTGGGCGAGGGTTATAAAAAAAGTCAACCCCGCATTAATATTACTGTGCGGGGTTGACTCGCAAAAATTTTTGCCAATTTTACGGTGTTGATGTCGCAGTTAAGCCAGCTGGGCTTAAGGTGACAGTTCCGGTTAGACCACCCATAGTATCTTCAAGTACAGAGGTAACGGTAAAGGTACTGGTGGCACCAGTGTAAAGATAAAATTCACTAACGCTCGGTCCAACTGGAATTTTGGCCATATAGGCTCCAGCACAACTAATAGTAGCAGACCAACCGCTCTTGTTCAAACAAATATAGTTAGTACTACCCAACTGAATATTTGTACCGGCTGGATAAGCAGTATTTTCGGTATAATACAACTCTAAAGCAGTTTGCAATTGTTTTAAGTCAGACAAACGTTTGGAGTCACGAGATTTAGTACGAGCTGAACCTAAAGCAACCACAGCTAGGGTTGACAATAAACCTAAAATAGCTATTACGACTAGCAATTCGATTAAAGTAAAACCACGCTTATTCATATTGTCACCTCCCTTCGTGTTGAGAATCTACGCATAACTTATGCTTTAACTAAAACGCTTTTTATCTTATCCACAATTTCCGATGGCTTGAAATGAGCCTTGATAAGATAATCCACCGCTCCCATTTCTAAACCTTTTTCGACATCATCCTTCTGGCCAAGGTTGGTAAGAAGAATGACGGGAACGCTAGAGGTAGTGGGGTCTTTCTTTAATTCAGATAAAACAGCGAATCCATCGAGTTTGGGAAGTAGGATGTCTAATAAAATAATATCGGGTTTTTTCTTTTTGGCTTCGACCAAGGCTTTTTCGCCGTTATCGGCGAGCGTCACCTTGTATCCCTCCATGTCAAATTTTTTCTGGTAGATGTCGGCTAAAAAAACATCGTCTTCAACCAACAAAATGTGGGGCTTCCCTCCTTCTACATCTTTCTTCGGCATAATTTTAAAATAAAACTAATGGATATGTTAAATTATACCATATTGCGCAAAGCGAGTCCAATTGCAACCGACATACGCGGACCTAGCTGACTTAAAAGTGGTTTTAAACTATCCTGGTAAACCACTCTCGCCCATGGATCACCGACATAACATTTTAATTTGAATTTTTCAGCAATTATTTCACTTAAATATGGCAACACCGCTATACCACCGGTCAAAATAACTTTTTCTGGACGTTTGTTTTCGTTACCGCTTTGGCGCAAGTAAAGTTCAAAACTATATTCAATTTCTTTTAAAATTGGATCAATAAGACCATTAAAAAGAGTAATAAATCTTTCTCGACTTAAATGATCACGTACTAATTTTTGACTTTCCGGATGACACAAATCTATCTTTAAACGATCGACCACGGCCTCTCCTAAATCCAAAGACCGACTGAGAATTTCTCCGACTCGGTGGCCACCGGCCTCAATACTATGATGGGTAATCGGCACGGCTTGGTCCATGATGAAAAAATTAGTCCTTTCAGCACCAAGGTCAATGATCATGGACACGGCCGTATCTCGGCCGATAAGCGACCGTTCTAAAGCAGTTGACTCTGGCTCGAGCGCTTCAAGAACTAAACCAGCCTGGCGGAATATCTGGGTGTACAAAGCAACGAGATTTTTAGGGACAGCGTTAATTAAAACCACTTGTTGGTTTTTCTTCTCCGGATTCGTGGGCAAGATCTGGTAATCCAGTGCCATTTCATCAAGCGGACGTGGAAGTAATTTTTTGACTTCGGCTTTTAAAATTCCAGGAAATTCTTCTTTTTTAACAATTGGCAAAGTGACCAAAGCATGAAAAACCGCTGACACTGGCAAACTGACAATAGCCTGTTTGCCGACGGTCCGGGCTTTCTGACAAACCATTTTTAGAGTTTCAGCATATTTATTCACCTGCGACTCGTGTAGTGTTTCGGCGGTAGAAATTTCTTTTTTAATTTGTGCCGAATCTTTCTTTACCAAATCTTCAGCCGTTTTATCATTTTTGACAAGATGATGCACATCTTGGCGCATCGAAGTTATGCCATAGGTAAATAATACCGGACGATTTTTTTCCTTTTTTAATTCTACTAATTTTATTCCCCCAGCTCCCAAATCAATCCCGATTACTGATTGGGGTTTAGAAAAAAGCATAAATATTTTTCAACCCATTTCGAAAACAGATATATTATACCAGAGTTAAGTATAAAATTACAGCTAATACTTGTAAACTGTGGATAAATAAGGTAAAATTAAGAGGTCTTTAACAATATCTATGGACATTACTCTATTCAACACCTTAACTCGAAGGCCAGAAAAACTCGTACCGCTTAAAAAAAACCACATTGGATTATATACCTGCGGACCGACAGTATATAACTACGCCCACATTGGAAATCTACGATCCTACCTTTTTGAAGACATTTTAAAACGGGTTTTACGATATAATGATTACCAAGTAAAACACGTCATGAACATTACTGATGTCGGGCACCTAATAAGCGATGCTGACGAAGGCGAAGACAAAATGGAAAAAG
>CAZRZQ010000034.1:0-10574 GCA_964604585.1 uncultured Gammaproteobacteria bacterium
ATCGAACCGCCATCTCATCCTTGGCAAGGACGTATACTAACCATTGTACTACACCTGCTTGTTTGATTTGTGGCTGATATTATACTATTTTTCAGAGATTTGTCAACCCTAAATCAGGGTCAGGACTACCAAAAGCATTAATAAAGCCAGGGTCTGGACTATAATATGGTAGTGCTGATGACGAATTTGAATAAATATCTTTAAGGCCAAAGCTAGAGCAAACAACCCGATAAACCCGTAATAAATCCAGGTTGAAAACTGGAATATCCCCGTTAAGCCAGCCAAAGCACTTTTGGCACGAACATATTTTTCAACCGGTGTCGGGCTAACAACCAAAACTTCTTTCCAGGCGATATTTTCTGTTATTTCCTTCCCGGCTGGTGTTTGTATCTTTAGAACGGGTAAGGTAATGACCTCAAAAAAACTAGTGACTGGTTTGTTTGTTATTACCTCACCAACTAACTTACCACTAGCCATATTTTCTTTGAGCGGGATAACTACTTCACCGATTTCTACCGTGGCAGTTTTAATCCCCCCTTCAATAACCACCTCGGCGTTCAATTTTGTCACCTCTTCCCCCATCTTTTCCCAAGCCACAAAAGAATTACTTTGATCTACTTTGACTGGCACCACTTGTTTTTCTGCCAAGACTTTCCCGCCGTTTGTCACTGGTTGTCCAAAGTGTTCGGCCACATAAACCACACTTTCCCCACCGTAATCCCCAGTTTCCAAACCGACGCCTATTTCTTCATAATCCTTATCCATTAAGTTGGCCAAGTGAGTAGGACTTTTAATCCAAGCCTGCAAAACCTCTTCCGCGCTAGTAAAGCCCATAGCCAAATTTTCTCCGGCCACGTTATATTTATACCCGGCTTGGTTTAAGAAATATGCTAAATTATGGTTGTCTGGTCCATTGTGACTAAAATATTTCTTCACGGCCATATCTTCCGCCTTCAAGGTCGATGATTTGTCTAAAACAACCTGCTCTTTTAAAATTGGCAGATTATTTTTTATCCTTAACTCATTAGTTAAACCAACCAGCTTTATTTGTTCCGCTGTTAATACCTCCGGAAGCACAAAAACCTGGGTTGGTAAGAGCGCCACAAAAACCACGAGCATTGCTTTGATAACAAGAAAGAAAACACTGTAAAAAATTGCCCGCTTGGTATGCAAAATATGCGGGTGGTAATCGTTTCCCTCGTGCGGGATGAAGTATTTTCTAAACGTTGCTTTCATATATGCTATATACTAGCATAGTGAGCTGAAAAACTCTAGACTATTGCCAAATTTAATAAGTAAATATATAATCACTTCAATATAACTAATACATATGGTTTTAGCAGAAAAACAACGAGGAGAGGACTATGGCGAATGGAAGGCGCCGAGAAATACTGACACCCGCTTAAATAGAAAACCAGTCAGTGAAGAACTTGCTGGACTCCCACCAGAAGATGTTGCCAATTTTGTTTCCCGTAATTTAGACCGAATCACTTCAACCGAAGAGGCGCGGGAAATATTAGGTATTATGTCAATTAATCGTCCCGACTCGCAAGCTACTGCCGATACTTACCAGGCCATAACTAACAGGCTCAGAGCAGTAATTGAAAAAACTCAGGCTGAATACCAAAGAAGATTGGCAGAACAAGACCAGGCGACACGAATTATGCGGGTTATCAAAGATACGCCAGATATTACTGACCAAGTTGCTGTTTCAAACGGCGGAGACTGGGCAGAAAAATTTAAACGAGAGCAAGCTGGGCTTAAAGCACAAGCCGACCACACACCAACAAAAAGACCGCCTTCCCCACCACCTACCAGATCATGGTGGAAACGAATGCTCGGTTAACAAAATCCCCTCGATTTAATTATCGAGGGGATTTTCTTTTTTATTTACTACTGTCTCTCAAACTTCAAGAAAGAAATTGAGTAACCAGGGAAGGAGTAATCGAATTCCGAACTGGCGCTAACAGATCTCTGCACGTAATTAATATTATTATGTGTGTCGCTCAAAGTATTAGCATCCAAGACATTGACTGTACCACTTGTTTTCGGCACAAATCCATTAAACTTCAGGTGGTAAGTCTGGTTCGCGCTGTCGCGGTTTTCAACCGCGACGTACAAGGTACGACCATCGGCCGAGAGACTGCTGATCGCGGTTACCCTTGGTGCGGTTTTAGGCGTAATAGCGTCCTTAGATGTCTTCACGTCATAACTCACCGGTAACATCTTTCCATCCCAGGCAAAGTTGTTGGCAAAGGCCTGGAAGGTCTTTCCGTTCAGGTTAATCTTTGGTACCCGACCGTAGTCCCCGATCAGCCCATTCACAAATCCCTCGCCCTGAGAGGCTGAATTCCAGAAGAATAGTGATCCACCAGTAATTCCGTTCTCCAACATGTAGGCGACCTCTGACCAGGCATAGGCGGCATCCAGATATTTATCTGTTTGCCGATTCTTAAAGTCATTCAAAATGCTGTTGTACTCATTTACGAAGTAAACGAAATTATTGTCTTGAACTCGTTCTGGTAAATACTGACGTGTTACTTCCTTCAAACTGGTATATCTAGTTTGACCCTGCCAGTATGGCCCAGCCATGGTCGACAATGGATATTGATTTAGACGATCCTGGTTGTAATAGTCGTAATAATTGTGTATAGCGAGACCGGCTACCAGGTGACCCTTGTTACGATCTCGGATACGTTGTACGACTTTCGAATAATCAAAGTTACCAGATGATTGCGAAGGCAAGATACATTGGATATCTGACTTAACGGTTTTTATCGATTCACACAAGTCGATAAACCGATCGGCAAAACCTACTTCGTTATGCAGGTATTCCTGGTAGTATGGTTCATTGCCAAGTTCAACGTATCTAACAGTATAAGGTTCAACCCGTCCGCGACTAGCGCGCAGGTTGCCATAGTTATATGTACCAGTGCCGTTCTGTTTCTTAAGATTGGTTAATGGCCAACTAGCGGATTTGATCGCATCAGTCTTCGCTTGGTAATCACTATCCGCTGGCATGACCATATATTGGATCATAGCCGTTAAACCAGCAACACTGTAGAAGTCTTTAAACGGTCCAACCCAGGAATCACTGGCGCAACCATATTGAGTTTCACAAGGATTGGGGACTTGAGGCAAGAGTTCTGCGTTCATCTGTTCACCCATCTGGGCATAGTCGTCGAGAGTCATGATGTTATCGTCAAAACTATGGGCAACTACGACTTCCGAAATATATTTCGAAGCAAAAGTCTGATCTAATGGGTGTCTAGGGTTAGTCCCGGCGTAAGCCTTACGAATTTCTAATTCATCCAATTTAAATTTGTAAGAATCATTAACCTGCGAAGCGGAATTTAATTCTCCACCTTCCCAGGCTTCGGTTAAAGTACCAAATTTCATATCACTCGATCGTCCGGCAGCGCTTGCGTCTAACGTCGCCAAGGCAATTTGGGCGACCTCAGTACCATCTACCCATAACTTTGAAGTATCGTCAGCTAATATTTCGATATTATACCAACGATCGAAATCTAATACTGTGTCATAAACCATTACCTTGTTGTAACTTGGATAACCAACGCGCACTTCCAGTTTTCGGTCAGAACGGAGCAATAATCTAAACTGTGATGTCTCACCGATTAACGCGCGGTTCTGAACCAAGAATGGTTTTTCACTAGATAATTTCAAATTGAAACGAGTGTAGACATTGTGAACTGGCAATGGTGTAGCCGCACTATCTCGGTTCATTATAATATGCTTCTGAGTCGTTGCGCCTGGTACTTTGGTGTAACTAATCGCGTGACGATTGGCCTTGTCGGCATAAATCGGCGCACGGTCGTACCACTCTAATTCGTAATAGTTACCGTTTGGTTTGTCGCCTGGATATTGAACTTGGATATCTTTCACTGGATTCTGAATCCCCCAACTAAACATGGATTCACTGCGAGGGATAATTGGGTTATATAAACCATCATCGTTTTTAAATCCAGTGGTTTTATTAGCGACACCCAATTCTTGTTCAAACAACCAGTAATTTTTTGGCAGCCCTTTATCATGCATGTGCAGACGCCACAATGGACGATTCAAATTCTTACCACTTGGACTCGCATTGCCACCAATTTCGGAAAACAAATCGAAATTATAATCCCAAGCTTTATCATTCATAGAGTTGCCACCCAAAACACCACGATCAACATAATTTACCTTTGTGCCATTAGCATCAATTAACATTTGGTTGCCAACTGGAGCAGGTACTGGAGTTGGTGTAGGTGTTGGAACCGGTGTTGGAGTTGGAGTTGGTGTAGGGGTAGGTGTAGGGGTCGGGGTGGGAGCAGGTACCGGGACAGGTGTTGGTGCAGGCGTACCACTTACACTCGGATCTTTTACCAAACTCAATTTTAACTGGACATCTACCGGATAGCCGTTTGGTACAGCATACAACTTAAAGAAGGAATGAGAAATTGAACTTAAAGTAAAATTCTGGTTGGCCCCGGTCATAAAATCACTTAGGGGCAAACGGACAATTGTCTCTTGGCCACTCAAAACCTCGCGTGGCAAAGCCACCGCTCCAGAGCCGACACCCCAACCACTATTTAGATACATTGTTGGTTGGACTGTTGTCTTGGCCGATTCTGGCAAACCATTTACTTTGGCCGTTAATTGTAAAGTATTGAATTGAGACAAATCTTTTCTAGGACTCCAATCAATTTGGGTACGTAGGTCGTTACTAATATTTTTAAAGTGTACTAATAAATTGTCTACAGTACTTAGTGGGTCCACTGAAGAGCCGTTACTCACACCACTAACAGATACTCTACTTTTGTCGATGCCCCACAATTCAACAATTTCGGTCGGTAAGACATTCTTTTTTACCAACCGCATTCCACTGACCTTGAGATCCATGTTAACCTTACCGGCCATCGTAAACTGGAAGTGCACATATCCGACGTTGGTAAAGCTACCAGCTTGTAAACCGGACAAAGGAATTCGAACAGTTTTTTCTACCCCGCCTAAAAAGTCCTTTGGCAATGAAACTTTTTGTGACAGATTAGACCAACCGTTACGAACGTAAAAGTATGGCTGAATATTTTGTGCGGTGGCGACCGAACCAGTAAGCACATCAGCCTTTAGGGTCATTTCGATCGCCTCTTGTCCACTAAAATTCTTAGCGGGATTAAAATCTAAACGTGCATTGACGTTGTTGTAAGCATTGCGGAAATGAATTACCGTACTGTCTCCGACTATTTCAAACGCCCGGCTACTTCCGCTAATTTCCCCGATTGCTTGCGGCGTACCAACTGATGTATACAACTCAGTGGGCGGCGCAGTGTAAACTGCAGTGACTGCCCTTACCACCGAAGACGTGGTGGGGACGAACAACGTGCTGACGCTAAACACGACGAGTAAAACTGACAAAAACGACTTACGTAAATGCATAGATTGTAAAATAAAAGCCCACCTGCCAAGTGCGCTTGTTTTAAAATTGATAAAATTTTTAGGTGCCATGATCGTTTGAAATAATTTTTACGCCTCTCTCCGAATTAGGGTGGCCATATTGTAAGGTAGGATAGGAGAAGCGTCAAGCAATGTGTACTATAATAACTTATATACACCACCACTATAAAAAAGTTACAAAAAACAGAGTGTTTAGCACTCTGTTTTTTATTATTTCTTTAGATTCAACCAAACATCAACCATTCTGGCCGGAATATTAGTAACAGGCCAATTAAAACCATTAATACCCCTCCAATTAGATGAGAATAACGGGTATATTTTGAAGTAATCCCAGTAATTTTTAATGTTGTCATTGCTACAAAAAAAACAAAAAGGTCATCGATTAAGAAAAACAAGATATATAGCAACAAATAACCATAATATTGCCAGGTTGGTAAATTACTTAAGGCCAATATCTGCGTATAGACAGCTGGAAACCCAGCGGAACAAACCAATTCAACTAGATTAACTGCAAAGGCTAAGAGAATAATACCACCCAAAGCTAACCAAAAACTTTTTTTCTGAGTTATTTCTTTCAGCCTCTCAAATACTTTCTTGCGCTCTTCCGTATTGGTTACCTTACAAGCCGCTTCTTTATTAGTAAAATATTCTTTCAAGTTATACGCTCCACCACCCATGGCCACTAGTCCAATTAAGATTCTTACCCAAACAATAAAACCTAAAAACATGATCAGGTTTAACCAAGCGGCCATGAAGAGAAAATACACGGCCGCCGACGCAACAATAAAGGCCGAACCCAAAACCCACATTCGCCGCCGATTTTGCATGCCAATTAGAAGCGAAATTAAAAACAACAAGGTCCACATCGCACAGGGATTAAACCCGTCCAATACACCAATTAAAATCGTAATTGCCGGCAAGGAAAAATTGGCTGTACTTATCTCCCCCAAAAACGGCACTTGCAATTTTTTTGGTATAACTTCATTTTCATTATCTTGAACGGACTGCGTTTGTTTCTCTGGTTCTCTAACACCAACTATTTCAGCTACGCTATCTGAACAAGTATTGGTCAAACAATAACTGATCTGGTCTTCAATCCGACCGGGGCTAAGGGTGTCATCAAAACCAATAAAATATTTATCACCGATAACCGTAAAAGGAATACCACTAACTCTGGCGTTTAATTCCTCGGCCACTTTTTCTACCAGCCTTACATTTTCTGGATGTTTATATAATTCAAAATCTTTTATCTCTACCTGGCCATATTTTCTTACCATCTGGTCTAAAAAAGGTTTTTCGGCTGCACAATGCGAACACCCCTCACCCCAGAAAAAATAGATGTTTAACTTTTCTGCTCCTTGAGCAAAGACGGAAAAGGGGTAAACTAAAAAACCTAAAGTTAAAATAATGGTAAAAAATATTTTTTTAAACTTCATAAAGATTTCAAAAATTAAACAGCTTCGCTTCCAGTATAAACAAGTTTGCGGTAGCAATCTTCGCAAACCAGTTTTAATTGTCTACCCGGCTGAAGCCTGGACCAAATCCGCTTTTGACAATTGGAACAAACATTTGGATAAAGGGAAAACGATCGAAAAGCTTCGCTCCGCCTCGTCCGACGAACGATCGGGTGTTCGTGTGGCAAGGCCAAACCCATTTGACGATGGAAATCTAATTCTGGTTTAGCGATTCGAAACGCTCGACCATTAACGCGGGATTTAAATACTTTTTGTACAATGTCATCGCCCACCTCGTCTAATTTCTCTGGAATCTCACTAACATCTGCTCCTGCTTCGTTCTTTTCTACTGCGAAATCATAATAGCGCATCCCCAGCTTCTTTATCTCCTCTTGATTCAAGGGGTAAAGAACGTTAGCGTGAGTGGTATTGTAAGCGAAGAACGACAAAGAGTAAGGGAAAAAATTGCCATACACTCCGCTTTTCAACATGCCACACTTTATTTCGTCTACCTTCTTCCAATACTCCTCCTCCGAATATTCTTTGTTAAAAATGTGAAACTTTTTATGGCGCAAACCAACACAGCCGAAACAATGTTCGGAGGAATAACAAAAATTTGAATATTCAACATCCAAACAATTAGTACAGCTTAAACACATTTTTAAATCATAGCTCGCCACAATACTAACGCAATTGACCAAGCGTTCTGATCCCGATGAAGTCGTAAGATCTAGACAATCCCTAAGATGAGAAACATCGAAGACATTATAAGAATGCTGTACATCATATGCATAACCACCAAAAACATCTCGCGAACTCCCCAACTGATCACCCACAACATCCTCACTAGTATAACACTGCCCAGCCAAATGATATGCTTTCTCCCAGAATTCATGGGCCTTTTTCTCCCACTCTTCTACCACTCTCGAATCTTTAAAATCCACGGTCACCAATCTCTTTTTGTACTCCCCCTCAGTCAGCTGCTCATTAAACCAACAATATTTTTTATGAACTAAATTAGTACACCCGAAACAATACGAACAGCTTTCGCATTGGTAAGAAAAATACATTTCTAAGCAAGCCTCGCACCGCTCAGAATAAAAAATGTGTGAAGAGTCAGTACATTGTACTGCTTCATAACACCATTCTGAATTAACCAAGGCAGTACAATCAGTCGAGAACTTCGCATCAGCACAAAAATCTGAATAATTCAAACCTTGACTGTTAAGACCACCGTAAACAAAATAACAGTCACGACTCTGTAGGTCGTATAGTGCCCAAGCACTGTTCTCGCTATTCGGATCTTGGTTTATCGTTGGTCGCGGGATATTCCAAGAAAATTCTTTGTACTGATCAAAAAAACTGCGACCGGTGTCACAATCACGGGCATAATCGGTCGCCACAAACTTTTCAGAAAACCATTCTTTATTCGGCCAAAGTTTCGCTGGGCTTTCCGGGTCGTACATAGAAATCAAAAGTTCTCCGGATTCTGTCTGGCGTTTGAATAAATCAAAACCAGCCATAAATGAACGCAACCGCCGAAAACGCACCCAAGGCGCAACGGTCGGGATTGGCATGTCCAAACTTTTATACGAATCAAATTCTCGTTGGCTCACGACAAACTTTGTTCCGGTTTCTGCACACACTCGTTCACCGGGTTTTTCCTTAGTGTAATATTCGTCCAAAAGAACTTTGAACTTCGGGGTGTTCGACATACTCTAGAAGCATTAAATGGGAGGCAATATGTCCTCGAGTTTATCTTTTTTGTCAGCATCTCCGTCGGATGACGGCATGAAAGGATCGGCCTCTTCCTTTGTTTCCTCTTCATCTTCCAAATCTTCATCGTCCTCATCTTCAGCCTCGTCGTTCATTTCCAGAGCCAAAACCTCGGCAATCGGTCGACTAAACCTTTTCCGGGATTCTTCAATTACCTGACTAATTCTCTCCGGGCGATTTACTTCTATTACATCCAAAGTAGTGGCTGAAAAAGCCGTGGTCACTTTCCCCTCAACAGACATCTTGATATAAAATTCACGCCCTCCAATATTCGTTAAATCTTTTGGTTCAACTAAAGGCTGAAATTCTTGCGACAAACGTTCTGAATCCGCGCCACTTACCCGGAAAGCAATGAGCGTGCCAACATTGCCAAAAATGGCCTCTTGTAAATCTTCGGGGATTTGGGCCAGGTATTGGTTAGCAACGGTAATATTAATACCGTATTTACGCGACTCAGAAAATAACGAAGTAAAAGATTTGGTGGCGACATTCTGGAACTCATCGACATACAAATAAAAACTCTTACGTTCTTTTTCAGGAATCTTTGACCGGGCCATGGCCGTCTGGTTGATCTTGGTCAAAAAGAATGTGGCGAACAAAGCACTATTTTCTTCACCGAGCGTACCTTTTGAAGCATTAATCAACAAAATCTTCTTCTGGTTCATGATTTCTTCAAAATCTATCTTACTTTCTTTTTGAGAAAATACTGCACGGAGAAGTGGATCAGCAAAAAACTGACCAAGGCGATTAGTTAGAGGAGTAATTGCTTCCTGGTCATATTTCTGCGTAAAACCAGCAAATTCGACTGTAAAGAATCTTTTGACCACTTCATCTGTGACGTGCTTCATCGCTTGTTGACGGTAATGTGGGTCGGTTAATAATTGTAAAAATCCATACAAAGTGCCATCCGGATTTTCCAGGGTGGCGAGGGTAGCAAAACGGAATAAATGTTCAATGCGCGGCGTCCAAGTGCTCGCAAACTGCTTTTTGAATATTTCTACTAACCCTTGAGCGACAATCTGACGGTATTCGGCTGGAACCTGGGCAAACGGATTAAAGGATATGGCGCACTCGGTGTCTCCGGGATTAACATATACCACGTCGTTTAAACGCTTCTCTGGTATAAACTCCAAAATCTGCTTTACCAAATCTCCGTGTGGGTCAATAACTGCCAAACCAAAACCATAAGAGACATCAAAACGGATAAGGTTTTCGAGGAGTTTGCTTTTACCCATACCGCTTTTCCCAACAATGTACATGTGGCGCTTCCGGTCTTCTCGTTTAATACCAAAAACATCTTTATAACGATAAAGCCCTTGGGCAAAATTAGTTTGCGCAAAAAACGAAGCCTGCGCCATCTGGTTCTTGGCGTATTTCGGCAAGTTAACCGGCGGCGGCAAAAGCTTAAAATTCAGGCTTTCTAATGAATTGTTGTCAACCATAATAACTAACAAATGATGGGTATATTCTAGCACACCGGACTTGGTTTGCCAATTCAATTCCTATTGACTTCTCCCTTCTTTTTGGTTAAAATGGTTTCACTTTCGCGGGTATCGTATAATGGTAATACCACAGGTTTCCAACCTGTTGCCAGGGGTTCGATTCCCCTTACCCGCTCACCGTAAAACTTCGCTTAAACAGCGTAGTTTTTTGTTCGCCCCTTACAGGGAGTCGAACTTTGTGCTACGATGATAAGGATAAACATCCATAATATGACAACTAATTTCAGCGATTTGATAAAAACTTATTCTAAATTGGGTAAAAAATATATTAAGGATATTGATGGTTCAACTCCGCCAGAATTTGATTGGTTTATCAAAAAAATACCAAAAAAAAGTAATGTTTTGGAGATCGGTTGTGCGGGCGGCAGAGATGCAGAAAAATTTGTAAAGA
>CAZRZQ010000035.1:0-4854 GCA_964604585.1 uncultured Gammaproteobacteria bacterium
CATGCACATAATAAACCGCCCAGCCCTTTTCCCACATCCGGCGACACCAATCGCTATCTTCCGCATACATCCAAAAACGATCGTCAAAACCCCCTACTTCTGCTAAGGCGATTTGGCGGACAAACATGGCCGAACCCATTATCCAATCCACGGGCACAGTGCGGTCATGATCAAAATCTTTCATGAGAAATTTATCTGCCACCAGCTTGCCTTTGCCTTTTTTACCCCACTTAGTGCGGCTAAAAATTGGCTGCCAAAAAGTAGGAAAGCGATAACAAGAATATTGCAAGGCACCGTCCGGATAAACTATTCGTGGACCAGCAATGCCAATTTTAGGATTCTTTTCCATGAAATCATATAATCGCCGCAAAAATCCCTGACCAATAGGAAATTCCGTATCAGGATTCAAGATAAAATAATATTTGGCCGGAACGGCCTGCATGGCCTTGTTATGAGATTTGCCAAAACCTTCATTTTTCGACTGGCCAATAATTGTTAGGTTAGAGAAATTATTTTTTAAATCCTGGATACCATCACCAGAAGCATTATCGACTATTACCACAGCGAGTTGTAGATTAGAATTTTTAGAATCCTGAAACAGGCTATCTAAAGCCGCTTTTATTTCCTCCTTTTCCTTGGTGTTGACTAGGGTAATGGCAATGTCAATCATAAATAAAATTAAAACCAGCGGCGAATGCCCTTCCAATACATCTTCCGAGTTTTTAAAATGGTTTTGCGAGCGGCCCTGGTATAACGAAATGATTTAATTATTTCTTTCCAACCTCTTAAAACCACAGTGGGATTGGTAACTAACAGATAGCCGATTTTTTTGATTTCATAAAACAAAATAAAAGGCAGATCTAATAAAAAGTTCTGCCAATATTCGTTTTTATACAGCGTACGCAAATGGTTTTTATAAGAATGAAAACGCACAAAAAACGACTGATTCATTTTGTTTTTTAAAGCCGACCAGTCCCCCATTTCCCGCGGACCAGCACCGGTTCGATCGTGGTAAGCCACCGCCCCGAGTAAAACATAAGAAACAAATCCGGCATTTCTAAGACGATAGGCTAGGTCTAGATCCTCTTTATACGAATGGTAAGTCGGATCAAACAAGCTTTCTTCCGGCAAAAGTACTTTTTCTAACAACACCTTCCGATACATCGGAAAAGCACCAGAAACTCCAAACACCTCTTGCGCTGGTTTATCATAAATTTTCTGTACCTCTTTGCCTTCGCTGTCTTTAGCCCACTCTTGGCGAGTCAGCCATTCTACGGCCCGACGGTTGCGAAAAAGCTTCATGCCAATCGCGTCAATCTGGGAAGTGAACCCTTCTTTGGCAGCTTCAATCAAATCCGAGCCATTTTGCTTGGCCGCCTGCACCTTTTCAAAATTCCAGCGCATCAGGCGAGGAGAAACTGCTGCCGTGTTTTCATGGGCGTCCAGAAACTTAACCATTTTTTCCAAAACATCGGACATTAAATACATGTCGACATTTTGTAAAAGAAAATATGGTGTTTTTACCGCTCGAAAAGCCTGGTTGTGTCCTGGCGAAAAACCAACGTTTTCTTCATTTTTAATCCACGTACATTTTATGGAGCCATCTTTTATTTCCTCTTCGATTATGGCAACCGTGCGATCGGTGGAAGCATTGTCCACTACTATCATCTCCCAATCCTTAAAGGTCTGACGTTTTAAAGAAGCAAACAAATATTGTATATATTTCTCGCCATTACAAACTACCAGATTAATAGTTAATTTTGCCATAAGTTTAAGTTTTTTTCAAAGCTAAATATTTGTCCGAAAGAAAAACTAAAAAGATACCGAGGGGCCGAAAAATTACCAACCAGATCCACTTATACCATGGTTCCCATTTTTTAAAATACTTCACCATGCTTTCAGTAAACCATTTTTGTTTTTGTAAACCTGAATCTTTTTTAAAGGTCTGGCCAACATAATCAACGCAAGTAATTAGGGGGGTGTAAACAACTTTTAAGCCCATTTTTTTAACCTCCTGACAAGTATCCACATCTTCAAACCAAATAAAATAACGGGGGTCAAAAATCCAGCCTAGTTTAATAAAAATTTCGCGGCGCATCAACATAAAAGAACCGCGGACAGAGTCAACTTCTTGTTCTTTACCCGGGTCAAAATCTTTATACAAATAATGGCCAATAACCTTAGGAAAAAGGTGGGGCAATTTCAAAAGTATGGCCAGCTGATCAAATAAGCGAGGGAGTCGCCGCGGTTTAGTACCTTCATTAAATTTTCCTTGTTCGTCAAGCAGCTTACAACTAGCTATCCCCACCTCTGGTTTGGCCCGCATCCAATCCAAGATCTTTTTTAATGACCCAGCTTCAACCAACATGTCTGGATTAAGTATAAGTAAAAATTCACCACGGCTTACTTCAACACCGCGGTTATTAGCAAAACCAAAGCCGGTATTTTTTCCCAGTTCCACAACCTTAACTTCAGGAAATTGTGCCCGGATTTCCGCCAATGACCCATCAGCCGAACCATTGTCGACAACAATCTGCTCAAAAGTCAACCCAGCCGCCCCTGGCTTAACCGAGGCCAACTGTTTTAAGATGGTTTTATCATTTTTATTAACAGTAATAACACTTAAATCCATAACTACTTTTTCATTTCAGATTTAAAATAATCGACAAAAGGAATGGCCGTTGGGTCAATACCTTCTAACATCGCGAGATAAAAACTTAGGTAACTACCCATGACCAGAGCTTCAGTGGCTTGACCCAAGGCTGTTTTCTCGTCGCAAAGGTAAGATAGATAAGGAATCTTGTTTTGTTCCAAGACCTTTTTGGTAATGGCATAACGTTTTTGAGTGCGTTTGCCGTAGAGCTTGGATTCTAAAAAGATAAACAGTAAACCATTAGCATTGTCTTGAGGATGTTTCATCCCCTCCATGAGGTGATGATTTAATTCCGGTAAAGTGAAGTACCCAGAGAAACGTTTGGCATTTTCATTCATCTGGTTGGCAGCAGTATGGGCATTGCCAATAAGGTGTTCGGAGGCAACGTACCAAATACTACGATCCCTAGCCGTACGAGCCATTTGCTTAACCAAATTATCTTCAGTGTTTACGCCATACTGTGTTTCATAGGTGTGAATAATTTTAATCAATTTTTCGGCATGAGAGGAGGTGAAAGTAATAACACCGGCTTTGGCTAAAAGCCAAAGCTGACCAAAGATAGAATACCCAAGTCCCATTCGGGGGCTACCGCAAGGATTGTTTTTTGTCGTGAAGATTAAAGTTGGTACTTTAAAACGCTTAGCCATTTTTTCTAAATCACCCCCAGCGCAGATAACAAGCATCTTGGCCTTTTTAATTCTCCCTTGTTTAAAGGCGGCGATAGATTCTTCGGTCGTACCAGAGTAACTCGAAATTATTAAGAGGGTGGAAGAATTAACAAAGTCCGGCAAGGTATAATCATTAACAATTTCTAGCGGTACAGAGAGATAGTTTTTGTAGACACTTTTAATAATATGCGAGCCCAAAGCTGAGCCACCCATACCAGCGACAACAATGTTTTTGATTAAACGGTAATTAGCTGGCACGCGCAAGGACTTAGCATTCGCTTCTACTTCTTTTATTTGTTCGGAGAGCAATTGTAAACTGCCAAGCATATTGCCAGAATCCAACTTGTGGATAGCCTCACGGTTGTTTAAAATGTCGGTCATAGTTAAAAAATTTTAATTTATTTCTTACTTACTCCCGCAACTATTCCCATCGCCGCGAGCATTGTCATCATGGCCGAACCGCCATGAGAAACTAAAGGTAGAGGGACACCAGTTAAAGGCATCGCTCCGACCATGGCACCAATATTTAGAAATGACTGCCAAATAAACCATACCATAATGCCCGACACTAGTAAACGGCTGTAATCGTCCGGTGACTGTTTGGCAATCCGCATCCCCTGCCACCCTAAAAGTACTATTAGTACGATCAAACCAGCGGCGATAACAAATCCCATTTCTTCCGCGACAACCGCGTAAATAGAGTCAGCAGCGACTTCTGGTAGATATTGGTACTTTTGACGGGAATGCCCGAGGCCGAGGCCCCAGAAGCCACCTGAACCCACTGCAAGGAAAGCCTGGTTCATGTGGTACCCAACTCCCTGAGGGTCAAGCTCAGGATGCAAGAATGTGGTAAAGCGTTTAACGCGGTAAGGGGCGGCAAAGATTAAACTAGTGAAGACTACGATACCAATGAGCCCCAAAACTATTATATATATCTTTCGCACTCGGGCGAGATACAACATGGCAAAAACAATCGCGATCATGATGGAAAGCGTGCCGAGGTCTGGTTGGAGCAAAACCAATACTAGTGAAGGAGCGAGTAAGGTCAGAGCCGGCAGTAGCCCATAACGCCAATCTGAAAAATCTCGTTTCTTGTCGGTTAAAAGAAAAGCAGTGATTAAAATTAAAGCAAGCTTGGTAAATTCCGCTGGTTGAAAAGTAAAAGGACCGAGGCTAAGCCAACTGCGGGAACCGTTTAAAACTAATCCGATACCAGGGACAAAGACTAGGGCGAGGAGTACTAAAGAAAGCAGGTATACTCCCCAGCTAATCTTACGCCAAATGTCATGGTTCAGTTTAGCGAAAAGGATAAACAAAATAATCCCAGGCAAAAGTCCATAGAGCAACTGGCGCTTGATAAAAAAATAGGTATCACCGAATTTTTGGTAGCCGACTGGAGCAGAGGCCGAGGTTAGAGCGACTAGACCGAAAACCACCAAAATGCCCAAAAACAATAAAAAACGGCGATCAGCAAACTTGCGACGCAGGTGTTCAGGCATAGGCTAGGCGTTTAAGCCAATGACGATTACCGAT
>CAZRZQ010000035.1:4884-10016 GCA_964604585.1 uncultured Gammaproteobacteria bacterium
GCCATGAATATAGAGAGGAAGCGAGCGAGGAAGCGATCTTCCGCGTAAAAGTACCAGGCGAGGAGGGTGTTTAAAATCACAACCAGTAAACCGGCTAAAGGAAGATAAAGAATCTTCCACCAGGCCCCGATGAGGTCGATCCCGAATACCACATTGTAGTGCAAAAATATTTGATCCGTCGAACGGTTTATTTTTGCAAATATCTGCCAGAGGATATACAACTCAACGCAAAGAGACAACAAAATGGGATAAAATATGAAACGGTCGCGAAAATACAGTTTAGGGCTATAAAAATGCATAGTTGAAATAATCTTCAACTACAATTTTAGCACAACAAGCCAGACTTGAAAAGACGACCTAAATAAGGTATAGTGTAATAATTAAAGTTAAGAATAATCCACACTCATCTAGTACAATATGGCCCGGGTCAAACTATTTGAACATAGCGCCAAAAATTTAGTGATCAGTAACCTGGGTTTTAAATACGAAGGAGTCCGTATTAAAAAAACCGCTGATCTTCCACTGCTCCTTAAAACACTTTCGCCCCAAACACAATACGTCTTAAAAGTGGACGAGGGGGTGAAGGGGCGTTTTAAAAAAGGGCTGATCGCAGTTGGGATCAAAAAACAGGTTTTGACTAACCAAATAAAAAAATTCTTTCGCCGAGGTTATGGAAATGTCCTGCTCGAGCAGTTTGTCCCCCACTCGCCATTAGAAGAAAAATATCTCTCCATACACCTAACGAAAGACGGCTTAGTCGCCTATGCCTCGCCGCGCGGCGGGGTAGACATTGAAAAAGAAAAAACTAAAGTGCGCCATTATCTCTTGAATACCCGAGGGATTGAAGCTGTCGCCAAAATTCTTAAACTTAAAAACCGCCATCTCAAAAAACTAATTACAATTTTTAAAGAAAACCACTTTACTTTTTTAGAAATAAATCCCCTGCTTATTAAAAACGGCCAACCGGTCTTACTGGATTTGGCGGTCCAAGTAGATAACAGCGGTGGATATTTTGTTAATAATAACAGCTGGAAAGAAGACGACATCGTACGTGAATACTCCAAGACACCAGAAGAAAAAGCTGTACGTGAATTAAACGAAGGTAGCCAGGCATCTTTTTCTCTTTCCATTCTAAACAAAAACGGCGGAATCTTTCTACTTTTATCCGGCGGCGGTGCCAGTCTGGTAATTGCGGACGAAATCCATAATCTTGGCCTGATCAATGAACTCGTTAATTACGGCGAATACAGCGGCAACCCGAGCGAAGAGGAGACCTACCTCTATACCAAACAAATTTTGTCACTTATTATTAAATCTGAGGCCAAGAATAAGGTGCTAATTATCGGGGGCGGAGTCGCCAACTTTACGGATGTTAGTATTACCTTCCGAGGCATAATCCGGGCTTTGGAAGAAAAACTGCCGGAATTAAAAAAACACAAACTTAAAATATTTGTCCGCCGGGGCGGCCCGGGTCAAACTAAAGGCCTCGAGGCCATGGAAACATTTTTAAAAAACAACAAAATTCCCGGCGCCGTTTACGGACCAATCCTCCCGCTCCACAAAATTGTAAAAATCGCGACCAAAGATTTATGCTCCCCCTCTCATACCTAAAAGAAAAACCCCACGCGGTTGTGGCGCTAGGATCGCATCCAGCGATTTTCCAATCGATGACTGATTTTGATTTCCTCGCCAAACGCGTAGGACCCTCGCTTCGAGCGATCATTGGCACTGGAAAAAAGTTCGAGCGGCTTTTTTGGGGCGAAAAAGAATTTTTAGTGCCGGTTTATCCTGACTTAGACCAGTTGCCAGAAAAAGATCGTAAGGAAATAGACTTGTTTTTAAACGTCTCCTCCGGACGGCGCGCTCTAGTAAGCACGAGCCAGGCGCTAAAGAGTCTGCCAAATTTAACCGGCGGGGTCATCTTTGCGGAAAGCGTTCCGGAAAGGCATGCCTTGGAGATTAAAGCCGAAGCGAAAAAACTAAAACGATTTGTTATTGGTCCGGCTAGTATTGGTCTACTAATTCCCGGCTGTCTTAAGCTCGGAGCAATCGGCGGGGTGGAATATGCGCAGATAATAGAAAATGGGCTATTATCCCCGGGCCAGACCGCTGTTTTGTCTTCTTCGGGCGGGATGACCAATGAAATAATTAATTTTCTCAACCAAAATAATATTCACCTATCTTTCGCCTTGTCCTTTGGTGGAGAAAGGTTTCCCTGTTTAAGTCCGGAGGAAGTATTCCTCTCCGCGGAAAATGACCCAGGCACTAAAAGAATAGTCTACTTTGGTGAATTGGGCGGCAATGATGAATACGAACTGGTGAACTTAATAAAACAGAAAAAGATCACTAAACCCATTTACGCCTACATTGCTGGTAGCGTCGCCGAGGCTTTCCCGCGTCCGCCCCAGTTTGGCCATGCTAAATCTTTAGCCCAGAATCTGGAAGAGACAGCGGCGGCCAAAAAGAAAAAAATGCGCGAGGCGGGTATCTACGTTGGAGAATCGTTTCAAGAATTTGCCAAAATAATTAAACAAGATCTTATGCCAAAAACTAAAACAACTTCACGAATAAAATTAAACCCTAACATTAATCGCCGACATGCTTTGTTTATCTCCAGTGTTTCCGGCGACAATAATGGCTCACCCATGATTCTCAAAAAAGAGCTGGCGGTGATCGCCAAAAGTTCGTCCTATGCCGAACTGGTTATTACGATGCTGCTTGGTAAACCAGTAAAATCTAAACTAACGGTAAATTTTGTTGATCTAATTTTAAAACTGTTGGTTGACCACGGACCATATGTGTCTGGCGCAGTAAACACCATGATCACAGCGCGCGCTGGTAAAGACTTGGTTTCTTCACTCTGTTCGGGGTTATTGACCATTGGTGACCGTTTTGGTGGGGCAATTAATGCCTCAGCCCTGGAATGGCTAAAGGCCGTTAAACAGAAAACCGATCCAAAAGAGTTTGTGGAAAAATTTTCTAGACAACAGAAAAAGATACCAGGAATTGGCCATAAAAAATACAGCCTAGATAACCCTGATCCGCGCGTTCGTCTGATCAAAGAATTTTCCACTAAATTAAAAAGAACAACTTATTTGGACTTTGCTTTGAAAGTAGAAAAAATAACCACAAAAAAGAAAAATAACCTAATTCTTAACGTGGACGGTATGATCGCGGCGTTGTTGCTGGATATACTAGAAGTAGAAGAGGGCTACGACTACAATACCTTGAAGACACTGACAGAAATTGAGTTTTTTAACGCCTTATTTGTCCTTTCCCGCAGTGTTGGCTTTACCGCCCACTATCTAGATCAGAAACGCCTGGATGAAGGCTTGTTTAGGCTTCCAGACACGGAAGTGGCTATGGTTTAGGCTTCTAGGCCAAGACAGTTTGACAAATGACGGGTTTTGGGTTATAATTATCCCGTTAAGTACTAAATTTACCCTTTATGTCACATAAAAAGGCCGGTGGTTCTACCCGCCTGGGTCGAGATTCCGTCGCTAAGCGACTAGGAGTCAAAGCCCACGACGGTCAGACCGTTAAAACCGGCATGATCATAGTTCGCCAAAAAGGAACTAAAATCCACCCGGGAAAGAATGTCAAGAAAGGCAACGACGACACTCTTTTCGCAATTGCCCCAGGCAAGGTGAAATTTAACTCCCACAAGCGAAAAAGATTTGACGGAAAGTTGAAGACGACCAAGTTTGCAAGTGTAGTAACCGCCTAAACATTACAACAACAAAAAATTCCGGATCAACCGGAATTTTTTTGTCCCCTTCTTCACTCTTTGAGTGAAACCATTATACCACACCGAGGTGTGTTTGTAATCTTTTACTGTGGATAACTTTATTCTATCCCCCACTCCTTTTTTAATTCAGAGATACCTTCTTCCAAATTAATGCTTGGTTCCCAACCAAGTAATTCACGAGCGAGGGTGTTGTCGGCTCCGGAAAAACGAGGGTCGCCAGGTCGGGGGTCAATATTTATAAATTCGTCCCCCATAATCTTAACTAACTCGTTAACGCTAGTTGGCCGACCACAACCAATATTTATCGTTTCACCCTTGCCAACTTTGTCTGAAGTCATAGCGAGTATGTTCGCTCTTACGACATCTTTCACGTGGGTGTAATCACGGAAATACTCTCCATCGCCACAGACGGTCATTGGTTGGCCTTCCTTTTTCTGTTTTAGGAATCTACCCACCACCAGCGCATAGGCACCATCAGGATCAAAATATGGCCCATAAACATTAAAGTAAATCAAGCTTACTGTCTCAATATCAAATAATTCAGCAAATAGACGGCAGTAATGCTCACCGGTTAGTTTATGTAAAGCGTAAGGACTGATTGGTTTTTTTACTGCCCCCTCTTCTTTTAGAAATTCTTTACCGACTGCACCGCCATAGGTTGATGAAGACGAAGAAAATACCAATCGTTTAACTTTATGTTCTTTGGCCGCTAACAATAATTTTAAAGTACCGTTAACATTAACATCATGGGTCTCCCAAGGATGCTCAACGGAAAAAGTAACTCGAGGTAGGGCGGCTAAATGGAAGATGCCGTCAACCCCGGATTTCAAAACTTGTTCGAGATCGTTTTCGTTTCTAATGTCTCCTTCGACATACTCTACGCCCGGTTGGATCCGATCATCTTTTTTTCCACCAGCAAAATTATCTAAGACTACAACCTGGTGGCCATCGGCCAAAAGTTGTTTAACTAAATTAGTACCGATAAAACCGGCACCACCGGTAACAAGATATTTTGACATAGATTTATAAACTCCAATAATTAATTCCTAATTTTTCAAAATCTTCCTTATGGAAAATATGCTTGACATCGGCAAGCAATAACTGGTGTGAATTCATTAACTTGCGGTAATCCTCTGCCTTCATTGCTTTAAACTCTTTATGAGCAACAGCTAGTACGATTGTATCAAGATTTTTTAAATCTTCAAAATTGCACAGATCGATACCGTATTCATGTTTAACATCCTCCTTGTTGGCTACTGGGTCATAAACTAAAGGACTGAGGCCAAATTCCTTTAATTCTTTATGCAAATCAAATACTTTTGAATTTCTGACATCCGGCACATCTTCTTTAAATGTAAAACCTAGGATAGCCACGCGGGCCGTG
>CAZRZQ010000036.1:0-9722 GCA_964604585.1 uncultured Gammaproteobacteria bacterium
GGCAACAAGCCGACCTTGAATACCGGGAATAGCGTTATCGACGGGTTCCTCTGGGTTAAAACCCCTGGTGAATCCGATGGTAATTGTAACGGTGGCCCGTCAGCTGGGCAATGGTGGGGAGACTACGCTCTCGGTTTAGCGGTAAGAGCTAGTTGGTAAAATTTAATTCTTAACTTTATACTATGCTATCTCTCTGGAATTGGTTTTACAATAATTACCGGAATGTAAGAGTTCTGGCTAAAGTCTACATTAGAATCAAATAGTCTGGTAAACTCGTTGGAACCCTACGCCCTTACAGCGTAGGGTTCTTTGTGCTTGTGTAAACATATTTATTTTGCCAAGATAAAGGAGTATCTAACTTCTTTATTATGAAAAAAATCTTGTATATTTTCCTCATCGCTCTAGTCATCGGGCTTTTTGTTCCACCACCAGCTAAAGCTAGTATCAGTAGTTGGCAAACAGGTGTAAGTGTGGTCCCGCGTTGGACGACGGATTATGACAGCGACGGATTTCGACAAGTCGTAGACAAAATTAAAGCGGCCAATGCTAATTACGTCACGTTAATTATTCCTTTGGCGCAAGATAATGTTTGGTCGACTAATGTATACAACGGTTGGAATACACCAACTGACCAGTCGTTAATTTCCGGCATCCAATACATTCATAGTATTGGCCTGCAAGTAAATTTAAAAATTCACCTGGAAAGTAACGATGGTCAGTGGCGAGCAAACATTAACCCTGGCGATCGTAATGCCTGGTTTAAATCTTTTGGAGATAAAGTCCGGCATTATGCGACTATAGCAAAAAACAACGGCGTGGAAGAAATGACCATTGGGGCGGAATTAATTAATATGACTGCGAGTGACGCCAATTCCACTAACACCCAAAACTGGAATTCTTTGATTGGATCAATTCGTCAGATCTATAGCGGTAAATTAACTTACAGTGCTAACTGGGGTGGACCCGGTTGGACGGATGAAAAAAACCGGATTGGTTTCTGGGGTAGTTTAGATTACATTGGCATTTCGGCTTATTACCCATTACCAACCGGGAACAAAACTGTCCAAGCTTACAAAGACGAATGGGCAAAGATTAATAATAACGATATTAAAAATCTTTACAATCGCTGGAACAAGCCAATAATTTTTACCGAGATTGGTTATCGCAGTATGGACTGGGCGCAGTGGGAGCCGTTTAATTATTGGGGAGGCGGTGGATATGACCCCGACAACCAAGTAGCTCTATATGAAGCTCTATTCTCGTATTGGGACGGGCAATCCTTTATGCAAGGCGTACATATCTGGGATTGGCTAACCGACCCGAACGCTGGTGGGAACGGTAATACTGACTTTACTTCACAAAACAAACCAGCCGAAGGTACGATGCGAACCTGGTTTGGTGGTAGTGGCCAAGGAGGTGGTGGCGGTGGTGGAGATCCGGGAGGAGGCGGTACGCCGACCCTTACTAATTTCAACATCACGAGCAATGCTCCAGGAACGGTCACAGTCAACCAAGGGGTGAGTTTGAATGTTGCAATTAAGAATAACCATACGACAGCAGTCAACGGAACAATTGTGGATGTCGAAGTATATACAAGTGGTGGAGTAAAAGTTTTCCAGCAATTTTACGAAAACCAATCCTTTACTGTTGGCCAAAGTAAAGGCTACAATCCTTCTTGGACACCAACGAGCGCCGGAGATTATTTAATTGTTGCCGGTGTTTTCAACAATAACTGGTCAGTAAATTATATCTGGATTAGTAATGTTAAAAATATTACTGTACAAAATACCCCAACCGGCGGTGGGGGCGGTGGTACGCCTGCTCCACCACCAACGACTGGCAACCTAAATATTTGGTGGCCAACTAATAACGCCACCGTCGTTGGCAGCCAGCCGTTTAAAGTGGATATACCGAATTTAGATATTACTAATTACGAAATGTATTGGCAGGTGGATGGTGACCGGTTGAACCAAATGTATAACAGCAATGAAGACTATCCTCACAAAGAAGTTTGGGTGGATGTTACCAACTGGACTTGGAAAGGTAAGGGACCGTATCGTTTAACATTTGTTGCTAAAAATAGTAGTGGGGGAACAATTGGCTCAAGTACGGTAGATATTTTTACTCCTTAAAATACCGTAGTTATACAAAAAGCCCCCCCTCAGTTTGACAAAAACATCACAAAGTGATATAAAGAACAGTTCGTAAAACTGTTCTTTTTCATATGGAAGCAGGCTAAATGTAGATAAACCTTTGTCTTTATCTAGCCTGTTTCCCCAGACCAGGGGGCGGGCAAGAAAACTTCCACGTGGCTGTGCCACAAGGAGTCAACGAGATGAGACCCATCATCATCAAGCTGTCAGGTGTCACGATCCAGCAGTTGACAACGCTGGTCTCGTTCGTGGACGACGTGAGTGACCCGCCCGGTCACAATCTCGGAGAGCAGATGGCGAGCGTGGCTGCCACGGCCAAGAACTGGGAAGTCTACCCCTCGGACGACAAGGAGGATAACGAGGAGATCCCCATCATCAGGGCCAAGCACACGAGCTACATGGAGGGCGGCAAGACGTTTTTCAAGGTGGAACTCGTTATCGAAAGCAAGTTCTACCTCTGGGACAACGAGGAGGAGGAGCTCCACGGCCCGATCTCCACCTCGCTTCTGATTCTGAATCGGATCTGGGACCTGCTCGACCTCTTCGGCTGAGCTTCCAAGTACTGATCCTCGACAGAATGCACCGCCACGGTGGCAGGGACCGTGCGCTCGTACATGGCTCGGTCTCTAGAGTAACTAAGTTATTAGTTCTTCTAGAGAGCTATGTACGAGTTAGTAAAATAAAAACACTTACCTATTTGGTGAGTGTTTTTTTGTTTTTAAAGTAAAAAACTCTAACATGGCTTTCTTTGGACCAATCAGTGTAGCGTAGTTATATACATATATTTGACAGAGGTTTTTTGGCGTGTTACGTTTAAAATGTTAGCTACCACTAGCTAGCCCTTGTATCTCTAACCATAATCATATGGTCTTTTATCCCGATGGTGATGACGACAATCGTCCAGTACCTGGCTCAGATAAAGAAGACGAGGAGGAGCCGGGAGGATTGCCTGGTGGCAACCCACCCGAAGAACCATCTGTCTTGTAAAAAACAGTTCGTAAACATCCTTGGACTTGCCAAGGATGTTTTTGTGTTATAATACCTAACTATGAACACAAACGAATTATCTTTTACTGAACAAGTTTTTCAAATCGTTGCCACTATCCCAAAAGGCCAGGTTTTAACTTACGCTGAAGTGGCAAAAAAGGCCGGTCGTCCTAAGGCCTTTCGGGCGGTAGGGAATATCCTACACAAAAATTTCAATCCAGCCGTTCCTTGTCACCGGGTAATCCGTTCTAATGGGCAAGGTGGGGGATACAACCGTGGGGTACAAAAGAAAATGGAATTACTTAAACAGGAAGGAGTAATATTATGAGTCGCACACGTTTTATAGTTATCTCTGGCCTCGTTATCCTCGTTGGGATAATTGCGTATGGTGGTTGGTTTTACTATACCAACTTGCGAGGAGTGGGCCCGGTTTACCTCGGTGGCTATACGCCGGTATTGGATAATTTAAATAGAGATCGGGAAATGATAACCGGAACGCAAAAATTCGACAATACCCCCTTTACTACGCCGACTGGATTTAAAGTTAGTGTGTTGGTTAAAAATTTAATTGCGCCTCGAGATTTAGAACTAGACCCACGCGGTACGGTCATCGTCAGTATTCCGGAAGAAGGAAGGGTAGTTGCCTTAAATGAGGAAAGTGGAATTGAAAAAATCGAAGTCGTTGATATCGTGAAAGATCTGAACGCGCCACACGGCCTTGCTTTTGATTGCAACGTCGATCATTGTTATCTGTATGTCGCTGAAGAAAACCAAATTTCTCGTTTTAATTACAATATTGGTCAATATGCTGCGAGTAATAAAGAAAAAATTGTGGACCTGCCAACTGGTGGTCGGCACTGGACGCGGTCGATCATAAAATACCAAGATGGCTTGTTGGTTTCCATTGGTTCCTCTTGTGATACCTGCCAGGAAGAAGATAAGCGACGCGGTAGCGTCCAGTATCTAAATTTAGCCGAACGTACTCTTACACCTTTTGCAACCGGTCTTCGTAATTCGGTGTTTTTAACTAAGCATCCTACAACAGAAGAAATTTGGGCCACCGAAATGGGGCGAGATTTATTAGGGGATGATCTACCACCGGATGAAATAAACATTTTGAACAGGGGAGGCAATTACGGTTGGCCAATTTGTTATGGTAAAAATATTCATGATACGGTTTTTGACAAAAATACCTACATTCGTAATCCTTGCCAGGAACCAACGGAAATTCCTTCTCGGATAGATGTGCCAGCTCATTCAGCACCACTCGGTCTTTCGTTTTTCCCGGGTAGCTGGGGTGAAGCATTTAAAGACGACCTCTTGGTTGCTTATCACGGTTCTTGGAATCGGACTGAACCAACTGGGTACAAGATTGTTCGGTTTAGTTTAAACGAAAATGGCGATTTAGAGAGCACCGAAGATTTTATTACCGGTTGGTTAAGTCAAGATAAAAAAACTTCCTTCGGCCGCCCCGTAGATGTTCTGGTTAGAGAAGACAAAAAAATCTTCGTTTCGGACGACAAGGCCGGTGTGATCTATTTAGTAGAGTACTTTGAATGAAATAATTTTGTATGCCAAAACGTAATAATAAATGGAAGGTGCTTAAGAAACGTACGGCTTTTAATAACCCGTGGCGACGAATTGACGAATGGACGGTTTGCCGTCCCGACGGCTGTAATAGCCAATACTTTTTTTCCATTGGTCCAGAAATAGTCGTCATTTTGGCTCTCACTCCTAAACAGGAAGCAATCGTAATCTACCAGCATCATATTTACGAAGGTAAAAAAGTTGCCGCCCTGCCCGCTGGTTATGTTGAAAAAAAATCTATCTTGTCTACAGCCAAAGCGGAGTTGCGGGAAGAAACTGGTTATGTGGCAAAAAATTGGGTTAAATTAGGCCGTGTTCACCTCGGTAAATGGAATTCGAATAGCGCTCATGTTTACCTAGCTCTTGACGCTGAGTACGAGGGCCAACAAATACTTGAACCGAGTGAAGACATTACCGTAACTCTTATCCCGATTAACAAAATATTGCCGCTACTTAACAATAAATACCACGCAGATAGCCTGACGGTGGTCGCCGCCTACATGGCGTTAGAGCATCTTAAATTGTTGTAGCGAGGCAGAAGATCGTAAGTTGACAGCTAAAAAAATTAGAGTCAAAATATATCTATTAGACCATCTTAAATTATGGTCTTTTGTAACTAAAATTTTATTACTATGGACAAAACAAATGATTACAACCAGACTAGGCAGAATAATTTAAAAATATTAGGGGTTCTAATCTTAGTTTTGGCTTTGGTCCTTGGCCTTCAAGCTTATGGCTCCAGAGGACAAGGAGAGGCTGGCCGGGGTTCTCTAGCTTTCGCGCCCTTAGAGAAATTAAAAAATAGTTTAGGAATTGGTTCTAACCAGGGCGAGACTTTTACTGACCAAAACGGCACAACTGTCCGTGTAGTAAACGAAGACTCGCAGGTTATAAATGTGGTAGAAAAAGCTTCACCAGCGGTTGTTAGTATTGTCGCCTCTGCTGAAGTACCGCGGCTGGAACAGTGTTACCAAAATAGTCCTTTGTTTGACAATCTACCACCCGGATTTGAAGGTTTTTTTGACATGCCCTCGCTCTGTGAGCGCGGTACGGAATTAAAGCAGGTCGGCGCAGGAACCGGTTTTGTTGTTTCGGCCGATGGATATATTATGACTAACAAACACGTTGTAGAAGATCCAAGCGCGGAATATACCGTGATTTTGAACGACAAAGACAACCAAGGGAAAAAAGTTAATGCTAAAGTTTTAGCTCGCGATCCAAACAACGACATCGCTGTGTTGAAAATTGATATGAACAACTTACCTTATCTTGCTTTTGGTGATTCAGATAAAATAAAAGTAGGGCAAACCGCGATTGCGATCGGCTATTCGCTTGGTGAGTTTGCTAACACTGTCAGTAAAGGGGTTGTTTCTGGTCTTTCACGATCCATTATTGCTGGCGGATCGGCCTCGGGGCCGGAGAGGCTTCGTGGCCTTATCCAAACTGACGCTGCAATTAACCCTGGTAATTCTGGTGGTCCACTACTCGACATCGCTGGCAATGTAATCGGCATGAATGTTGCCATGGCCAACGCCCAGAGTATAGGTTTTACCATTCCAGCTAATGAAGTCCGTGCCGCCTATGACGAGGTAAAACAGAGCGGTAAAATTACCGCGGATGAAATACCTTTTATTGGCGTTCGGTACGTACCAATAAACCGAACGATTAAAAACGATAATAACTTGCCCTATGATTACGGCATGTTTGTCTCCCGGGGGCAAAGGCAAACTGATGTCGCCGTCATGCCTGGCTCACCAGCCGAAACCGCGGGTCTAGCGGAGAACGACATCATCCTTGAGGCTGATGGTAAACAACTAAACGAAGGTTATACCTTAGCGGACGTAATTGCTGACCATAAGCCAGGTGATGAGATAACCCTAAAGGTTTACCACCAGGGGAAAGAACAGAGTGTAAAAATAAAGCTCGGAAAAAAGTAACATATCTACTAACTAGACAGGACCAGGGTTGCGGTCCTGTCTTTTTTAGGGTAAAATTAACCCATTGTTATTGCTTGAATTATTATGGAAATCGGCGAAGAAACAAGAAAATTGGAAGCCTGTCTAATGAATCCGGCTTTTAGGCGTTTTGCGAGACAATTTGAAGTTTACCAAGCCGAATTGCAAAGTTGCAAAGATGAGGATCCTAAGCAAACTATTAAAGACAGAATGCATAGACTCTACCCTGAATATGATTTGGATCTCCGGGCAGAGGGGGCAACCGATCCGGGTTTGGACATATTGTTAGATACTATATTCGCCTGGTGTGAGATAGAACACAGTTTTGGACCGAAGAAATTAGCCGAAAAGCTTATTGAAATGGGCTATGATGAAAATTTTACTTCGCCAGTATCAGACTTGACCAAACCGGACGAAGCTGTTGGGGGAGACAAATTTAGTTTAAATAATGTTGTATCTTACACACTTCACTCTAATGAGACAGCCTCTCTACATCTTGGGTCGGTCCCTTTAAAAGGTAGAAATAATATTGTTTCTATTATTTTAGATGGTTTCCAAAAATTTGCTACTTTGTTGCAAACAGATTCTAAGTTGAGTGGAATAAATACAATAGCTCTACAATCTTGGATTTTAGGCCAAGTCCACCAACCTCTTTTAGATAATTTTTTCGGACAAGGTCAAGATTATAAGATTATAGAATCACCGGAATTACATATAGGCGGTCGGGATATTGGTTTAATGCATAACGATGAACTATTGACGGAATACTTAAGAAACGGTGTCCTGCCAGAAGTGCGCCAGCTTAACTTAACGCGTACGGAGTTTATAAATAAATTTTCTCCTACTTAAATTATGGTATACATTTTGCCATTTATAAAAATAAAAAAAGAAGATGTAGGCCTGGCTGGAGGGAAAGGTGCGTCTCTTGGGGAGATGTCAAATTCTGGAATTCCCGTACCGCCTGGTTTTGTGGTTTTATCCGCTGCCTTTGATCGTTTTTTGGAAGAAACTGACTTTAATATCGAAATTGACGCTATTTTGCATAAAGTTAATAATAAAGATATCGCTTCCGTTGAAAAAGCCTCCGAGGAAATACGAGCTTTAATAATGAACATAGAGTTTCCTGCTGATTTAAAAAAAGACGTCTTGATCTATTTTAAGCAATTAAAGACTAAATATGTTGCGGTACGATCAAGCGCAACTAGTGAAGATAGTGCTAGCGCGGCTTGGGCTGGCCAGTTGGAAAGCTATCTTAATACTACTGAAAAATCTTTACTTGTAAACATCCAAAAATGTTGGGCATCTCTCTTCACGCCACGCGCGATCTTTTATCGTTTTGAAAAAGGCTTACATGAAACAAAAATTTCTGTGGCCGTGGTCATCCAAAAAATGATAAATAGCGAGATTTCAGGTATTGCCTTCTCCGTGCACCCTGTTACTGAAGATCCGAACCAATTAATTATTGAAGCGGGTCTTGGATTAGGGGAGGCAATTGTATCTGGCCAAATTACTCCGGATAGCTATGTAGTAGGAAAAGAACCGTTTAGAATTATAGACAAGAATGTTAATGAACAGAAAAGAGGGATGGTGCGAGCCGCATCTGGTGGTAACAAATGGTCGGAATATACCAAAAAACAGGCCATATCCCAAAAATTGTCTGACGCCGATATTTTTACTCTTTCAAAATTGATCCTCAAGATAGAAACCCATTATGGTTTTCCATGCGATATCGAGTGGGCGAAAGAGGGTGGCAAGTTTTTTATTACACAAAGTAGACCGATTACTACGCTAGCAAATAAAAAAAGTGGGGTGGTAGAACCAGCCCGTTTAAAAAAACTTTACACTCGTGAACACTCATTATTCTACACGCAAATTTGGAGCGATGAGGATTTGTTATTAATAGATAATCTTTTTGGTTTTAATCTTAAAAATATTGTCCTCGTAAAAAACGATGAGCATTATAACATCGCTGGCTGGTGGAATGAGGAAGAGTTAGATAGACTTTATAAAAAAGCCTCAGAAATGATTAACGAAGATAAAAAACATTTTCCTTGGGTTAAAAAAGAGTTTTATAAATATCTAGACAAAATTTCTCCTTATTTAGACCACAAGAAAGAAATTAAAAATATTAAAGAGCTAAAGAGCTATTATAAAAATTGGCGTCTGTGGTTTCCCTTGGCAGATATGATTTTTCTTCTACCCAGCCATTTAAAAGTATCTAAAAAAATTACCGAAGAAACTTTTAAGATACGTGAGAAAACCCAACATTATACCGAAGAGATAGACAATGTATTTATTAGTTTCTTTAACAAAAATTATCCCCAATATTCTAAATTTACCTTGGTTCTGAAGCCAGAGGAAGTATTCCAGTTAGAGAAAAAGGCTTTTTCTAAATTACAGATACTTGAATTTGAAAAAAGAATTCACGGTTATGCTCTAGTGAACGGAGAATTCGTCTTGATTAACAATTTGGAAAGTGAATTAAAAAAACAAAATTTAATCTTAGAAGCCGACAAGGTTGAATACGCACAAGTCTTGGAAGGTAAAAGTGTTTATCCAGGACGGGTTACCGGAAAAGTTAGGGTCGTACTTTATAAAGAAGACATTAACAAGGTCAAAAAGGGAGAGATCGTAGTGGCAGAAATGACTACTCCTGATTATTTACCAGCACTAAAGAAAGCATCTGCAGTTATTACTGACGAAGGTGGTATCACTTGCCATGCTGCTATTATTGCGAGAGAACTACAAAAGCCTTGTATTGTTGGGACAAAATGTGCCACCAAAATTCTAAAAAACGGAGATAGGGTAGAAGTTAACGCGGACAAGGGTGAAGTAAGACTGGTGTCTTCTGCAAATCATTTATTTACAAACAATAAAGTTGGTAATTATCTTATTCTCCGCAAACGGCACATCCCAGCCTATTGGCCCATTTATAACTATTGGCAAGGGACAGAAAAGAAAACAGGCCTTTCCCCAGGCAAAGTTTATCATCTATATTCCAAAGGTGATTATGTGGCTGGTATTGATAAAGAAAAGGTTT
>CAZRZQ010000037.1:0-9587 GCA_964604585.1 uncultured Gammaproteobacteria bacterium
GCATGCCTTAGACACGCCGCCAGCGTTCATCCTGAGCCAGGATCAAACTCTCAAAAATAAGAGTAAGATGCTTGCTCCTTATTAAAGGATCAAGTTTATATACTTGGATTTATTTAAGATAGACGTTCTTATATATGGTTTTTGTCACTTTGATGTTGTCAAGGTACGCTCTTTCCTCTTACGAGGAAAGAAAAAAGAGGAACCCATCCTGAGTTACTCTTTTCTCTTTCCAGTTTTATTCCTCTCCGGAATAACTTAGAAGAAGCCGATTTTTTGAGGTACAAATTGCTAGGTTGCTAACCTAAATTTTTAGCTTCTACAGATTAACATTTTAGCTAATACTTGTCAAGGGGTGAAGACCCTTAAATATGTGGATAAGTTAGCGTTTAAAAATAACAAAAGACCCTGGTCAAAACCAGGGTCTTTTTAAACCAGAACTAACTACTAGTAATTATAACAAGCAGACGGGGCGGGAGGCAGGTTAGTTGGAAAAGTTTGACACTCATTCGACCCGACAACCACAGAAGAATGGACTGCTGGTGAGCTTTGGGTGCGATTATAAATCATATTATTCGCACACTGCCAATTGGTCGCGTACAGTGAAGTGCCGGTAAAAATACTATTTTTTGTACCCTTGAAAGTGTTACCGTCCAACAACACGCGCGGCTCCATCGTAGTAACGTTACCCGTAGCACCAGACATGGCAATTGGATAACGATTTGCCACACACTGATGGTCAAAATAGTTATTTCTAATTACTACATCCGGATATTTACCAGGTATTAAACCAGAACGAGTAACTTCAATTGCTGGTGCACTTTCGGTATTTTTAGATGCATTAACTTCAAAACGGCAGCCTTCAACTGATCCATGGATAGTAGTGTCAAAGTAGATCGGGTTTTGAATCGAACCTTCAAAAAAACTGTCCCTGATTGTAACTCCACTTCCACCAACAACTTTAATACCTTTATCATAAGAACCATGGATTTGAACGTTCTGAATTGAAATCGCGTTTGGTGCCTGGCTATTATTGTGCTCAATATTAATTGCTATTTTACTATATTGATTATTACTCTGGAAAATTAAGTTATCCAAAAATATCACATTTGTTCCAAGTAGGCTAATCGCGTTTCCAGGAAAATTAATCCAGGCTGAATCTTTAATATTCAAAATTCGATTACCAGAATTAGATCTTATTCCCGTAATTTCTGCGCCAGTATCCCATCCAGTATATTTCATGGCAATATTAGAAAACGTAAAGCCAGCTGGCGGATCATTGCCATTCATAACCAAATCAATACAGGCATCTCCAGCACTAATTGCACAATTAAATAACGTGCCACGCTGTGTATCAGTATAAGTAGCATTAACAAAAGATGAACCGGGCTCTCCTATAAAAGTAATCCCTGATTTGTTTATCTGGATTGGCACTTTAATATCATAACCTCTACCAGCGGCAAAAAAAAGAGTTTTACCACCAGTTCCAATAGGATATGCCAAAACAGCATCTACGGCAGCTTCCACATCTAATCCACACCGATCGACAATCGATCGCATTTTAAAAGTCTTTCCTTCAATATCCGAGGTTAAAACCTCACACCCAGCTGCTTTAACTATGCTATCTTCCCGCCTTAACCAACCCCCTGCTAAAACCAACCCAACGACTAGAACGATCACCAGGCCTACTTTTGCTGCAATATATTTTGACATATGCATGTTAGGTAAATTAAATTTTAGAAACTTTATCACTTTTTAATCTAGACGGCAACAGATGAATGTGGACAACTACTACCCCTTTTTTCTTCTCCATTCAGATATTTTTTTATGGTCTCCAGACAACAAAATCTTAGGCACTTTTAAACCATTAAAATCCTCTGGACGGGTATACTGAGCATATTCCTTTTGCGTATTTTTTGCAGTATGAGTCTCTTCAGCTAAGGAGTTGCCATTACCTAATACCCCAGGCAAAAGTCGCGCCGTTGCTTCCACAATCGTTAGAGCGGGTAGTTCGCCGCCAGCCAAGACATAATCTCCAACCGAAACTCTTTCGTCCACCAATTTATTTATCCGCGCATCAAAGCCTTCGTAGCGTCCGGCAATTAAAACCAAGCGGCCGTATTTAGAAAAACGAGCAGCCATTTTTTCATCAAATTTCTTACCAGCTGGGTCCATTAGTAAAACCCGAATTTTTTGTTTAGTTTTTTTTCTTTGTTCTTTTAAAACTTTTATTTTTTTCAAACAGTCATAAATTGGTTGGATTTGTAAAATCATCCCCGGACCGCCACCAAACGGACGGTCGTCCACCTTGCCGTGTTTGTCCTTAGAATAATCACGGAAATTGTGCGCCGTAATTTTAATCTTTTTATCCTTTTGAGCACGACCAAGAATACTATCATTGGCATAGTGGTGGATAAGGTCCGGAAAAATTGTCAGGATGTCGAATTGCATAAAAAGAAAGAAATAAAACCGCCTTGCAGCATTTTACCACAAGGCGGTTTAAGTGTCTATGTGAAAGATCAATTAGATCTTCAAATCTTCAACTGCACTAGTGTCTATCACTTCGTCAGTCATTGGAGCTGCTGAAGCACTTGGTCGGGAGACGCGTCCACCGGCCGGCTCGTTGATTTTCAAGTTCACACGAGCATTGTGCTTAGCACCAACGATCTTTAACAAGGTGCGTAGAGCGCGAGCGGTTTGACCTTGACGACCGATGACATAACCCATGTCATTTGGATTGACATCCAAAGTGATGAGGACTCCGCGTTCGTCAATTACGCGTTCGGTCTTCACGTCATTCGGGTTGTTGACGATGGCCCTTACGACCTCTTCAACAAACTGTTGATCTGCTTCCATATTTCAAATACTTACTTTTCTTAACAGTGCAGCCTGTCGACTAGAAAGTGGTTATGCCACTCATGCTGCTTTCCTACATTATATCAAGTTCTGTATACCCGTCAACTGGTCTTAAGCCGCTGGGGCTTCACTCTCAGTAGGGGGCTCTTCTTTTTTCTCTTCCGGAGCGACTTCAACTGCTGGGGTTTCGGCTACAGCTTCTTCAGCTGGGGCTTCGAGGGCTACTTTAGCCGCTTCCTCAGCCGCCGCTTTTTCGGCTTCGGCTGCTGCTACCTTGGCGGCAGCAGATTTTTCATCGGCCTCAATTTTCGCTTTCTTCTTTTCTTCCAATTTAGCTTTTCTGGCACCAGACAAAAATACCGACTTGCTCTTCTTACCGGTAATAACACCGGCGTTGATTAACAAGTTGCGAACAGTGTCAGATGGTTGAGCACCAACACTAATCCAGTATTTAATCCGGTCAGCCTTTGGTAAAAAACCACCTTCTTTAAGATGCGGGTTAAAGCTCCCCAAAAGTTCCACGTATTTATCGTGGGTATCTTTTGTCTTTTCTGAAACAATCAACCGATAAGTTGGCTGTTTCTTCTTTCCTACGCGTTGTAAACGAATCATTAACATAACTAAAATACATTCAAATTAACAAACGACGGTTTGCCCGTTGTCAACGGGCGGATGTGTTACATCCTAGAGAGCGAGATTAATATATACTATTTAAGTGTTTTTGTCAATATTGACTTTTTTACCCTTGTGTGTTGAAGTAACGCCTGCTGGCAGGGCTGGATCTGTTAGGGGTAAAACGATGGAGTACTCAACTTGGGAAACGCTTCGGGACTGGCTCCAGGCCAACCCCAAAGCGGTCATCGAAGTCAGGGAGTTCAACTGTACCCTCAGAGGCGAGGTGGACTCCTTCATAATCAAAAACGGTCACGTACGCATCGAGATGAAGGAGCCCAAGCATCTCAAGGAAGGAACGTGGGTCCCCTGGACCCTGAACAACGACGTCGGAGCAAGCCTCGAGGTCACGCCACAGCGGCATGTCGGCGATGCCGAGTTCCACGTCGACATCGTCGGCCTCGTCCACTGGAATTTCTACCTACCGCGCCACGCGATCGGTCTGTGACGCAGGTCCAGCCCGCCAGCTACCTGCACTAGTGATCAAATCTATTTTTCTTCATACTCCGGCACGTCCTCCATCTTCACGCTTAGGAGTTTAGAAATACCGTCACCACCCATAACCACGCCGTAAAGAGCGTTAGCCGAATGCATGGTTACGCGATTGTGGGTAATAATAATAAACTGGGATTGGGTGGCTAATTCACTCATGATCGCCGCAAACTTCATGGTGTTAGATTCATCGAGAGCCGCCTCGACTTCATCCAAAACCACAAACGGTGATGGATTGCAATGCAGAATGGCACAAATAAGGGCGATCGAGGTCAGGGTTCTTTCACCACCGGACAAAGAATTAATGTGCTTTATCTTTTTCCCCGGTGGATTAACAATGACGTCAATACCAGTTAAAATTTTCTCGCGTCTTTTTGGTTTTAGGTTTTCTACCTCCTCAACCATATTTTCCTCTTCACCTTCTTCAACCACATCACCATACACTTCTTCCAACTCGGCCTTACCACCACCAAACAATACTTTGAAATACCGATCAAACTCTTTGCGGATCTTTTTGAAAGCCGTCTCCCGTTTTTTCTTCATAAGCGAGTCAAGTTCTTCAATCATTTTTCCTAAATCCCCAATCGCTTGTCCTAAATCTGTTAACTGACTAGATAAAAATTCGTACTTTTCTTTAGTCTCGGTGTATTCTTTGGTCACTTCTTCGTCAATACCGCCGATCAGACTTAGTTGGTATTTTAATTTTTGAATATCATCGGCCACTTCCGGTAGTAATTCCATTTTAATAGTTGGTGGATTGCGCTCGATTATAGAAGCAAGTACTGCATTCATTTCTCTTTCCACTTCACGCTCTAAATCTTCTTTCTTAGTTTCCAATCTCGCCATTTCAATTTTTAAATCCTGACGCTCGGCGAGAATATTGTTCACCTCGGCCTGTTCCTTTTGCATCTTTTCTTGTAAAGCAAAAACCCGCTGTTTCTTTTCTTCTTCTCGACGATTGAAATCCCCGATCTCACTACTCAAACTTCCAACCTTCTCTTCGGCGGCTTTTAGATCATTATCTAGTTTGTTTTTATCTTCTTGTAATTTAGCGAGAGCGACACTTCTGTCGGCTGGGGCGAGCGAGGAAATTTCTAGCTCGCGACTTAAACCAGCCAATTCTTTTTCAATATTATGGCGATCTTGTAACAATAATTCTGCCCGCGCTTCTGCTGTCTTGTAAGCCACTTCTTTTCCTAAAACTCCAGCTGTAATCCTTTCGTTTTCTTTTTCTAAGTCGCTGAGATTACCTTGTAAAACTTTTATCTTCTCTTCCAATTCATGTAAACGTTCTCCGCTGTTTAAAGACAATTCGCCTGAAAAACTAATACTCCGTCGTTGTGACGAGCGGTAGCCACCCTTCATAACCCCGCTTCTTTCAATTAAATCCCCTTGCAGGGTTACCATGCGGACTTGGCCCACTCCCACCTTCTCGGCCGCGGCCAAGTCATCGACGACGAGCGTGTCTCCCAAAACAAAAGAAAAAATATTTCTAAATTTTTCATTAAAACGAAGTAATTCAATGGCCCGGCCGCGAACACCTGGGGCGCTAACGTAACTATCTATTTCTCGCCCACCATATCTTTCCCCAATTTTTGTTAAAGGCAAAAATGTTGCTACCCCTAACTTTTCTCGACGCAAGTATTCGATCGCCCGACTGGCGGTACTTTCATCTTCTACCACCAAGGATGTCATGTGTGACCCGGCCGCTACTTCTAGCGCCAGACGATGTTCCTCATCCACCTCCGCTAATTCGGCGACCAGACCAAATAATTTACCAAAATTTTCTCGGGCTTCTTTGACAGCTTTTACAGCTGTCAAACCACTCCACTGCCAATAGTTCTTTTCACTCTCGCCAGTCATCCGCCGATTTTGCAATTCGGAAATTTGCAATATTAATCGCGCCCGTTCTTCGCCTAATTGTTGGATCTTTTTCTTTTCGGTCGTTAATTCTTCTTCGCTCAACAACTTAACTTTTTCCGCCTCGCGGTAAGTGGCATCCATTTCATCCGTTTTCAATTTCAGTTCTTCAATTTTGTTATTCAACCAATTTAAATTTTGTTTACCCGCTTCGCGATACTCGGACTGCATCTGGCCTTGCAAAATGGCCAACTGGCGTTCCAATTCGTTCTTTGCCCGCACCGCTTCTTGATGTTTACTTTGTAATTCGTCGAATAATTCATCACGGCTAGAGGAACGAGCAAGTGTTGCTAGTTCCGACTGAGTTTCTTGTAGTAATTTAAATGTTTCTTGGTAACGACCATCAACAATTTTTAATTTGTCATCTACATTTTTACAATCCGTGTTATTACTTTCGGCGAGCGTCGCATAATATTTTTCCTGGGCCTCGCGCAAAGCCACTTCTAATTCTTGACGCTTTTCCAATTTTTTAACTTGGCGGGCGAGAAGTTTCAAGCGCGGTTCGACTTCGGTCATGAGAGTCTGTGCTTGGTTCATGTTTTCTTCCGTCCGGGCTAATTTCAAAACAGCTTGGTGATGACGAATCTGGTATTCTTTAATACCTGATGCTTCATCCAAAAAGTCTTTGCGCTCTTGGATACTCACGGTTAAGAGTTTGTCGATAGTTCCTTGGCCGACCAAAGTATACCCATGTTGGGCAAACTGGGCTTTGGCTAAAAGCAAATGGACATCGAGTAAACGAACGGTGTTGTTGTTAATTAAATATTCCGTTTCACCGGAGCGATATAACCGGCGAGTAATGACAATTTCTGGATAATCCAAACCAACTGTATTATCTGCGTTATCTAAGACCATCGTTACTTCGGCCGCCCCCAATTGCCCTTTGGTTTCTGAGCCAGAGAATATGACATCTTCGCTTTTTTTACCACGCAGGCTCTTCATGCTTGTTTCACCCATCACCCAACGGATAGCATCAGTCACGTTAGACTTTCCCGAACCGTTTGGACCAACGACCGCAGTAATACTAAAACGACCGTCTTTCGGCGGTAGGAAATCTAGGCTGGTCTTATTAGCAAAGGATTTAAACCCTTGAATTTCCAATCTCTTCAGGTACATAGCGAAGTCTATGCTCCACATTATACCACACCTTGACAACCGGTAACAAGAGAGATATAATGGGTAGCTTTGTCGAGAATGATTGGTAATTAAGAAGGGGGCGGGAAAAGAGAGGCCTGATGGCTGCAAGCTTTAAAGTCTTGATGATACAAACCGCAGTCGAACAAATAGTCAAGATATACTGCGAAGCTGCGTCGGTGGTAATGACTACTGAAGTCACCACTCCTCAGCAGTTGGACGAATTCGAGGCGCTTCTCGAGGAAGCTTTCCGCAAGGAGTTCAAAGGAAAGCCGAGAGCGCTCAGACTGCTGGCTGATGTCTTAACACGAGCGATCCAACGATTAAGCTAACCAGGAAGGAGTTCCGTCCCCACTCCTTCTTAATTACTAAAATGAAACAAGCTGCTCAACAGATTCATAGCCACCTGCAAAAGGCAGGTCAAGCAATCGTTATCCCCCACAAAAATCCGGATGGGGATGCTTTAGGTTCGGTTAGCGCTATTTGTGATTACCTCGTGGAACACAACGTTATCCCCCACATCTTTTGCGCCACCCCAGTCGAAGAAAAATATACCTTTCTAAATCATGTCCTAAATATAACAAGTGACCCGAGTATTTTTAAGAACGAAGAGATTAAAACTGTTGTTGTGGTAGATTCCGGCGACCTCGGTTATGCCGGTGTAGCCCAATATTTGAAGAATAAGCCTTACAGGATTGTTAATATTGACCACCACCCAACCAACGAACAATATGGCGAATGGAATCTAGTCGTTCCCACCGCCTCTTCGACCACCGAAATTATTTACAACTATTTTAAACTAAACAGTATCGCGATCACCCCGGCTCGCGCGACTGCACTACTCACGGGTCTTATTACCGATACCGACAATTTCTCCAACCCCGCAACTACGATTCACTCTTTAAACATCGCAAGCGAACTAATGCTCCGGGGTGGAAGTCTGAAGTCGATTAAACCATTAACCGCTCAAAACAAAACTCTCCGCTCTTTAAAACTCTGGGGAGTAGTTTTATCTCGCCTCACCCGGGATGAATTTACTGGTATTACCTACACCTACCTCAAACTCTCTGACTTGGAACAAGCGGGCGTTGGTGAAAGCGAAAGCGAAGGTATCGCCAACTTCTTGAGCAACCTTGGTCAAGACGCTGTCTCTTTAATTTTAAAAGAAACCGAGGATGGAAAAATTAAAGGCAGTTTTAGAACCACCAGCGACGCCACGGATGTTTCCCTTCTGGCCAAAAAATTAGGTGGGGGCGGACACAAAAAAGCCGCGGGATTTACCATTGACGGAACGATTGAAGAGGCTCTAAAGAAAATTTTGACTAAAGAATAAAGACCAGGTAAAATACCTTTTTAACGATTAAAAAAAATAAAAACTATGGAAAACAACGAAGTAAGATCACAAATCCTTATCCCAACTGTTATTGAAAAGTCTACCTTTGGAGAACGAGCTTATGACATCTACTCACGTCTTTTAATTGATCGCATTATCTTCCTCGGTACACCAATTGATGACCATGTAGCGAACATTGTTATCGCCCAATTGCTATTCCTGGATAACCAAGATCCAGACAAAGATATTAAATTATATATTAACTCCCCCGGTGGATCCGTTACATCCGGGCTCGCTATCTACGACACCATGCAATATATTAAGTCAGATGTCTCAACTATCTGTATCGGTATGGCGGCGTCGATGGCTGCCGTGCTTTTAGCTTCAGGTGCCAAGGGGAAACGCCTGGCTCTACCGAATGCGGAAATAATGATCCACCAGGTCATGGGTGGCATGGAAGGACAAGCTAGTGATATTAAAATCCGTTCTGAACGAATTCTAAAAATTAAAGACCGTCTTAACCGGATCCTTTCCAAACATACTGGTCAAGAACTAGACAAAGTTGAAAAAGATTCAGACCGTGATTATTTCTTGGATGCCACGGAAGCAAAAGACTACGGTTTGGTGGATAAGGTGATTGAATAACAAATTAAAAAAAAACAAAAAACCACTTCAACAAAAGTGGTTTTTTATTCCTCAACATCTTTTTCCGAAGAACAAGACGTATTTAGTGAGGGATTTTTTGCCGTGTTCCCTCTCACGGTGCGCGGATGTTCTCCATCGCAGTCCTCCTTGTTGTGTTGTGACGCTGAATTTCGCCGTACTCAGTCCTCGTCGGACCGAATGGCGGCGAGCACAGCTTCCTCATCCTCCTCCCCAGCGGCGTCCTCGATGAGCTCTCGCTCTTCCTCGTCCGCCACGAGGTACTCGTAGCTCTCGTCGGAAAGGCCGAAGCGATCGAGGAAAACCCCGAGGCCATTGGCGGCGATGAACGCCGCGAGGACCTCGACATTCCTCTCCCGATCGATCGGCTCCTCCAGGTCGAGGCTTCGGATCGCCCGCCGAACCTCACGGTTCGGCTCGTCGGCGACGTATGCCGCCGACCACCGAGCGAATTCCTCGTCCGTGACCCGCCGGTTACGGCGGATGTCCTGGGCGAGGTCGTCCTCGCCCTTGATGAGCC
>CAZRZQ010000038.1:0-8906 GCA_964604585.1 uncultured Gammaproteobacteria bacterium
GCTATGTCTTGGCCGATGTTAAAGCTGGTAACAAGGTAATCCTAAAATCTGGTGGTGTTATTACCGACCAGATTGCCCGCGATATTGAAGCCGCTGGTGTTACCACCGTCCATGTTCGTAGTGTTTTGCAATGCCATTTGCCAAAAGGTGTTTGTCGCAAGTGCTATGGCTTTGATTTGGCTCACAACGCTCCAGCCGACATCGGTGTTGCGGTTGGTGTTATCGCCGCTCAGTCTATCGGTGAACCAGGTACACAGTTAACACTTCGTACCTTCCATACCGGTGGTGTCATGGGTGGAGATATTACTCAAGGTTTACCTCGTGTAGAAGAATTGTTTGAATCCCGCGCCCCCAAGCACCAGGCTGTTCTCGCTGAAGTAGAAGGTGCCGTGGAAATTGACGACGCCGACGGCAAGGTTATTACCTCGGCTTCGGGCAAGAAAATCTTCGAAGGACGCCGTGGCCAGAAAATTATCCGCATCAAGTTTGAAGGGATGGAAGAAATGAAGTTAAAGTTTACTGATGGAGATGAAGTCGAAGTGAAAGATGGGGATACAGTGAATAAAGATCAAGTCTTAGTGGTTCGCGGTGGATCTGGCGAAGAAATTACTGCTAAATATAGCGGAACAGTAAAAATTACCAAGAACACCGTCACCCTAAGTTATGAAGGACCAAAAGTACGTGAATACATCGTACCGTTGGGTTACAAGCTGGTTGTCCAAGATGGTCATAAGGTAGAAAAAGGTGATCGCCTGACTGATGGTAGTATTAATCTCCAAGATCTCTTTGAACTAAAGGGACGTCCGGCTGTTCAGAGATATGTTTTGGAAGAAGTGCAGAACATCTATTCTTCCCAAGGTCAGAAGGTTAACGACAAACACGTTGAAATTATTATCCGCCAGATGTTTAGCCGTGTGTATGTAGAAGATGCTGGTGATACAGATTTACTACCAGGTGAAGTTGTGGAAAAAGCTCAGTTGGAAATCTCCAACCGCTTGGCGAAAAAAGATGGCGGCAAAACTGCCACTTGTCGCGAACTTCTCTTGGGTGTCTCTCGTGTCGCCCTTTCTACCCAGAGCTTCTTGTCCTCAGCTTCCTTCCAGGAAACTGCCAAGGTGCTTATTAACACCGCGATTACTGGTAAGATCGACTACCTCGAGGGTCTAAAGGAAAATGTTATCATCGGTCGTCTTATCCCAGCTGGTACTGGTTTCAAAGGTTAAAACACATCCCAAAGAGGAGCCGAAAGGCTCCTCTTGTTTTAGGCAAAAAATTGAGATAGAATACCATAAGTAGATAAACAAAAATCCCACGCCTTAGGCATAGGATTTCATGTGTTCCAATCTAGCTTCTCTGTGTTCCTTAATTAACAAACATTTCATTAACTAAGGGCCGCGACAGAGAAGCTGTCGGGAAGAGGTGGGAGGACGGGGAGTCAAAAGCGGGGCACCCACCCCCACCAATCGCTCCAGCGGATACGCTGGTAGATGAGGGACAAGACCGCGACGAGGAGGAGGACCCCCTCACCGAAAAGGAAGTGGGCGAGGAGGATGTCCTCGATGTCTCCGTTTGAGATCAGCGAGGTGTACCATGAAGGCAGATTCACCAACGACATCTTCTCGCAGCTTACCAGAACGAAGGGAGTGACCCAAGAAATAAGGACACCAATCAAGAACCAGAAGCCGATGGTGATCACCAGAGCCCCCTTGTTGATCGGGCGAGGAAGATTATGCATCCGAGATCCCTTTCCTTTGCGTTTGGAACAACTAAATGTAATCATATAATGACTTTAAAGTCAAGATAAATATGTCATATAAAAGTAAAAGCATTATTTTTTTAACCGTTGTTTTAGCTCTCGTTGCCGGGATCGGCGGATACTTTTTTGGTCCTCGTCTAACAAATAGTGAGGGCTTGTTTCAAAACATTGTCGAAGCCCAAAATGAGAGTGGTGCTACCACGGCTGTTGTGGGCACCAACCACGCTCCGTATGTAGATGACGCCGGCCTGTATAATGAATTTTTTGACTTTGCCAAGAAACCAAATACCTTGGAGGGGGAAATAATTTCCGGCGTTGTGCCACACCATATGGTTGCCGGCCATTATGTCGCTGGTTTTTTTGACTCCGTAAAATCTCTGGATCCAAAAATTGTGGTCTTGGTTGGTCCGAATCACGGTCAACGCGGATTAGATAATGTTGTTTCCAGTTATTTAAATTGGAACACCCCATACGGTGAATTAAAAACCGAAACTAAGTTATTGGCTAAGTTAGAAAAAGACGGTTTGGTTAAGATTAGACCAGAAATAATGGAAGGGGAACATAGCGTTAGTTCCTTGGTTCCCTTTATTAAGAAAACCTGGAAAAACACGAAGGTTCTTCCGGTCATTTTAAAAAACAATGCGTCGTCCGAGGATTTAGAGAAGTTAGCTATTTGGTTGAAGAACGAAGTCGGGAACGATAGCCTACTTTTGGTCAGCGTAGATTTTTCTCACTACTTATCTCTCGAGCCCGCCAATTTCCACGACGAGCTTTCTCTCGCTGTTTTGAAGTCTGGAGACATAACTCGCGTCCGAAAACTTGAGGTAGATAGCCCTAACAGCCTGTATGTACTTCTGAAATACAATGAACTAAAAGGTTCAAAGAACTTCCAGTTATTTTCCCACACCAATAGTGCAACAATTTTACAAAACCGTAACCTCAAAGAAACCACGTCCCACGTTATTGCTGGCTTTAGTAATGGTGAACCAGTAGCAAAAGATTTGACCGTACAATTTTTCGGAGACATGATGCTTGAGCGTAACGTATCTAAAGCGATGGGCACCAAAGGTTTAGACTACTTATTCGACAAACTGAAGGCGGAGGAAAATCGTTTTTTTTATGGCATGGATTTACTCATTGCGAATCTCGAAGGCCCGTTTGCGCCAAATCGTGTTCCAACCACTAAGTCTATTGCCTTTCGTTTTGACCCCAAATTAGCCCCGGAGTTGGCTAAGTATGGATTTCATGGGTTTAGTTTGGCCAACAACCACACTGTTGACATGGGTTGGGCCAACGTCGACTATACCAAGAAAATTTTAAAAGATAGTAAGCTAAAATTTTTTGGTGATCAGTTGCGAGAAGGTACGGAATACACTTGGGTCGCTGGAGAAGAAATGGGGCTACCAGAAAAAGTCGCCATCATTGGTGTAAATAATACCGACCACGCTTTGAAGATGAACAAAGTAAAGGAAGCAATTGTTGAAGCCAAAAAACAAGCGCGGTATGTAATAGTAAACGTCCATTGGGGGGTGGAATACAAAAGAAATTCTCGCCAGGCGGAGCAAGATCTTGCTCATTGGTTTGTTGACCAAGGGGTAACGGCTGTTATCGGTGGCCACCCGCATGTGGTGCAAGAAATGGAAATTTATAAAGGCGCCCCGATCTTTTATTCCCTCGGTAATTTCATCTTTGACCAATATTTTTCTACGGATACCCAAGAAGGTATTAGTGTTGGGTTGACCCTTAACAACGGAAAAGTAAAGGATGTGTATGTCTTTCCTTTTTACGGTGTAAAATCCCAAGTCCAACTTATGGAGGGCGAGCGCAAGGCCAAGTTTTTTGACTGGTGGAATAAAAATGGCCGGCTGGGAGATAAGAAATTTAGTGACGGTAAAATATCTTTAGAAAATTAATAACGTATGTCCGGACATTCCAAATGGCACAATATCCAAGGCCGTAAAGGTAAGCAAGATGCTAAACGCAGTAATTTGTTTACCAAATTTGCCAAAGGCATTACTGTCGCCGCCCAATCTGGTGGTGGTGATTCAGAAATGAATTTTTCTTTGCGTATTGCGATTGAAAAAGCCAAAGCTGTTGGTATGCCGAAAGATAATATTGAACGCGCTATCAAACGCGGCACTGGGGAGTTAAACGATGGCACTAAAGTTGAAACAGTAATTTATGAAGGCTATGGACCAGGCGGTATCGCCATACTACTCAAGGCTTTGACTGACAACAAAAACCGGACGGTTTCAGATGTAAAACATTTACTAACCGAACACGGTGGTTCCATGGCTGGCCCGGGAAGTGTGTTGTGGATGTTTGAACAGTGGGGTTTGGTTATCCTAAACAAACCTGGCCTAAGCAAAAATCTGGACGAACTAGAACTGGAATTAATTGAAGCTGGTGCAGAGGATATAAGTGAAGTAGAGGATGGAAAAATTGAAATTAAAACCAAAATGGAAAACTTGCAGAAGGCGGTGAACGCCCTTAAAGCCATGGGTATTGAACCTCTAGAATCTGGTTTAGTCTGGCTCGCTAAAGACGAGGTGGATGTCTCACCAGAAAACGGCGAAAAACTCGCTAGTCTCTTTTCTAACCTCGAAGACAATGATGACATTGAAGATTTTTATACCAACGCCAAGTAACATGATTAATCCTAAAGAAACAAAGACAAGAATAATTGGCATTGATCCAGGTTTTGGGCGAGTTGGTTATGGTGTCATTGAGCGAACCGGGAAAAGGGATTGGACGGTCGTGGATTATGGTTGTATTGAAACCGCCAAAGGAAAAAAGTTTGTTGATCGCCTTATTCAGATTTTTGACGAAATAAATGTTTTAGTTAAAAAACATAAACCACAAAGAATGGCGGTTGAAAAGCTATTCTTTTTTCGTAATGTCACAACCGCGATTGAAGTTGGTCAAGCCCGTGGCGTGATTCTTCTTTCCGCAGTCCAGAATAACCTAGAGGTGGATGAGTTTACTCCACTCCAAGTAAAGCAGGCGATCACCGGCTACGGCAAAGCCGAGAAACAACAAATGCAAAAAATGGTTGCTGTGGTTCTTGGTATTAAAGACAAGATCAAATCCGATGACGCGGCCGATGCTTTGGCAGTCGCTCTTTGTGCTGGGCAAAGTTTGTGGGTAAAAAACCTAGCTAATTTAAAATAACGGCCGGTACACAACGGTTGACAATTTACCTTTTTAAGACTACAATAACGCGCTCTAACCCTGAGCGCGATTTGTTTTTTAATAGCTTAGATTACTGTTAAAAGACAAGTCTCGTCCAAGGTGGATGAGAGCCGGCTCATTATCGGGAGGTTTCTGATGAACACGTTCGTGTCGCGTCTGACTCTGGTCGTTCTGGTTTTCTTCCTCACCGGCTGCCTCGAGGAGGCCAAGTTCCACTACACGGATACCGACACCGGTGTCAGTACCCACAGCGACACCGTGCCGGTCCTGCCCCCGGAGGTGAAGACCTCGTTTCAGATCCCGGACGAGGATTGCCACGGCAATCCGTTCTGGGTTCGGATCTGGATGGGTACTCAAACCCATCTCGAACTCAGCTACGGGGATCTGGCCACCACGCTCGTCGACCGGGAGTACTTGGTCGACGGGGATCCGGTCGAGATCTTGGTCGAGTCTCCGGGTTGTGGTTTCCAGGCTGAACTGGTGAACCACTCCTTGGAGGTTTCTCGGATCGAATTTCGGTCCTCGGAGACGGTGTCCTTCACCGTCTACTACGGCCGCAGTTCGGAAACACTCCCAGCCGATGGCTACGAACCAAGGCTCATTTACCAGGTCGGGAACGAGGAGTACTGGTTCCATGTCCCTCGGGAGTGAACGCCCTCGGGCGGCAGAAAGGGCCGCCCACGAGGATACCACAGATGTACTGGCCCTCGTATTCATTATTAGCCCCTTGGGGCTTGTAATGAGCACCTACTTTCAGTACATTTGCGTTAAGAATATAAAAGACTTCCAGTAATGGGAGTCTTTTTGACTAAAAGACCTTGGTTATGCTAAAATTAGCTGAATTAATATGATAAACAAAAATAGAAAATTTATTATTGTTTTACCAAACATCCGTAGCTGCCACAATGTGGGGGCGATATTCCGTACTGCCGATGGTGCCGGGGTAGATAAGATATATTTGACTGGTTACACGCCAGATCCCACTCATCCTAAAATGGCGAAGGTCTCTTTGGGCGCAGAAAATTCTGTACCCTGGGAAAAACACAAGCAAACTGCTGGTGTCTTAAAGCAGTTGAAAGTTGAAGGATACAAAATTGTTGCCTTGGAGAAAACCAGTAAAAGTGTTAATATGTATAAGTGGCAACCGAGTTTTCCAATTGCTTTGGTAGTGGGAAATGAGGTAACAGGTGTTACATCTAATATCTTGAAATATTGTGACGAGGTCATCCATCTCCCGATGAACGGGCTTAAAGAAAGTCTAAATGTCAGTATCGCGAGTGGTATCGCTATTTATTACATCGCTAATAGTTAAATTATGCAATCTACCATTTCACTCTTCCGGCATCTTTATGAGAATCTTCCGCCACTTTTTCCGGAAGAAGTAAAAGTCAAGATAAAACATGCCTTAGAGCATTTGGAAAAAGATCAAACCGTAACTTTGGATGAAATTGAATCCACGATGATCTCTTTTGGCTACGAGGCCTGGCCTTGGAACCAAGCTTACCACGAGTTTTTAGCCATTGCCGAAGGTGAAGTGGGCGAACATTTTCTTTTACCGCGCTTGAGCCCGGGATTACAAGCCAAGTACGAAGATTTTAAGGGTTATGGTATGACGCTACGCGATCTTCACTCCGGTCGGCCAGCGGATTATTTTACTTCGGAAGAAAGAGTTGAAATTGGTACAGCTCTTGTTGACATGCAGAAAGACCTTCGAGTCTATCTAGAAAGAAAATTAATCAGTGAAAACCAGGATAAATATTTAAAAAGAGTAGAGGAATTTAGTGGTGTTCTTATCGAAATGCAGGGTCATTTAAATGGTCTAAGAGAATTAGCCGAGAACGAACAAGATCATCCAACCTTGGCTGGAGAAATTCGTGAACAGGTTCGATCGTTTGAGCACGGTCTCTGTCTATTAGGGCCAGAACTACGCTATGATGCCGTTTACAATTCTTTAGAATTTTTTCATGGTCGTAAAGCCGAATTAAACCGGATGCGAGGGATCCACGAAACTATGGAAATAGATTTTTACAAAGAAGATTAATTATTATGACCACAAAATCCCCAGAATTTAAGGGGGGGGGCGTACTGGAGACAGAGGGACCAAATAAATACCAAGCATTACTAGAGAAGCTGGTAAGAACAATGCGTACTAACCAGGAACTGCAAGCCAGCATGAAGGGGGTAGCTAGGTGGGAAAGATATTTTTCTAATCCTGGTCCACGTAATAGAGACATGAGCGGTTTTTGGCATGCGGTAAATACTTTTGAATTAGCTAAGGGTTTGGTGCTAAAAGATGATAAACAAGAAGAAGAAACAAAGACAAGATTAAAAATTGCCGCTCTAGTTCACGATTTAGGAGAAATAGGGCCCGGGGATATTACCTCGGAAGAAATAACGGCAATGGACAGGCGGGATGAACACAGGTATTTTATAGACAATCTTGGTATATTAATTCCCGGATTGAGTGATGAAGAAAAGAAGACGTTAATTGAAATTTATTTTTCCATTGCCCACGATGGTACTAAACATAACCGTGAGGCAAATTACTTTTCAATGATTGAGAAGCTTGGTTATCTAACCACAGCCGTTGAAGAATGGAGACGAAAGTCAGAAGATATAGACTGGGGTTGGTTATGTAGCAATGTTTTACACCGACAGTGTGAAGATGTTAAAGCGATGATCAAAAAGCATAAAAATAGTCGAGATTACATCCTAAAATTTAAAACAGACTTACGACAGATGGTGGATTATGGGAAAAGCCATCGAACAGAATTTAAATCTCTAACCGATGAAGACGTTGTCGTTTGGGAAGCGACACTGGGAGAGTTATAGAGTTATAAAGAAGATCAAATTTATGACCGTAGATCGAGACATTGAATTTCTATACGAAATTGCGTCCTTACGTAATGTACCGCGCGGTTGGCGCCAACACCTAGGCCTAGATTGCGCGAGTGTCCTGGAGCATACGCTTCGGGTTATTTTTATTGCTTTATCTTTAGCAAAAAAAGAAGGCGTGGAGAATGTTAGTAAAATAATAAAAATGGCTCTCGTTCACGATCTGGACGAAACAAGGATTTCCGATTTAAGCTATGTCCAAAAAGTCTATGTTGAAGGTGACGAAGAGCGAGCTTTTAGAGATATGTTTGGTGGCACCTCGTTTGAAGAATTTTTAGAGATTAACAAGGAATATACCAAAAGAGAAAGTTTGGAGTCAAAAATTGTGAGAGACGCGGATAATCTAGATATAGATTTTGAGCTAAAGGAATTAGATCAAAAAGGTAGCAAACTTCCCGGCAAGTTTGTAAAACTAAGGAAAGATCTAAGAGATAAAAAGTTATATACAAAATCCGCTAAAGATTTATGGGACAAAATTCAAGAGTCAGATCCTGACGCTTGGCACTTAAAAAATAATAAATACCTTAAAATACCCACTGCGGGGTTGTAATATGGAAATAAAAAGACCAAAAGTAGGAGTGGGAGTGTTTGTCTTTAAAGATGGGAAGATACTTTTTGGTCAAAGAAAAAATACTGGACATGGGATTGGTTGTTGGAGTTTACCTGGCGGGCATCTTGAGTTTAACGAAGGGGTTGAATCTTGTGCAGAGAGAGAGAAGTAATGGAAGAGGCAGGGATTAAAATAAAGAATATAAGATTGGGCCCATATACTAATGACATCTTTTCAAAAGACGATAAGCACTATATTACTTTGTTTGTAATGAGTGATTATGATTCTGGTGAAGTAAAAAACATGGAGCCAGAAAAACTAGAAGAATGGCGTTGGGTTGATTGGGACGATCTTCCGGGACCTCTTTTTATACCGATTCAAAATTTTATCCAGGCTGGACATAACCCGCTCAATTTAAATAAATTATAAAAAAACTGGCCCAAATAGCCAGTTTTTTAAATTAGTATTTAAACTTTCTCCGGCCCCACATGGTTATATCTCTTCAACATTTTT
>CAZRZQ010000039.1:0-8532 GCA_964604585.1 uncultured Gammaproteobacteria bacterium
TTTTTGAACAACTCCAGCACTGTTCGCTATACCCCAACTGAGAGCAGTATACATATCCTCGCCTTTGATGCGAGCGGCTAAATATCCAGCCGAGAAAGCATCGCCCGCACCAGTTTTTGCTTCTACCTTTACGGGTAGGCTTTCCATGTGCCAGGCCTCGTCTTCTTCCAAAGCCCAGGCCCCGTTTCCAGCGTCGGTTATTACTACTTCTTTAGCGCCGAACATCATGAGTTGGTGCATAAGCGAAGTAATACCTTTTTCTTTTTCTAAAGTTGTATTCAGCAAAGTCTCGGCTTCTTCCAGGTTTAATATTAGTAGATCAGCTCGTGCTAGAGCTTCCAGTAATTTTTTAGGGGTAGATTTTAATTGGAATGACCCGGGGTTAATGGCCAATCGCACAGTCGGATGTTTGCTAAGAAATTTTAATAATCCATCTTGGATTTTTTCGTAACCTTCAGATAGGCCGGTATAATACACCCAACTACTTGGAGGAACTACTTTCGGCCAGACATATCTTCTTTTTTCGTGGAAAGAAAGTATTGTTCGCTCTCCTTGGAAATTTAAGACAGTTGAGTAGCGAGTCATGGCTTTTTCGTCTTTAGCGACCAGTGTGGTATCCACCCCGAATTTATTAAGTTCTTCCACACCTAGTTCGCCGTTGGGGTCGTTGCCAACACTCGCAATGATTGCTGTCTTTAACCCCAATTTAGTCGCTCCACAGGCGACGTTAGCGGCGTTGCCGCCCAATGACTGAAAACTCTCTTTAATTGGGATCTTACTGGCATAGTCAAAACAGAGTTTCTTGTGTTCGTGTAAGACAGTACATTCAGCGTTTTTACCGTCGATAACAAGGTGGGTGTCGATCAGAATATCGCCAATTGTTATGAGATTAAGCATAATTATTGGTTATTTTTTTTACCATTCGGGTATTGGTAGCTCTCAATTTGTTTTAAAGTATGGCGATGTTTGCCTATTAAAATTTCCACTAGTTCAATAATACTGCCAACCAATAGTCCGGCCATTGCTACGGAGAAAATTTTGTTACCAACCCAAAGGGCATAGATGAAAAGACAAGCGGCGGCAACAATAAAAACCGAATCTTGACGACGTTCGGGTTCCAGGAAAACTCCGTAGGTAAGTAAAATAGCCCCGAGACCAGCTACGACATTCATGAGGATAGTAATTAACGGCCACGGTAAGGTTGAAAAAACTTCTGACAGCATAGACATATGTTCTAAAGTTAAGAAGAGTATTTTTTTCTTTTTATTTTATAAATCTTGTATAAACTAGCTAGGGTAAAAATAATCTGTAGCGGAATGAAAATCGGATCACGCAAGTAGATGCTATACACTAGGAGAGCCAGGCCACCTAATGCAAAAACAATATCTTGGTGGACTTCTTTTTTAACAAAAATTCCGTAAGTGATGCAGAGAACCCCAACTATCCCGAAAGCTTTGGCGACCAGAGGGAGCATATTATACTTCGGTCCAGCGATTAATATATTCAATCGCCGCTAAGGCCGCGGTTATCCCTTGGCCGGCGGAAATACCAATTTGTTTGTAGGGAATGTTGGTGACATCACCGGCGGCAAAGATACCCGGACAACTAGTACGGCATTTTTGATCCACTACAATTTGGCCGATCGCGTCTTTCTCCACACAGTCAGCAATGTCCGAATTTGGTGTTTGCCCGATATGGATCATAATACCGTCCACGGGTAAAGTTTTTTCTTCACCATGTTCGTTTACATACCTGAGGGCGGTTACCTTGTCTGGCCCAATAATCTCAAGGGTTTTTACGGAATAAAGGATTTCGATTTTTGGGTTAGCTTTAATCTTATCTACTAAAATATTTTCCCCTTTTGGGAAGCCACCGTTGAACTCTTTTTGGTTGGAGTATTTACTGAGGACATACACCTTACTGGCTAGTTCGCCCATCATTAAAGCAGACTCCAACGCCGCGTTGCCGGAGCCAATGGTCGCGGTAATTTTATTCCGGAACAAAGGTCCGTCACAGACAGTACAGTAGGTTAGCCCTTTTTGTAATAATTCCTGTTCACCTGGCACCTTTAAATGACGAGGTTTAATGCCAGTAGCAACAATAACTGCCTTGGCCTGGTAAACTTCTTCTGTGCCATCTGGTTTTTTTACATGCACGTTATGGTGGTTCATTTCTGGTACAATTTTGTGTACCCAAGTCCCTTCTTCTAGGTCGACTTCTGGATAACTCTTGGCATGTTCAATAAATTTATTTGCTAATTCGTAGCCTTGGATTTCAATAATTCCCGGCCAGTTGTTCACGATCCCAGAAAGAGCGACTTCGCCACCTAAGCGGTCAGAGATTAGTTTTAATTTTAAACGGCGTCTGGCCGCATAGACTGCGGCGGCTGGTCCAGCGGCTGCCCCCCCGATAATGATAAGATCAAACATAGCTAAAGAAAAGAAATTAATTTCGAGTTAAACTAGTATAAGCTTCCTGTATATCTGTAGCACCTACTAGGGCACTGCCAACGTAGGCAATGTCTATGCCCCAAGACTTCACTATGGACACGTTTTCTGGTTTTATGCCACCATCAACCGCTAAGAGAGGGGTTTTTTTGTTTTGGGCCTTAAGTAGAGATTTAAACAACTGGATTTGTTCACCCACCTCGCCGATAAACCTTTGGCCTTGCTGGCCAGGGTGGACAGTCATGAACAAAACCAGGTCAATTATATCACAGAAATCAATAATTTCCGACAAGGACGTTTCTGGATTAAGAGCCACACCGACCTCTAATCCAGAGGATTTGACCTTTTCGATTACTTTTTTTGGGTCATCTTTACTCTCAGCGTGGAAAACGATTCGTTTTAGTCCCACCACATTTTTCCAAGAGTCAATTTCTTGGAGTGGGTGGCTAACCATGAGGTGTAGTTCAAGTTCGAACGGCAGATGAAGATCGTTCAACTCCGTTCTTTCGACGAACGACCGGTTGTTTACAAAAACTCCGTCCATAACGTCGAGCTGTATGTAGGACGGATCTAACCTTTTCACTTTTTCACATTGGTCTTTAAGTTCGGTAATGTTGTCCACTAAAATAGCCGGAACAATTTTTAACATAGTTTAACCTTCAAGTTGGTTAATCCTCTTTATTCTTCTTTGGTACTTTGGGTCGTCGGTCCGTAATTCTGTTTCCAGGAATTTTTTGGTAATCGCTGCGGCATGGTCGTTCGAGATAATACGGGCGGCAAGGCACAAAACGTTTAGGTTATCGTCTCGTTTGCCTAATTCCACGCCTTCAATACTGTAGCCAATACTTGCCCGGATGCCTTTAAATTTATTGGCTGTTACACAAACCCCATGTCCGCTACCGCAAAGCAGGATGCCTAATGATCCAGGATTTTTTTGTACTGCCTTGGCAACTTTTGTAGCGTAATCCACGTAATCATCTTCCGGATCTAGTTTATCTGCGCCCAAATCTTCCACCTCTTTTTTTAATTGGGTTTTAAGATAAGTAACCAGGTACTTTTTCATTTCCAACCCACGATGGTCGGTAGCGATGTAAATCATAATGTTAGGCTTAAATACCCCCCTATTATATCTGTTTAATATAGGGTTGGCAACACTTTTGCATACCCTGGTCTATTGTACAAGTGAATATTTTATGGTAAAAGAGGTGTGGTTCTTTGACGCTAAACGTCGCCAAGTCGGCGACGTAAGAAATCGGGTTGGGGGAAACAGGAATGACATGATGGAAGAAACAGAGAAGCAGGAGATCGGTTGGGGCCGCGTGGCGATTCATATGCTGCCGCTGTTCGTGGGCTGGTTGCTACTGCAGTTCTTTCGGATTTCGAGGGCGATGGGCTGGATCGTGTTCCAGTTCGTAGCCGGAGGAATCGTGGTTCTCGACACCGTTCGTTTCATTGTCTACCGGTCGAATAAGTGGGGGTGGGCCAAGTGCCTCATCCCCGAATGGATGCGAAAGGCAGAAGAGTGGTTGTTTGTCCACCACTTCGTCCGCGAGCACGAACGGCGATGGTGGAGCTCTTCAGGTCCACTCGCCATCGGAATCCTTGTCTGTTATTATTTCTACGGTGACGACAAGGCGTACGTCTTCTTACCAGCCATGCTCTACGCCATGGTTGATCCGCTTGCGCGGGTTTTTGGTCTGAAATGTAAGGGCATCAAGCGTAAGTGGCTCTTCGGCAAGAGCCTCACCGGTGCTGCCGCTTTCATGGGCAGTGGCATCTTCTTCACCTGGCTGTCGGTGATCCTCAACGACGCCTTTCCTGTTTACCCGTCGACCATTTCCCACGCCAACCTATCTTTGGCGTTGGGTCTTGGACTCGTGGTCGCTACTGTGTCCGAGATCTGCGGGCACAAATTCGACAACCTCGTCATTCCGGTGGCCTCGGCCATCGTGATGTCGCTCGTCATCTAGCATCGGGCGCCCGGCTTCGGCCGCGGCGCCCGGTGCCTCGCCTTTGATCATTTTTCAATTCACGTTTGGTTATACATCGCATTGATTTTTTCTCTAAACTGTGGTAAAATTAGAGTATAAACTAACCATATGTACAATTGGAGTGTTGACCTAAGAGATCTAAAAAAAGATAAAACTAAATATGCAATTTGGCGCCTTGAGCAGCTGATTAATTTTGGTTTGAATGGAGAAAAGATTAAGGCCAAAGAATTAAAAAAGTATTGGCCCAAACTTCATCTCGATCCGAACAAAAAGCGCTATCTAGAATTACTTTTATGGTCGTAAAAACTATTCTCAGCCCTAACCAGAAAAATTTGCTTAAGGCATTGTCAGGAGACAAAAATATTATTAGGGATTTTTATTTAACCGGCGGGACAGCTTTGGCGGAGTATTATTTACATCATCGTTTGTCCGAAGACCTAGATTTTTTTAGTGAAAATGAAATTGAGACGCAGGCAGTTTATTCTTCGTTAAAACGGATTCAAAAGAAATGCGGCATTAAAAAAATCGATTTTGAACAAAGTTTTAACCGCAATCTTTTTTTTCTTCATCTTAAAAATGAGGTTATCAAGACAGAATTTACTTATTTCCCTTTTTCTCGAATAGAAAAAAAGAAAAAAGTCGGGATTTTAGAAGTAGACAGCTTACTAGATATTGCTGTAAATAAAGTTTTTACAATTTACCAAAAACCACGATCCCGAGATTTTATTGATTTATATCTAATATTAAAAGAGAAAAACTGGACGATCGCTGAACTAGTAAAAAAGGCCAAAATAAAATTTGATTGGCACGTCGATCCACTCCAGCTCGGGGCACAGTTTCTCCTGGCTAAAGAAGTTAAGGATTTCCCCAGAATGATTATAAAATTGGAGAATAAAACATGGCAGGAATTTTTTATCCAGGAAGCCAAGAGTTTAAAACAACAAATCGTTAGTTAACTAGTACTAAACAAAAAACCGCGCCTTAAAAGCGTGGTTTTTTGTTGTCTTCTTGGTACCAACAAGATTGGTGCGCGCTTTTGTTGACCGGTAGCGCGCAAGATGACCGGTTGCTTCGCTTAGGAAGCAAGTACTCTCAACTCTTGGCACCTGGTCGGCTAGGACAGCTGAACCGGGCGACCAAAGATCGAAAGGTTAACTCCCCGCGACCCGACCGACAGTCGGACCTTGGGGATAATCTGGAGGGACATACCTGGACCTCTCGACCCTACTCGGACACGGACTCGTCCCGTCTGCACAGTCTTGTGAAGGTGGACGAGGCCTCCGAGGAGACCAGTTGGTCTTCCCATGGTCTACTCCTGGGTGTGGTCGCCCTTGCGGCTGGCCACGCGTACCTTGGCCGCGTTCTCCTGCCGCCGCTTCTCCTCGATGATCTGGAGCTGGCGCCCTGGGTCTTGGGCGATGCCCACGAAGTCGAGGGCGATGCCCACGAGCTGGCTGCCATACTCGTGGGTGAGCGTGGTCGAGAGCGCACGGGCGGCCCGCTCACCGCCGTGCTGGAGCGTCTCGGCTCCTGGCAGGTTCGGCATCGTCTGCCCTGCCACCTGCATGGCGTAGGCGACGAAAAGCGTCTCGGCGTGCTGGAGGTAGGGGTGCTCGACCAGGAACTCGAGGTAGTTCTCCGGCAGGGGCCGCCGGATGAGCGCGGTCATGACCTCGACCGAGGTCAGGGCCGTGCCGTCGAAGAAGCCCTCCCTGACCTGCACCATCGAGGTGCCGGCGGCGTCGGTCAGCGCGTCGGTGAACGTCTTGGCCGCCTTTTTTTCCATCGTCGTCATGGTCTCATACTCCTTGGTGTGGCTCTCGTCGTCGGTGACGGGAGCGGTGAATGCTGCCGGTTTGGGATCGTTCTTTACTGGGTAGGGGGTCGCTTTAACTTCCCCCAATTCAGTCAGAGAAACAAGATGTCTGGGGTGGCCGCGATCACAATACTCCCCATATTCCTCGTGGGAGATGGATACAGAGTATTTGCAGAGAGGACACCGCAGTTCAAAATGAACGTGGTTCATTCCAAAAACATTCTTTTTCAACTCGGATCCACAATCTGGGCACGTCTTCTTGGGTGAGGTTTGGCCTCCTTTCGCCATTGTTACCTTCCTAGTTGCGGGTTGTAAAGGAACCGACTTGTTTAGTCTTTTGGACTAAACATATAAATATAACAGACAAGCTATGTAATGTCAATAATATTTACCATAATAAAATAAATTAAGCACTTGGCCATAATTTTATCTAAAATTAGATAAAAATACTAGAAATTAGCAATGTTAAAGATTGTAAAAAAACTTGACAAATATTAAATTTGGCTGTATAGTGCAGATAATAAATAAGGCTTTATCCCCAAAATATGGAGAATTTAACTGTAATATTACAAACCCTAGGTTTAGACGACAAAGAAGCGGCTATATATTTGGCTGCGTTAGAGCTCGGGAGTGGAACGATTCAGGAATTAGCCAAAAAATCTGGTGTGACTCGTACCAATGTTTATAATTATATCTCCCCCGTGCGACAAAAGGGATTATTAAGCGAGGTCGTCCACGGCAAGAAGATTATGTATATCGCCGAAGACCCGCGTAAACTTGTCGGGATGGCAGAAGAAAATCTAAAAAAAGTTTCATCTGCCCTGCCAGAATTTATGGGTCTCTTTAATATGCCCAGCGACAAGCCCCGTGTTAAGTTTTATGACGGCGTGGAAGGAATAAGACAGGCTTATGAGTACTACAAGCAAACCGAAGGGCCAATCTACGCTGTGAATGATGTAGAATCCATGATGAAAGTGATGCCGGAAGAGTATATGTCGAATGTCGCCAAAGATAGAGGGAAAAGAAAGGTGGCTTATAAGATGATTGGCCGAGATGATAAATATGGTCAATTAGCAAAAGAAAAGGACAAGGAACAGTACCGAGAAACTCGCTTAGTAAACAAAGTAACCCTTGGTACGGAAATTAACATCTTCGATAACAAAGTGATCATGTTTAGTTTTCGTCGTCCGCCGTTCGCTGTTGTTATTGAAGGAAATGCCATCGCTGATACTATGCGCATGATGTGGCGAGGTTGGTGGGATAGTTTATCAAAAAAAGTTGACTAACCCATTTTTTCTTGTTAATATTAGGTTATCGAGAGATATGGTTTCTGGTGAGTGTAAAGCTCCTAAGCTTAAAAAACTTAACCCTTAACCATATGAAAATTAGAGACATTTTAGATCAAAAGATTGTCACTGTTCGAAAAGATACGACGTATGAGGAAGCGGCCAAAATTTTGCTCGACAATGAAGTGACTGGTGCGCCAGTCGTAGATAGTGAAGGAAAGTTGGTGGGAATAATCACCGAGAAAGATATTTTTAAAGTTCTTTTCCCGTATTACCAGAGTTACTACGAACATCCGGAGTATTATACTGACCTCGAAGGGCGAGAACTAAAGGCAAAAGATATCCGGACCATGAAAGTAGAAGTGTTCATGAGTAAGAATATTTCGAGCATTTCTCCAGATGAACCGATCATGCGGGCTGGTGCCATAATGCTGGCGAGGAAAATTGGACACTTGCCAGTTGTTGAAAACGGTAAATTAGTTGGAGTGGTTAGCGGAACAAAAATATTTCGTTACGTTTTAAAAAGTCAATTAAATAATAATTAAAAGCGCAAAACTTGTTATCACCAAGGATTTCGACTAATTGTCGAAGGCGCTAGAGAAAGAACCCGTTTACGGGCTAGAATCTCTCGGGCAAGCCCGTAAAAGCTGTAATTAAGGCCACTTTGGCAAAGCTAGGATGGTACCACCTTTTTAAGGTTCCTGGCAGACCAAGTGGTATTTTTATTTAAAAATATGGGTTATCCCAAAAACAGGGAATTAGTTTTTCAAGCCGGTGAACCCGAAAAGCACGAGAGAGATTTGCGTGATCATTTGGCAGATGTTCTTTTAACGACGCAAGAAAACCCTGAGGCTGAAAAGATTTTAGATAGAATAGATTTCTCTGTTTTACGAGATATTCATGAATCATATTTAAGAAGGGCTGGTTTAAAAAGAGAAGAGTTTAATTTTTTAGACCGAGACAAAATTAAATTTGTCTCGCGGCCAATTCAT
>CAZRZQ010000040.1:0-8513 GCA_964604585.1 uncultured Gammaproteobacteria bacterium
GATATCTATTTCTGTCCCCGTAAAACGACCGAGAACAGCGAACACACCCATTACTAAAAGTACATCGTGAATAAGAGCAAAAATAGCAATCGCGCCGTATTTCCAACTGGCGACTGGCCGAGAAACTTTACGGAAGGCGTAAGCAATGTAAGAGATAATACCCAAATTAACCAAGATAATCGCCCAAATTGCCCGTTCACGTAAAGTCTTACTAACTGATGAACCAATCGTCTCAAAGCGTTTTTCATCAATAGTATTTTCTTCAGTACCAAATTTATTAGTCAGTTCAGTTAACATTTTTTGGTGCTCTTCTTCGCTCAAAAACCCCGTACGGATGATTAAACCATTTGCTCCAGTAGCCTGGACGATCGCGTTTTTATGCTCACCACCTTGCAAAGAAGCCCGAACAGCATTCACATCCGGCATGGTTTGGCTAAATTCAACCTCCAACAAGGAACCGCCAGTAAAATCAATACCTGGTTTCAAACCCCAAATTGCAACCAAACCGATCGAAACAATCACGATGATTGTCGTTATCGTTAACCAAAGTTTGGAATATTTTATGAATTGGATATTTCTCATAAGAAGAGTGGATTATTTATTAACAGTTATTTCAACCGCTTCGGCCGTGTCAGCCCGATAACCAACGAAAAGCCAGTTACCTTTTTCTGGCAACCAACCAAAAACAAAGCGCATAATTATTCGGCTGAAGACAAAAGCAGTTAACATACTGACTAAAATACCCAAACCTAAGGTAACAGCAAAACCTTGAATAAATCCGGTGCCAAACCAAATCAACAAAACACAGGAAATGAGGGTGGTAACATTGCCATCACGGATGGAGGTCCAAGCGCGTATAAAAGCCTCTTCGACAGCGACTTTCAAAGACTTACCTAAACGCAACTCCTCTTTCAAACGCTCAAAGACTAGGACATTGGCGTCCACCGCCATACCAATGGAAAGTATTAAACCGGCGATACCTGACAAAGTTAAAGTAACGCCCAACAACTTGGATAAGGCCAAAGTTATGGAGGCATAAACAACTAAAGAAAACACGGAAATAAGGCCGGGCAAACGGTAATACAGAATCATGAATAGCATGACCGCGATCAACCCTACAATACCGGCCCGGAAACTCTTCTGTAAAGAATCATTGCCCAAGGTGGCATCAACTGTCTGTTGGCTAATTAACTCGACCGGCACTGGCAAAGCGCCAGAATTCAAGCGCTGAGCCAATAATTTTGCCTCTTGGAAGGTAAACCCACCAGAGATAACGGCGCTACCACTTGTGATTGCTTCGTTAACAACTGGAGTACTCAAAGGTTGGCCGTCCAAGAAGATGGCGACTTGCTTTCCAACATTGCGACCGGTAATTTCACCAAATAACTTTGAACCCTCATCGTTGAAGTTCAAACTGACATGGATTTGACTTGTTTGGGGATCTTCCACTACCTCGGCGCGCTGTAATTGTTTACCAGACAGACCAGTATTTTTCCAAGGATCGGCCGGTGGCAAGATATCTGTTTCTGTTTTGGTTCGAACTAAGATACGAGCCAGTTCGTATTCCTTAGGTACTTCTTCACCGTATTTATAGATCAGATGATAACCGAACTGTGTTTCAACAACATCGGAGATTGAATTGTTCGGCATAGAAAAAGCCACATTTTCGAATTCTGGTACCATCTGTCCTTTGCTGAAAGTTCCGAGTTCGCCGTTGCGATCGGCGCCACCTGGTTCAGTGGTATATTCCTTAACTAAATCTCGGAAATTTTGGATGGTCGCCTCGGCTTTGATTTCATCAATCTTGGCTTTAGCTTCTTCTTTTTTGTATTTAGGACTCTCGCAACCAGTCGCACCTTCATAACAAAGCAAAAGATGAGAGGCGGTCACTTTCTTTTCTCCGTCTCGTTCGTAAATCTTCTTTAAAATATTAAAACCTTCGGCATTCTTTACAACCACAGTACTGGTGTCGTTAACTTTTTTTCCAGTCGCCCATTTGTATAATTCAGGCGCATTGTCATTGGTAACAAAACCAATATTACCACCCTTTTCTTTTATAGCTGTTTCGTCATCGCTGTATTTATTTACCAATTCCGCAAAATCTTTCTTTTTCTTTACTTCGACCAAAGCCTCACGAGATTTATTATCCGCGGCTTTGTTAAAATCTGCTAATTGTTTCTTTTCTTCTGTGGTTAAGTCGCGAGCCGGTTCGGTATTAGTTTCTTTAAATTCCAAAACTGGGGTTTCACCGATCATACTGATCGCCTGCTTAACATCCGTTACACCAGGCAGTTCGACAATGATACGGTGCTCACTACCTACTTGGTTAGTCTGCACCAACGGTTCAGCAACGCCCAAGCCACCACGCACACGACGCTCAATAACATCACGGACACCCTCAACAGCGTCAGCCTGCTTATCTCCATCGATCTGGTCGGTATTGGCTTTGTAGATCAAATGAGCGCCACCTTGAAGGTCCAAACCAAGGTTAAAACCTTTGGAAGGCAAAGTTGGTACGCCTAAATTGGTCTTATTATTCACCCAGTTAATGCCACGGTTAGCATAACTCGGAACAACTACCAAAAGTGAGACTACTAACAAAAAAAACACTCCAAGAGTCCTCCAACGCAGTTGCGTTCGGGTAATCCCCTTAGCAGCTGGCTTAGCGTATTTGTTTTTCTGCATAAATTAATGAAAATTTAAACCTGTAAGTGGGTAAATATTAGCTTATTTTTTAAACTTTGGCAAGAGCTAGCCATTCATCTCTTGATAGGCAACCCCGGATTTAATTTGCTCCAAAACAATGCGTACTGGTTCAAAAAGAGGTTGTGGTAGATTGTCGAGGTCATACCAGCCAACGCTCTCGACCCGATCTGGTTCCATTATTGTCGGCTCTCCGGAAATGATGTCTGCGAGAAAAGAAATGTCGACATAATGTTTGCCATATTTAACCATATTTACACAGGTAGCGAACCTAAGATTACCAACCTCAATTCCCAATTCTTCCTTTGCCTCTCTTTTAACTGCTTCAGTTGGACTTTCGCCAAACTCGACATGTCCACCAATGGAACCATAAGTACCTTCAGCGTGAGCGCCGTGGCGCTTGGTCAAAAGCGTCTTTCCGTCTTTAATTATTACCACTCCAGCTCCAACTTTGATATTATCATCCGACATAGAGTTTTATTTTAATTCTAAAGCGATAAGACCGTACTTAGAAATTTTTTCTTTATAACCTGGAAAACTATAAAACATTTTTTTTAATTCTTCTTTTGAATGGCAGCTCGGATTTATCTCTTGTGGGTTAAAATTTTTAAGCAGGGCGGTAACATTTTTGAACATCTTCACACCAACAACGATTTTGAGAAAATTTTCTTCTCCACAAACTAATTTAACTTCTTCCCCGGGTTTAATATTTTGGTATTTGACAGTGATTGCTCTGATTTCAACTTTTTTCTTTCCTGATTTAACCGCCTCAAAAATATCTTTATTTACTGTCCGAAATTTTAATATATGAATCATACTTTTTAAAGTATTTGTCATAAGTAGCGAGAGACGTCTCATTGGTTGTATCTAAATAATTTTCTTCTCCAATAGCATCTTTTAAATCTTCAAATTCCGCCCGGACTGCTGAAATTCGTTCCACCCCGGTGGTCCAACACTCACGCTCTTTATCTCTTTTTATCATTTCTCCTTCACTCGGAAATAAAACTTTAACTTCTAAACTGTCACCAAATTCTTTTTTAAATATTTCTAAAAATTCTAAATAATGACCGAAAATAATGTAGTCGAGTACCACATTATTTTGGCCATTATTAAATTGCTTTTTAACTTCGAGAAGGATCTTACGGTGTGCTAGTTTAAGAAGTTCAGATTTTTCTGGAAACCAGTGACCACCGTCCGGAAAATATTCAGAATCCAAATGATCACCGTCAACCCAAATAAAACCACTTTTTTCTGCCAACAAACCAGCGATTGTCGTCTTGCCAGCACCACCCGGACCGGTTAAAATGAGTACTTTTTTTCTATCTTTTTCCATAACTATTAGCCACCTATGCTCCGTGGCACTTTTTATATTTCTTACCACTACCACAAGGACACAGATCATTTCGCCCCGGCTCATTACCGGTGCTGTCAGTCAGTTTCGGTGCAGTTACGAGGGTCCCACCATTACCATCGCTAGTTTTAGCCGCACCGCTTAGAATTACGTTTTCTTTAGCCATAACGCTCGGTGCAAGATCGATTCCAATGCTTACTTTGTAAATAGTATAAACAACTTCTTTTTGGATGAGAGAAAGAAGCTCATTGAACATGTGGTAAGTTTCTTTTTTATACTCTACCAAAGGATCACGTTGGCCATAACCGCGCAGCCCGATACCGGTCCGCAAATGATCAACAGCGACCAAATGTTCAAGCCAGAGGTTGTCGATAGCGCGTAGTAAGACTTGTTTCTCGATCTCCAACATCATTTCAAGATGTGGTACTTTCTTAATAAGCATCCCGTCGTATTTGGTCTTAGCTAATCCATTCAAGTATTCAATAACCTTAGTTCTTTCTTCGATGGATTCTAACTTTTCTCCACTAGGATTCTTAAAGGCTAACAATTTTTCTTTTTCTTCATTAGTAAGCGGATAAATGGTCTGTACGGATTCAGCAATTTCTTGCATGTTCCATTCAGATTTTTCTTCCGAAGCAGTATGGAAAAAAACAACCTGTTCTAATTCTTGTTCTACCATTTCTAAAATCATGTCCTGTAATTTCGGCTTTTCTATTTCTTCCGGGTTTTCCAAAACAGCGTTACCGCCCTCGGCGGCCCGAATTTTTTCTCTTTGGTATTTAAACTCTTCGAGTATCGCTTTGCGTTTTCCATAGACGACTTCGCGATGACGGTTTAAAACGTCATCAAACTCTAACAGGTGTTTACGAGAGTCAAAATGGAATCCTTCTACTTTGCGTTGAGCCGATTCAATAATTCTGGTAATACTTTTTTGTTCGATCGGCATATCGTCCGGTACACGGAGTGTTTGCATAACGCTTCGAATACGATCACCAGCGAATATTCGCATGAGATCATCGTCGGTGGAAAGATAAAATTGCGTAGCACCCGGGTCGCCCTGGCGACCAGCCCGACCGCGCAATTGGTTATCTATACGGCGTGATTCGTGGCGCTCAGTGCCAATAACGAACAAGCCCCCGTTTTCTCGGACCCGCCATATTGGTGGCTAAGGTGACTGCCCCAGGTCGTCCAGCTTGGGCGATGATTTCACCTTCACGCTCATGGTTTTTAGCATTTAAAATTTCATGGGTTATTCCTTCTCGTTCTAAGAACAAACTCAAGGCCTCGTTTTTATCTACTGAAATAGTACCGATCAAAACCGGCTGGCCCTTTTGTTGTAATTCTTTTACTTCGCGAGCAATCGCCTTGTATTTGGCTTCTTCGGTCCGATAAATCCGATCTGGTCGATCAGTACGCCTAGCTCCTTTATTAGTTGGCACAACGACCACTTCCAGGTTGTAAATTTTACCGAACTCTTCGGCTTCAGTAACGGCCGTGCCGGTCATACCAGCCAACTTCTCATACATGCGGAAATAATTCTGGAAAGTAATAGTCGCTAAAGTTTGGCTCTCGCGTTGGATCTTTACTCTTTCTTGCGCTTCAATCGCCTGGTGTAACCCCTCGCTGTAACGACGACCCGGCATTTTACGACCGGTAAACTCATCCACGATTATAACCTCGCCATTTTCAACTACATAGTCGCGATCACGTTTAAAAAGGGCGTGGGCACGCAAGGCTTGTTCCAAATGATGTACAGTAGCCAAACCGCCCTCGGCATAGATATTTTCAATACCCAACCATTCTTCCATCTTTTTAAGACCAGCTTCGGTTAAATTGGACGAACGCATTTTTTCATCAACGTTGTAATCTTCGTTTATCTTTAACCGTGCGATCAAATCTGCAAAGCGGTAGTATTTATCTGTTGCGTCTTCAGCGGGAGCGGAAATAATAAGCGGAGTACGAGCTTCATCGATTAAGATAGAATCGACTTCATCAACGATGGCAAAATAAAAAGGGCGTTGTACCATTTGCGACAAATCCTGAACCATGTTGTCACGTAGATAGTCGAAACCAAATTCATTGTTAGTACCATAGGTGATGTCGCAAGCATAAGCCTCTTGCCTAGTACAACGATCTAAGAATTCATTCTCTACTTTGTACATTCCAGTTTTGTCTCTTTGTTCGTCGCTCGTACTACCCTCAGCTATATTTTCACCAATAACTTTTGGTGTCGAATTATATTTAAAAGAAGTATTCTGTTGTTGGATAATACCAACGCTCATCCCTAGAGCGTCATAAATCTGTCCCATCCAAACTGCATCGCGCTTAGCTAAATAATCGTTGACAGTAACCAAGTGAACACCGCGGCCCGCTAAAGCATTAAGGTAAATTGGCAAGGTGGCAACCAAGGTCTTGCCTTCACCAGTACGCATCTCAGATATCTGCCCACGATGTAAAACAATGCCGCCCATAAGTTGGACATCAAAATGGCGCATACCGGTCAAACGCTTGGAAGTTTCTCGTACTACAGCAAAGGCTTCGGGTAAAATGTCTTCCAAAGTTTCACCTTTAGCAAGGCGTCCTTTAAATTCCTCAGTCTTGGCCTTAAGCTCATTGGTAGATAAAGCACTTATAGCCGGTTCTAAGGAATTGATTCTTTCAACAATTGGTTGAAGACCGTCAATTACTTTCTTATTTGGATCGCCAAAGATTTTAGTTAGAAAAGTCATAATAATAACAAAAAAGGCTTATTTAGCCCAATTATTCTAACATAGGTGGAAAAATAAAACAAGAGATGAAGATTCTCAAATAACCCCTTAGCTAAGCCATTTTTTCTGTAAATTTAAGATAAACGTCTTTCAAAAGCCGAGCATCATCCAGAGCATTGTGTTTACCATAATCTTCACGGTTTAGGCCCAGTTCGTCAAAAAAACGCTGTTTGTTTAAACTAACTGGATCATAGCCGTTGGCAAAAAGGATGGTAGCAAAGTCAATCGGAACCCAAAAGACAGGGTGTTCTTTTGGCGACTCGAACAAATCATACCAAAAAACCGAATCGAATTGGTTAACATAGGCGACAATGTAAGGATGTTCTTCCCCTATAAAAACCGTTATTTTATTCCTCGCCTCAGCCCGGGAAATCTTTTCCTGGTTTAAGGTTGGAATAACATTTTTTTCCACCCACGGATCAAGAGGGGCGGTGTAATCTAATTCCAAATATAACTCTTCTCCAGTTGGTTTGACCAAAGCGATCGACAATAGTTCCCCACCACGGAGATTTAAAGATGTGAATTCGGCGTCGTAAAAAATGATATTGTCGGAAAATGTTTTAGCCATGATCCTACTATACCTTGTACGGGCTGTTCGAGCAACTAGATTGGTGGTGATGAAGTGGTTGAATCAATTAGGGTACGGAAAATAAATTGCATTATACTATTCGCGCTTAGAATTATGATTAAACCAATCACCGCACCAAAAAGCGTGCGCTTGGCTTTAGTTCGTTGCTCGTCGTTATCGCCAGAGAGCATCCAAAGAAATCCAGCATAAAGTATAAAGACAAGTAAAATAATTCCTAAAAGCCCCAGAAGTTGTCGGATAAGGTTGGCAACAATAAAGCGCGGATCAGTATCTGGCAACCCCAAAGATCCACCAAACCAACTGAGATTGTCTAAAATCGAACCCCCGAGAGACGGACTCGTGGTCGCCGGTAGAGTATCGGCTGGCATTTCAGGAGGAGTATCCACCTCCAGAGGAGTCTCTGTGGGCGGTAAGGCTTCAGTTGTAGTTTGCGACTCTGGAGTAGACTGAGAAAAAGTAAGAGCAGGATAAAATGCGCCTATAATTAAAATACTTAAAAAAATTAAGTTTTTAAAAATCATAAGTTTAATTCGTTTAAACTCCCTGCCTGGTTGCCCGATCGTGCTCAACCAAATGTGGACGATCCACAGCACCAAAGACTAACCCCAGTACTAAACCATAGACTAAGTAGCCCACCAAACTGACTAAACTTAAAGTACTAAGTAGGCCGGAAAATGAAACATTAAGACCAATAAGCGGTAGCAAAACAAGTGCTCCCAATATCCAAAGTATAACGCCATAAAAAAGTCCGAATGAAGTCGCTTCACCGTAAGAATTTATGCGGCGGCCAAAAACAAAAGCAAAAATTACGCCAATGACCATGCTGACGATAAGATGCATTACCCAGCCAACAAAAGCCGAAGAACTATTAACAGTGGACGCAATAAGGGGCAGAACACCGATAATCGAAAAAACCACCCCGAAGAGCAACCCTCCGGTCAGGCCACCGATTAAACCAGCTGTAAAATGAAAATTATTCATAAATCCTCCGGATAAACATGGACAGAAAGCCATATTTATCTTAAGACTAAACCTAATTTTAACGTAACACGCGCGACTAACGCTGTCAAACTAAATTAGTATAAATAATAAAATACTACCT
>CAZRZQ010000041.1:0-8512 GCA_964604585.1 uncultured Gammaproteobacteria bacterium
AAGAAATCGCGGATAGCTTGATTAGACTGTTAGAAAATCCTAGTCTACGCGATGATTTGATGCAAAAGGGTTTCACTAGATTGAAAGACTTTTCTTGGGACAAAACCGCTCTCGGCATTTGGGAAATTATTCGCAATTGTCAGCACTAACTTTTTTTGCTATAATATACCTGTTTTAAGGTAAAGAGCTGTGATCATTGGACATGAAAAAATCTGGGAGTTTTTTAGCCGAGCGGCCGACGAGGGTTTGTTGTCTCATTCATATATTTTGTCTGGACCAGACCAAGTTGGCAAAAAAACTTCGGCTTTGAACATCGCCTCTAAATTGTTAAATATTCCGGTCGAAAGGCTTTTTACTAATCCAGATTTTTATTACCTCACTCGCGTCGAAGATGAAAAGACCGGCAAGTTAAAACAAGATATTTCCATTACTCAAACCAGGGGATTGCGCGAACGCCTAGCGAATGGTTCTTGGCTCAAGGGTTACCAGGTGGTAATAATTGACGAAGCCGAAAAATTAAACGAAGAATCTGGTAATTCACTCCTTAAACTTTTAGAGGAACCAGGAGCAAAAACTATTTTTTTCTTAATTACCACCAATGAAGAGGCAGTACTACCGACAATTCGCTCTCGATCACAACTGATGCGTTTTGGTTTGGTAAAGGACGAGGTTTTAAAAAACGGTTTAAAGCAACTCGGCTTTTCTGAATTGCAAATTACTGAGGTTATACCACTAGCCCTCGGCCGTCCTGGTAAAGCAATTGAACTCCTTCAGGATGCAGATAAATTAGCTGAACTAAAACAAAGACAAGAATTGTTACGGCAGATGCTCAATAGCACTTTACAAGAAAATATTTCTACGGTTGAAAAGATATTTAAAGATAAAAAAGAAATAACGCGAGAAAAAGAAGTGGCTAAAAACATAATCGATTCCTGGCAAATAATTTTTCGTGGTTTGCTTTTAAATCCAGCTGAGCAGAATTTATCTAAAGGTTCCTGGGACAGTCGAAAAATTATTCGTGTTTTAAAAAGTTTGCAGCAAACCCGCGGTTTATTGCAAACCAACGTTCAACCGCGTTTATTATTAGAACAAATTATACTCAATTTTTAGATTAAAAATATGCCAAGAAAATATTTATTAGGACTGGCCATTTTTCTGCTAGTAATTTTAACCGGCCAGGGTTGTATTAGCCGAGGTGGTAGCGCTAAAGGGCCGATGGGTATCTACCGTTCGACTAATAAAGGAGATGCCTGGCAGCAGACCGCGACTGTCTTAACTGCCCAGGGGATAAAAAGCTTGGCTACTCTTAAGGTTTACCGGGTTTTTACTGACCCGAGCGATCCTAACGCCCTCTATGTAACGTCTCGCCAGCAGGGGTTGTATTATAGTTATGATCGCGGAGATAGCTTTCAAGCTGTGAGCGCTATGAATGGAAGATTTATCTATGGCTTTGCGATTGATCCTAAAGATAAATGTAATCTTTATGCGAGCGACGGCCCAAACATTTACAAATCCACGGATTGCTCGCGTACCTGGAAGACTATTTACACTGAGGAGCGTCCGGATCAGCGTTTAGTGGGGGTTAAAGTGGATTATGGTAATTCCAACCTTATCTATGCCGCCCTTACAGGTGGAGATATATTAGTCAGTGAAAATGGGGGTACCAAGTGGCGCGTTGTTCAGCGATTTGGTTTCCAATTGCGAGAAATTGAAGTGGACCCTAATAAAGCCAATCGTTTGTATGTGGCAGCTTACAACCAGGGGTTGTACCGGACCGATGACATCGGAGCAAATTGGGTTAACTTAAATGAAGGACTAGGAAGTTACAGTGGTAGTTTTGAATTTAGCCGCTTGAAAATTAACCCGACAAAGAAAGATAGTCTGTTCTGGATTTCGACCTATGGTATTTTACAATCGGATGATTTAGGTAAAACCTGGACGGACATTAAGCTACTAACTCCACCAGGTAGTGTGAAGATTTATGGTTTTGCGGTAAACCCAGCCAACGAAAAAGAAATGTATTATACCGGTACAATTTTAGGGGAAGAGAATGTCCATGTTCGTTCAACGTTTTATCGCACTGTTGATGGGGGACTTAACTGGGTGACAAAGAAATTGCCAAGCAACACGATTCCTGTCATAATGGAAATTCATAAAGACAACCCTAATTATTTATATCTAGGTTTTACTACATTATAATAATTAATCTTAATTATGAATATCAAAGATTTTCAAGGAGATTTTGATAAAATTGTTGAATTCTTAAAGCAAGATATATCTGGGTTACGCACCGGTCGGGCGACTACAGCCATGGTTGACAGTATTACTGTCGAATCCTACGGTACCCGACAGCCTCTGAAAGCCGTGGCTTCGATTACCATTAGCGATGCCAAATCTCTTGCGATCGATCCTTGGGACAAGAGTCAGTTAGGAGCGATTGAAAAATCTATCCGTGATTCTGGTCTCGGTATTAACCCAATCAACGACGGTCGGCTTATACGTATCGTATTACCAGACCTAACTTCCGAACGCCGCCAAGAACTGTTGAAGATCTTAAATCAAAAGTTAGAGCAGGCTCGTATTTCCGTGCGCAAAGTTCGTGAAGAAGCTCGTGACCTAATTGAAGCGGAAGAAAAAGAAGGTGGCATGAGCGAAGATGACAAATTTCGTGCTTTTGAAGATTTGGAAAAAATGGTTAAAGAATTTAATGATAAGATTAAGGAAGTTGGTGACAATAAAGAAGGGGAAATTAATACAGTCTAGTCCTGTCTTGACAGTATTTGGGGAGAAGAGTACGCTAAATATAGCGTTGATGAGGGAAGGCACCCTCGGAGCTAAATAACAAATAATACTTAAAGTGCTCGGGACGGGCTGGTTAGGCTGTTATCCTATCTCAGTCCGTCTCGGGAACTTGGGTGGAACCTCCTCCGCAGTTTTCGGGGGACCCAAGGCCAATTTTTTGGCCTTTTTTAATTACTTAATTATTGGTATACTTAACTCATACATATATGACTAATGATTCCTTGGAAAAAATTGTGGCTTTATGCAAGCGTCGTGGCTTTATCTTCCCGACTGCGGAAATTTACGGTGGTCTAGCCGCGAGCTATGACTATGGCCCCTTAGGTGTAGAATTAAAAAACAACCTCAAGAAATCCTGGTTGAAGTTTATGGTTCAATCTCGCGGGGACGTGGTAGGACTAGATTCTTCTATCCTTACCCCCCGGATTATTTGGGAAGCGAGTGGTCATATGCAAAGTTTTCATGACCCCTTGGTTGAATGCAAAGTTTGCCATCATCGTTTTCGTGCCGATCATCTGCTTGAGGCTAAAGCCGCTGAGCCAGGTTACTTAAAAGAAGAACCAGTAGAATTAAAAGACATCGTCTGCCCGGATTGTAGTGGTGAGTTATCTGCTCCGCGCAATTTTAATCTGCTCATGAAAACTGAGCTTGGTGCAGTTGAAGGAGAAAAAGAAGAAGCCTATCTGCGTGGTGAAACTTGCCAGGGTATTTATTATAACTTTTTGAATGTTAAAGATACAATGCGTAAGAAAGTGCCGTTCGGCATTGCGCAAGTTGGCAAGGCATTTAGAAATGAAATAACCGTTAAAAATTTTATCTTCCGTACTCGTGAATTTGAGCAAATGGAAATGCAGTATTTCGTGAAACCGGACGAAGCCGAAAAACATTATGATTTTTGGAAGGCTGAGGCTTGGAAATGGTATTTAAGTCTTGGTGTAAAGGAAGAAAATATGCGTTGGCGTCAGCATGCTCCCGACGAACGCGCTCACTATGCCAAAGATGCCTGGGATATTGAATACAACACACCTTGGGGTGGTTGGAAAGAAATGAGCGGCTTACATAATCGTGGCGATTGGGATTTGAGTCGTCATAGCGAGTTTTCACATGTCGATCTGTCATATGTTGATCAAGAAACCCAAGAAAAGTTTATTCCGTACATTATTGAGGCCTCCTTTGGTTGCGATCGCAGTTTATTACTTTTCCTCGCTAACGCTTACGAAGAGGTAGAGGCAAGGAGTGGTGAAGACGATGCAAAGCACGAAAAAGAAATGGTTTTACGATTACATAAAGATTTGGCTCCGATTAAAATTGCTATTTTACCGTTATCTAAAAAAGAACCTTTACAAGTTTTGGCTCAAGATTTACAAAAAGATTTGTGGGGCAACTGGATGACCCAGTATGACGAGACTGGTTCGATCGGCAAACGCTATCGCCGACAAGATGAAATTGGCACTCCGTATTGCGTCACCGTGGATTTTGATTCACTGGAAGATAAAAAAGTGACAGTCCGCGACCGTGACTCTATGGCCCAAGACCGGATCAGCATCGCCGAATTAAAAGATTATTTTAAAGATAAACTCGGTTGCTAACTATGTATAAGGTAAAAAAATTAAAGAACAACCTAACGCTTATTACCATACCGGTTAAAGGGACGGAAGCAACGACTGCCATGGTTATGGTACCGATTGGCTCGCGTTATGAAACCGCTCGTTTATCTGGTGTGTCCCACTTTATTGAGCACATGGTTTTTAAGGGGACAAAAAAACGGCCGCATTCTTTGAATATTTCCGAAGAGCTGGAAGCTGAAGGAGCAGATTACAATGCCTTCACTGGCAAGGACTACACTTCTTTCTATGTTAAGATCGCGGCCAAAGAACAAGAACGGGCCTTTGACATCCTTTCTGACATGCTTTTCAATTCAGAATTTAAAGCTGAAGATCTGGACAAAGAGCGTGGGGTAATCACTGAAGAACTTCGCATGTACGAAGACAACCCAACGATGGCAATTGATGCTCTTTTTGATAGTTTAATTTTTGGTGACCACCCGTTAGGTTGGGAAATTGGCGGCACAGTCAAAACTGTCAAAGAAGTCACGCGTGAAGAATTGCTCGGCTATTACCGCGCCGCTTATCGGCCAGAAAACATGGTTTTGGTGGTGGCTGGAAAAATTGAAGAAGCCAAGTTAAAAAGATTTCTTAAATATTTTACTAATATTGAAAGAACGACTAGCACCAAAAAAATATTAAACGAAAAAAAGTATTTAAGTTTTAAATGGCCAAAGCAAATTCCAGCTTTAAAAGAGCGAGTAAAAGTATCGACCAGAAAAGTTGACCAATCTCATTTAATACTGGGTTTCCCAGGGTTGTCTAATAACCACCCTGATCGCTATGCCCAAGCTCTCATGCTACGTATTTTGGGTGGCGGGATGAGTTCCCGACTCTTCCAAGAGGTCCGCGTCAAACGTGGGCTAGCCTACATGATCGGAGCCGGCAGTTCCTCTTTCCGGGAAACCGGGACGGTTCAGGTGCAGGCTGGTTTAGACAGTAAACGTTTAGCCGAAGCTTTGACCGTTATTAAAACAGAAGTCGAACGTCTTACAAAGGAATTAGTTAGTGTTAAAGAATTGCAAGATTCTAAAACTAATTTTACTGGTCGCTTTAGTTTGGCCATGGAAGATTCCAGTAGCCAGGCCGACTGGTTCGCTAGACAGTTTTGGTTTGCGCCAAAAATGGAAACTTACCAAGATGTTTTAAAAAAGATTAATCAAGTAACACGAGAAGATATTAAGCATGTGGCTAAAAAGTTGTTGGTTTGGGATAAATTGCATGTCGCTGTAGTTGGCCCAACAACCAAAGAGGAAGTAATTAAAGCTTTACCAAAAATTTAACTCTTAAATTAATCCATATGAGCAACACAAAATATTTATTTGCCAACTGGAAGATGTATTTGGATTATGACGAGAGTATTAGTTTGGCAAAAGAGTTAGTGAAATTAAAAAAGGAAGTAGAGGATAATATTGAAATGACCGTGTTTCCAAGTTCTTTGGTTTTCAAAGGAGTAAAGGAGGTGTTGGAAAAAAGTGGAATAAAACTAGGCGCTCAAAATGTTTACTGGGTGGACAAAGGTGGATATACGGGTGAAATTTCAGCTGGAATGTATAAGGACCTGGGGGCAGAATTTGTCCTCGTCGGCCATTCGGAACGCCGTCATGTTTTTAATGAGTCGAACCACGATACTAGACAGAAAATGGAAGCCGTCTTACAGGCTGGTTTAACGCCGCTACTATGTGTCGGAGAAACTTTGGGTGAAAGAGAAAAAGGCCAGGCCGAAGAAGTAGTTGAAGCACAGTTGCGTTCTGCTTTAGACGGTTTGAATTATTCCAATGGCACAACTTTGTTCATCGCTTATGAGCCAGTGTGGGCAATTGGAACCGGTGAATCATGTGACGCGGCCGAAGCAGAAAAAATGCATTCTTTTGTTAGCCAAGTAGTTCAGGGTCTAGTATCTGATCACCCACCTGTTATTCTTTATGGTGGTAGCGTCCGGGAAACCAACGTGATGGAATATTTAAAGTATCCGCTTATCCACGGAGTCTTGGTTGGTGGTGCGGCAACAAAAATAGATAGCTGGACAGAAATCGTAAAAAACGCTACAATGTTACCTCGCTAGAACATTTCTATGATTTTCTATATCGCTTTGGGAATTGTCATTGTTTGACTCGTTGCCGTGGGCTACATTGTGGTGAGTAAATTTCCTCAGTTGGCTAATTTAGATGTTCATAATCTACCGGAAGAAAAAGAATCTAAAAAGAAAAAAGAAATTTTAAACCAACGGATCGATGAACAGGGTCGTCAGTTACAAAAAAGAATGAAGACGTTATTCCAACCAGTCCGACATGCTTGGGGATTGTTCCAATTAAAGTTCCGAGTGTATGTCGGTAAGATGGAACGACTCTGGCATCACGAACAGCGGTTAGAAGAAAAGAAGGCGCGGTCAGAAATGAGTAATGAAGAAAAGGAAAACCGTTTAGAACAAATTTTAAAGGAAGCGGAAATCTGTCGCTCATCAGGTGAATTTGACAAGGCCGAAGAGTTATACATCGGCGCTATAAAGATCAAACCCAATTCAGCGACTGCTTACCGTGGGTTAGGGGAAACCTATCTGGCCAAAGAGTCTTTAGAAGAAGCCAGACAGACATTCAAATATTTATGTCAACTAGACAAAAATGACGAACAGGCTTTGGTCAAGTTGGGGGAAATCGCTGAACGAGAGGGAAAAATAGAAAAAGCCATCGATTATTACGAACGAGCGATTATCTTAAACGACTCTCTATCTCCTCGTTTTTACCACCTTGCTGAGCTTTTAATGAAGGTGAATCAGCCGGAGGTAGCAAAGGAAGCAATCGTCCAAGCCGTCGAGTTGGAGCCGAAGAATCCCAAGTACCTTGACTTACTCATAGAAATTGCTATAATATCGCTCGACAAAGCGCTGGCGACCAAGGGCTATGAGGAACTACGGCTCGTAAACCCAGATAACCAGAAACTTGTCGAGTTTAAAGAGAGAATGGGAGAGATGAAGTAGCAAAAATGGGTCGGTACCGAAGCGGTCAAACGGGGCAGACTGTAAATCTGCTGGCTCTGCCTTCGTAGGTTCGAATCCTACCCGGCCCACAATTTAACGCCGCCTTAGCTCAGTTGGTAGAGCAGCACTTTTGTAAAGTGACGGTCCTGGGTTCAAGTCCCTGAGGCGGCTCATTGTATAATTAGGAGGGGTTATGCATACAAAATTAAAAGGAGACATAGGAGAACTACAAGTTGCCAAAGAGCTTTTGAGTAGGGGGTGGCACATAGCTTTCCCTTTTGAAGAGAACCTGAAGTATGATTTGGTTGCAGAAAAAGAAGGAGTTTTCAAAAGAATACAGGTAAAAGCTGTGATGCCTAAAAATGGAGCATTACACGTTAATTGTCGCTCCTCAAATAATTGGTCAGTAATCCATTACAACAAAAAAGATTTTGAAGTTTTGGCTGTAGTAGATATTGATAGCGGGAAAATATATTTTATTCCCTCAGACCAAATACACAAAAGTTTAATAAATTTACGATTAGTTCATGCCAAAAATTCACAAAAAATTGGTATAAATTACGCAGAAAATTATAAAGATATTTAAACACGCCGTTGTAGCTCAGATGGTAGAGCGTCTCCATGGTGGGTCGCAAGACTCCCGCCCGTTCTAGTGGAAACGTTAGAACGAATCCCGAATAACGGTTAAAGCCCAATGTGGGTAAGACCGTGGCGATTCATCGCCCGAACGACTGACAAGGGAGACTAAGTCCGAAAGGATAAGTCTAAGATACAGTCTAGCCCTTATAGTAATATAAGGTGTAAGCGAAGGAGAAGGTCTCGGGTTCGATTCCCGACAACGGCTCTAGGTCGTTTTAAAAAAATAACTGTAAAAATATGGCCTCAAAAGAAAGAGAAAATCTTATTAAGTTCGAGTGTGGTGATTGCAAGCGGACTAACTACTTCAGTCGCAAGAACAAAAAGACTTTGAAGAACCGATTGCTATTAAGCAAATATTGCAAGCACTGCAAGAAGCACACCGAACACAAAGAAACGAAGTAATGAATGAGGCAGAAATTTTTTCTGCCTCGTTTAATATGGGCCTGTAGTTTCAATGGTAAAACATCGGTCTCCAAAACCGAGGTTCCGCGTT
>CAZRZQ010000042.1:0-8400 GCA_964604585.1 uncultured Gammaproteobacteria bacterium
AAATACTACCTATATAGGTAGTATACGCCGGAGCAGGCTTATTGGTTACTTTTTCGGTTTAAGTTTCAAACTAAGGGAGTTAACACAATATCTTTTCCCAGTTGGTTCTGGGCCATCATCAAAAACATGGCCCAAGTGGCTCCCACAGCGAGTACACACCACTTCATAACGGGTATTACCGAGAGTATTATCCACTTGAACTTCCACTTGCCCCTCTTCAACTACATCCCAAAAACTTGGCCAGCCGCTACCCGAATGATATTTAGTGTTTGAAGAAAACAATTCGTTACCACACGCGGCACAAACATAAACACCGGATTCTTTGGCTTCAAGAAGCGCGCCAGTAAAAGGCTGTTCAGTTCCTCTTTCACGAAGCACATGGTATTCATCTTGTGTTAACAATTTCTTCCATTCTTCGTCAGATTTAAAAATTTTTTCTTTAGGATCCATAGATTTACCAAATTATTGTCCTTTCCTCTTCCGAACGATGAAGTTTATCTCCTTCTTGTACATTAAACGCCTCATAAAATTCCGTCAAATTAGTTACTACGCCGTTGACGCGGTATTTCGATGGTGAATGTGGATCAACGATTAAAGCGAGGCGAGCTTTTTCTTCGCGCACCTTGTCTTTTTCGGTCGCAGCGTAGGCAAGGAAGAATCTTTGTTCTGGCGTTAAACCATCGATCAAATTTTCTGGATTCTCTTGCAAAGAAATTTGCAAGGCTTCATAACCAACCCTAACTCCACCTAAATCAGCAATGTTTTCGCCGAGAGTAAATTCGCCATTAATATGAGCATCGGAAAAAGGAAAATAATTATCGTACTGGGCAGTAAGTTTCGTGGCTAAGACTTTGAATCTTTCTCCGTCATCTTTACTCCACCAATCCCGAAGTTGGCCGAGCTCATCAAACTTTCTACCTTGGTCGTCAAAGGCATGGATTATCTCATGCCCGATAACTGATCCAATGCCGCCATAGTTTACCGCCCGGTCGGCCTCGGGGTGAAAAAACGGAGGTTGTAAAATACCGGCCGGAAAAACTATTTCGTTTCTTTCGCGACTAAAGTAAGCATTTATTTCGTGGGCATGCATTAACCACTCATTCGGGTCAACCGGCTGGTTAATTTTTTTCATTTGTCTTTGCCATTCAAACTGACGAGCGATTCGGATGTTATTATAAAAAATTTCGCTCTCCACTTTCCAGCTTGAAAAATCTGGAAAAACTTCCGGGTAGGCAGTCTTTACTTTCAAAGCATGGAGTTTTTTTAAAGCCGAAGTTTTGGTCTCTTCCGCCATCCAAGTAAGACTTCGCAGTCTTTTTTCCATACCGAGGCGAATATTTTTGACCAATTCATCCATTTGTTTTTTGTGTTCACTCGGAAAATACCGGGCGACGTATAACTGGCCGATTGCCTCACCCACAAAATTATTCATCTGGTCAATAATCCGTTTAAAGTGCGGCTTTAAAATCTTTTGACCATTGAGGTGCGCGCCGTAAAAAGCAAAATTTTCTTCAACAAAATCTCGACTTAAATATTTAGCATTATTTAAGACAAGATGCCATTTAAGATAAATTTTCCATTTATCTAAGGAAAATTTTTGTAAGGCTTCGCTTAACTTGTTAAAAAACACCGGCTGACCGAGATTCAATTCAACGGACTCGTTTAGCCCAATAGCAGGAAAATATTCTTTCCAATTAAAAGCTGGAGACAAAGCGGCCAACTCCTCAATACCCATTTTGTGGTAGTTCTTCTCTGAATCGCGCAAATCTTCTCGTGGAGTTGAAATTTCAGCCAAATTAGTCTCAATTTCCCAAACCGTTTCCGCGGCGCTTTTTTCTCGACCAGTATAGAGACCGGCGAGCGTAAACATTTTTTCAATATGCGCTAAATATTTTTCTTTGGTTGTGACAAACCGCTCATCGGTTTTAAGGTAATAATCTCGGTCCGGTAAACCTAAGCCCCCTTGCATTAAAAATGCTAATACAAATTGACTGTTTTTGTAATCTGGCTCGGGAAAAAGAAAAAATAACGGGTTGGATGAAAAAATGTGCTGGTTGGCAACCAAACGAGCAAGACCAGATAAATTATCCCAGGCATCAATTAAATCTAAGTCTGATTGTAGTGGAGATAATCTCGCCACTTCGGCTGATTGCTCATCCAAGCCGCTTAAAAAGAATTTTTTAAGCCGCAGAGCTAAAGAATGATTTTCTTTGTTTAAAAAGTAGGCTTCGTCTTCAAGTAAGACTTTTATTTTATCATAATTCTCGTGGTGTAAGATATCGAAAGAACCCCAGCGACTGTATTCACCAGGGATGGAAGTATTTTTAACCCAGGTGCCAACGGCGTATTCAAAAAAATCATCGCCTGGTTTAACGTTTAGATCGCGATCATTTAAATTTAGCGCAGGTTTTACTTCGCTCATATGATTATAATGTCAGAACAAAAACTTTATCTTTGGCCCGGACTATTTTTTCTACTTTGACAGCTACCCTCTCACCTTTTTTACCATGTTTAATATTTTCTCGGTTAATTTGGAGTGTTGCAACCCGACCATGCCAATATGTTTCCGCTCCTTCCACGATAAATTCATCGCCTTGATTTATCCCCGCGTGATTTAAATTAATTTCTGCAACTTGAATCTTTGGGTAATACTTGGTAACATAACCAACAAGTTTTTTCTTATGCACCGAAGCATTGTCGGCTTTTTCATAACTTATACCCTCTTTACCTGGAACGCTAAAGTAAAAACCAGTTGAATAACCGCGATTGTACACGCTCTCTAAATCTTTACGCCATTGGATAACTTTTTCTTTGGAAAAGGTTCCTGAGAAGTAGCTGTCAATCGCCTCGCGATAACAACGAGACGTTACTTCAATATACCGCGGATCACGGCGACGGCCTTCAATTTTAAATGAGTCGATCCCCGCTTTAACGAGCTCAGGAACAAACTCGATCATGCACAAATCTTTGGCGCTTAAAAAATATTTTCCTTCGGTTACTAATTGGTTTCCTTCGGGATCGGTTAAAACCCATTCCTTCCGGCAAGGCTGAGCACAAAATCCACAATTAGCTGAGGTGCCATACAAATAACTAGATAAAACACAGCGACCGGAAATGGCCATGCACATTGCCCCATGCACAAAAGTTTCAATTTCAACCTTGGTTTTCTTACGCACGGCTTTTATTTGTTCTAGACTCATCTCCCGCGCTAGGACGACGCGCTTGGCGCCTAGTTTTTTGTAGAATTCAATTGTTTCATAATTAGAAACATTGGCTTGGGTGGAAATGAATATGGTTAAACCGTGCTTTTTAGCCGAGCTAATTGCGGCCGGATCCCATACTATTACTGCGTCAACTTTGGCAGTCTTGGCTTTTTTCATTAGACCATCTAATTCTTTTAGCTCGGGCTCGTAAATAACGGCGTTAACAGTAAGATAGGCTTTAATTTTATACTTGTGACACTTAGCGACGAAGGCGGCCATATTTTCTTTCCGAATGGCGTTTGCGTTCGCCCGCAAACTAAAATCTGCCACACCAAAGTACACGGCATCGGCGTAATCTTTGCAGGCTTCAAGACTCGCGAGATCGCGAATCGGACACATAAGTTCTGGCTTTTTATTCTTTATCATCTGTTCCATTTAACACTAAGTTTATCCATTTGTCTAGACACTAACATTACTAATCCCCCGCCGGACAACAAAAAACATACTAATAAAAAGAATAACGACAAAAGCCAGAGTTATTAAAAGCGAAAAATACGGAGCGATATCGCTATAACCAGTTAAAGAATAACGCATTAATTCAACGTTGTGAAAAATTGGGTTAAATAAACTTACCTTTGACCATATACCTGGTAAGACAGCCACAGGATAAAAAACGCCAGCTAAAAAAATCATGGGTTGCATTATAAAAGTGGTCATAAAAGTCAGGGATTCAAAGCTTTTCGCAAGCATACCAAAGATTACACCGAGTAAACCAAATTCGATTCCGGTTATAATAAGAGCAATAATAAAGTAGATTATACTGTGTAAACCAATTCCCGGGATAAACCAAATTGTAAATAACATGGCGGCGGCTAGGGTAACTAACCCGCGAGTAAAAGCGGCCATCGAATAGGCTAAACCGATTTGCCAGGACTTTAAAGGTACTAATTGCAAATCGATAATATTACCAACATTTTTGGCGATGATTAAAGAAAAAGCGGGGTTAGAAAAACTACTGTTAACCATAATCATGGCCAAGAGCCCAGAATAGACGAAAGTTAAAAAATTGACTCCCTCAATAGAACGACTACCAACAACAATACCAAACACTGAAAGGTACAAAGCCATGGAAACAATTGGACTAAAAAGAGTATCTAGCCAAAGCTTTTGGAAACGTTTCACTTCCCGCGCATAAAGCGCCCACATGTAAGTGCCCATAACTAGTTATTGGTTAGTTGTAAAAAAACCTGCTCTAAAGAAACGGATTCGTTTCGAATAGATTTAATATTACCATCGTAATGTTTCAACAAGCGGTTTAAATCCTCGCCCAAATTTTTTGATTCCAACTCCCAGACTGTGCCTAAATTTTTTACTTCCGGAAGATGGGGAACATCGCGATCATGTAATTCGAAATGGATAGCGTTGGTTGAATATTCTTGTAAAATATTTTTAAGCTTTCCTTCCTTAATAATTTTACCATGATTAATAAGGGTAATATTGTCACACAATTGCTCGGCTTCTTCCAAATAATGAGTGGTAAATAATATTGTCGCGCCTTTTTTATTCAGTTCGCGAACTAATTCCCAAATCTTTTGTCTTAAGGCCACGTCCACTCCGGCGGTTGGCTCATCTAAAATTAAAATTTTTGGTTCGTGCAAAATAGCCTTGGCGATCATGAGCCGACGCTTCATACCACCAGACAAACTTCGAGCTCGCTCTTTTTTCTTTTCAAAAAGCTGGAGATCTTTCAAAACCTTGTCTATTTTTTCTTTTCGGTCACGACGCGGGACGCCGTACATACCACTAAAGTAGTATAATACTTCTTCGACAGTAAAAGCCATTTCCATGACAATTTCTTGCGGAACGACACCTAAAAGTTTTTTTACTTCTTCAGTCTTTGACACAACGCTCAAGCCATGCACTAAAATATCCCCCGTCGTTGGACGGAGGACGCCGCTAATAAGATTAATCAAAGTCGATTTTCCAGCGCCGTTTGGTCCAAGTAAACCATGGATTTCTCCCGGCTCCACTTTCAGACTGACATTATCTAGAGCGTTGACAACCTGACCATTCTTAGGTTTAAAAATTTTTGAGGCGTTTTGTACTTCTAGTGCAAGCATAATTTAGAAAATAAAAAACATACTAACTTAGTATATTTATACCGTTTTAATAACCAACTGTCAAATTTATAGCTTTTAATTTACTTTAGTTCGCAACTTCCAATTCTCTACTTTCAATCCACCCATTTTCATTATAACGTGGTTAAGTAGCTTTTGGATATGTGGGTAATTCTGTTTCCTCAAGGCATCAATAAACAAATCTGTAAACTTTTTATCCGGGAAAGCCGGCATCTTGTATTTATGTCTAAATTGATCACTACTTAAGTATTTATACAACTTAGCTTCCGAGTGTATTTCCATTTGTAAGTATTCCGCATAAACATGGAAAGCCTTGTCTAAAGCGTTGTGGTAGAGAAAAATAAAACCCAGGGAGTTATGAAAATGTAAATCTTTAAGATTATCCAGGATATACCAAAGATGGTATTTGTCTAGCTCAACATTGCTTTGGGTCATTTTTTTGAATTTACGATTTACCTCATGAGCAGCCCACTGTTTTAACTTACTTATTTCGCCATACGGATCACGCACCACCTTACCAGTCGCAAACATCCGAACGGTAATATAACTGTTCCAGGCGTACTGCTCTTTCAAATACTCCCGAATTTTGTGTTTAGGATTAACAAAATACTCGATCTGGATACCATTGACGGTTTTATTACCTCTTTCTCGCCAGTCGATCTTATCTGACAAAATAATATGTAGATCAACGTCAGAAAGGCTGTTGGCCGTGCCAACGGCATGACTACCACACAATAAGGCGCCAACAAAATATTCTTTTTTCTCCCATTCCTTTAAAAAGATGTCGAGGGCGATTTCCCAGGGTTGCATATAATACGATTAAATTATTTAGTCCACTACGACATTTTAACAAAAAACAAGGTTGTTATCAACCTTGTCTTGAATACCGGCGTGGATGATGCAATTCCTTCTTCATCCTCGCGAAGTTTCTCCGGCCAACTGGCCTGGATTCGCCACGAGATACTTCTACCTTGGCCCGACGCGGCGGTAGAACTGGTAAAGCAATAACGGGAATAGCTTTTTTAATTAATCGTTCGATCTGACGCACATCTGGTCTTTCTTCCGGCGTAACAAATGATACGGCCTTACCAGATTCGTTAGCCCGGCCAGTACGGCCGATACGGTGAACGTAATCTTCGGAATTATCTGGGAGATCATAGTTAACGACTAAAGAAATGTTTTTAACATCAATACCACGAGAAGCGATGTCGGTTGCGACCAAAACACGAAACCGACCAGATTTAAAACCTTCCAGAGCCGCACGACGTTGGGAAAGAGATTTATTAGAATGGATGTCAGCGGCGGTGTGACCCATCGCTCGGATGTTGGCGGTAATTTTCTTAGCACCAAATTTAGTGCGGGAAAAAACCAAGACCGTACCATTATTCTCTTCCAATAACTTATCTAAAAGTTGAATCTTGGCGTCTTTGGAGATAATGAATAATTCTTGTTTAACATTCTGCGCAGCTGTCCCGGATGGTGCAACTTCGATACGCAAAGGTAGTTTCATAAACCGAGAAGCAATTTCGGCAATGGCTTCTGGCATAGTCGCTGAAAACATCATGGTTTGGTGCTCCTTAGGTGCCCAAGATAAGATCTGTTTAATCGCGGGCATAAAGCCAATATCCAACATACGATCCGCTTCATCTAAAACAATGACGGAAACTTTATTCAAGTTGAAGTTTTTCTGTTGTAAGTGATCGATTAAACGACCAGGGGTGGAAACAATAATATGTGGTTCACGGCGCAAGGACTGAATCTGCTCGTAAGAAGAGGCACCACCGATAATAACGGCAGTTTTTAAACCAATAGAGCGACCAACCTTTTGCAGGACTTCATTGACCTGCAAAGCTAGTTCGCGGGTTGGTAAAAGAATAAGGCCTTGGCCTTTGGTTTCGGACAAACGCTGGATAAGTGGGATGGCAAAAGCCAGGGTTTTCCCGGTTCCAGTCTGAGCGATACCAACAATATCTTTACCCTGGTTAGCCGGGGTAATACATTGGTATTGGATCGGGGTTGGCTTGTCATAATGCAAGCTTTCCAAGATCGAAAGAAGGGTTGGCGCGATTGGTAAATCGCTAAAGCTACCTGAAGTAGCAGTTAAATGTGTCATACAAATAAATTAGTGACCCGATTTTCTACAAGGCCACAAGGTTATGACACAGTGAGATTCGAGTCGTTACAGAAAACTACTGTAACTTAAATTAAAGACTAGGCATTATAACAGAATAATGCCTCTTTGTCAAGGGTTGATCTTTTTAGAGGAATGCTGTATACTATGAGGGTTATTAATAAATTAAGCCTAAATTCTATGAATTCAGCTCTCAAGAGCCGTATCAAGCACTCTAAAAAGAACACCAAGATCGGTAAAAGACTACAGAAAACAACTAAGGCCCTCCGGAACAGAACACTGAAGAAGTACTAACAAAATCCCCGAGCAATCGGGGACTTTTTATTTATATGGATTTACTGATTAAGTAAATCTTCTGGCTTTACCCATTTGCTAATACTCATAGCGTTACAGGCCTTGGCTTGATAGCCGGCTTCTTCAACTGTAATAGGGCTATAAGACCAAATAATGCTCTCGGAGATTGTGCCTGGGGTTGCCTGACAACCACCCAGGTCAGAATACGGACAAGCATCAAAGGAAAATTGGCCTTCGGTACAAGACAGTTTCATACGCTCCTCCGTAAACACCGAACCAATAAAATCTACACAGGTACTTTTGCTTCCGATAACATTACAACTACCACGTACCTTAGGTTTTTCAGTTGTTTCAATTAAAGGTTTAACATCTTCTTCGTAATTGGTGTTTTGTCCCGAAGGGTTATCACCACCACAGCCAGCCCCGGTTAATAATAAAACTGAAGCGATCAACAACATGACTTTGGTGTTTTTAGGCATATTACTAATTAAAAAATAGTTTATTAACAGCATTTTCTATATTTTACTCTCCTTTTCCTCTATCAGTCAAACTAAAAACTGACCGATTTGGCCAGTTTACTACGATGCAGGCCCGCCGCGACTCGAACGCGGAACCTCGGTTTTGGAGACCGATG
>CAZRZQ010000043.1:0-8398 GCA_964604585.1 uncultured Gammaproteobacteria bacterium
TATTAAAAAAACACGCCGAAACCAACGAATTTCTCCCGGACGGCCAACTGCACGAAAGTTATGAAAAGTGGCTTCTGGATCTTGTCGCCATCGCTACTGTTGGGGACATGGTTCCCTTGCTCGGTGAATCACGAACCTTAACCCGCTATGGTCTTACGGTTTTAAACAAATCTCGTAATTTAGGTTTACGAAAATTAATGCAAATTGCCGGCTTGATCGATGAATTTGGTAAACCAAAACGCGGCCAATTTACAACCGAAACGATTAGCTTCCAGCTAGCTCCACGCATTAACGCCGCTGGCCGTATGGATCATGCTAATACCGCCTATATGCTTCTCGTGGCCGAAGACGAAAAAGAAGCTAGCGCCCTAGCAATTCAACTAAACCAAAATAATCTTGACCGACAAAAGCTTACCGAGAATCTAGTTAACGAAGCACGAGAACAAATTAAAAAAACTAAACAAGAAAAAAACTCCATCATTTTTATCTTGGGCGTTGGTTGGTCGACTGGAATCCTTGGTTTAATCGCCGGCAAATTAAAAGAAGAATATTACCGGCCAACAATCGTCATGGGTTTAAACGAAGGAGTTATTACTGGATCTGGCCGTAGCATTCCAGAATTCAACCTGATTAAAAACATGCAGGCCGCTCCACAATTTTTTGAAAAATATGGCGGTCACCCCCAAGCCTGTGGCTTCTCTTTAAAATCTCCAGATATTCTAGAAGACTTTAAAACTACTTTGCTTAAAAAAGCCGAGGAGTTAGTTGACACGGAGAAACTCCAGCCAACGATAACTATCGATGCCGAAGTTGATCTAGAAGACGTCAACTGGAAACTCTATGATCTCTTACAGAAATTCGAGCCGTTTGGCCAAGCTAATGAGGAACCGAGATACCTAGCCAAAGGTTTAACGGTAACAAGTATCGACCCGGTTGGCCAAGACGGCAAACACTTGAGGCTGCTGGTTAAACACAATTCTCATACCATTAAAAAAACCATCGCCTTTGGCTTTGGCGACAAGGAACGACATCCGAGTGACTGGAAAAATACTCTCCATGTTGGGGACAAGGTGGACATGGTCTTCTCCGTTGATGTCAATGAATGGAACGGAAACCGTGAACTACAATTGACAGCTGTGGATATGAAAAAAACCTCGGTATAACCGAGGTTTTTGTTTTACTTACCAAGATTGGATTCAATATCTTTCCATTTCTTCTTAAGCTCGCGAACTAAATGCATTTTTAAATCTTGAGCCATTTCTTTTTTAGCAGCATATTCTTCCACTGCTCGATCGACTAGTGCATCATACATTTCTTTTGTGGGCCCTTCTAGTTTCATGAGGCTTCCTTTCAGTTCATTAAAAAGTGGGTCCAAGTGTTCTTTAATTTTCGCTCGCATTTCTTTGCCCTTCGGTGTAGCGTTTAACCACATGAGAGCGGCACCTACTAGGCCGCCAACAAATAATCCTTTTTTAAATGTACCCATATAAAATAAATAAGGTTAGTGTATAGACACTAACCTTATTTTATCACAAGTGTTTAAGTCGCGCAAGCTGCTGGGTCGGGAGCGGCGGCGGCAGTACCAGTACCAAAGCCCGGCTGTGGGGAAGCGTTACTCAAAACTGTTTCACATTCTTTAGGAGCATTCTCGAAGCCAGCGCAAATCGCAAGCTTTACAGCTTCTGGTGTACGGGAAACATTAGCTTCCTGACCGTTGATTACCAACGTTGGCGAACCTTGCACTCCATACTGATCATTTTCCGCCTGGTGAATTGGGTAAATTGGGTAACGACCAGAAAGCCAAGAGGCTTGGTCATTGTACTTTTCCATAATACCAAACTCACTATTAGCCTTGGTAACACAAGAATTCATTTTACTTTCATTAATCTTAGCTTCTTTCAAACAACCGGGTGTGTCATCTTTGCCAGCAAAACAAGTTAGGTAAGAAATTAATTTATCTCCCTGCTCTTTACCAATACAATATTGTCTAGTATTCTCTTCCACTTCTTTCAAGTCATGCATGGCGTAAGAAACGAATTTTAAACTTATGTCGGCCTTGTCTTTTAACAGGCTCCAGGCAGGTAAATAAGCTTTTTCCATCTGTAAGCCATACGGGCAGTAGCTCATCACAAAAAGCTCCACCTTTGGCTTCTCCGCTTTTGGGACATTAGGTGTTACTGGTGCCGGTTGGTTAGCATTAGCCACTGGTGTATTAGTATTTACAGCTAAATTATCGTCTGTGCTTCCGCCTTTTCCCCCTAACAAAATTCCAAGTGTGACCAAAAAACCAATGGTTCCGAGAACCAAAAAACCAGCCACCACACCCACGATGAGGGCGCTCTTGGGCTCCAGGCTTTCAAAGAATGTCTTTTTGTCTGACATACTGCGTTAAGATATATTAAAATTAATTAATTGCCAAATTATTATACACTAAAATATTCTTTTCGACAAATTCCTCTTCATTAAGCGAAATTTCACCCACAAATTCATACTTATCCACTATGTTTTGTCCGCTTGGTAACTCCTTAAATTCACCGGCTGTACCACGAACTAAAATATGGCTCGCCTTCTCCATTAACCCTCCCAGATACCGCCGATTATACCACCGGATATAATAACTTAGTAAATCCGTTATTTTTACATCCCGGTAATAGGTTATTACTAAGGGCGGCGGGTTTTTCTTTTCATTATAGTATTTTAACAGTAGTTTGGCCCCACCCAAAAAAGGGGTATGTAAATGAACCAAGTCATAATTATCCAGTGACGCGACCGTTTCCTTAAAAGTGCCATCGCCCTCGTGAACCCGACCGGTTGTTCTCTCTTCAAATGATCCGTGCCCAGCTTTCGGTAAACCGTATTCCAAAACCACATACTCAACCTCCAAACCTTTTACTTCAGAAAGAGCATCGGTTAAACGCAAGGCTTCTTTGCGGATATCGTCAAAATAATCGAGTGCTCCCGGGATTATATGCAACGCTTTAACCATACATTAATATATTACTACCAAACCGATCGATAAATTTCAAGCAATTTTTCAATATGCCTGTCCCAAGTATAATTTTCCAAAATTTTCTTTCTGCCCGCTTCGCCCATTTTTTTCCGATCCTCGACACTCATTGAAAAATAATCCTCGATTTTTTGTTTTAAATCTTTTATATCCATCGGTTTAAATAACAAACCGTCCTCCCCACTAACAATCCGGCCTCTTGTTCCTGGTAAATCGCTGGCAATTACTGGGGTTCCGGCTGAAAGAGATTCTAAAGCAACTAGGGAAAAAGATTCTGTGTCTCCCGAAGGTATAATCGTACAATCGGCTGAATTATAGTAATCATTCAAAGTCTCTTTGTCCTCGATCGCCCCGACAAATCGCACTCGGTCCTCAAGGCCTAGTAATTCAACTTGTTTTTTGTAATCACCCACTGCGTAGCCATCCCCTACGACCACTAATACGAATTCCGGTGGCAAATCCTTTAATACTTGGATGAGTAGGTCAAGACGCTTAACCGTTAGCAGGTTACCCACAAATAAAAGGGTTTTGTTGTGTTTTAGTGCTTCTTTTACGTGCAACAAGGGGCGGAACACTCTCTCGTCCACACCGTTCCAAAGCACTTCGACTGATTTACTTATCCGGTTTTTTAAATAAGATGATTCATAAAAATTCTCATCGACTACCACTATCTTTTCCGCGTTGTTAAAAATAGCGCGGCTATAAAAAAAATTATATTTAATCTGAATAACCTTCTTAAAAAAGGTGTCGGGCTTAGCATCCATGTGGTAGGTAACAACGTATTTCTCTTGGTTAAACAACTTAGAAAACCAAATCATTTCCGCTCCCCCAAAAAAAGGATAGTGCAGGTGTACTAGATCAAACCCCTTAATTTCTTTAAGGAGTTGCGGCACGAGCCCGGCGTCACCGAGCTTTACCACCGGCTTTATTCTTACCACCCGAAACGGCCAATCATATTTTTGGTAAACAAAATCTGGGTACTGCATGGTAAATACCGTAACTTCATGGCCTAAATCGCCTAATCTTTTGGCCTCTTCAAAGGCTACGCTTCCCATTCCGCCATAATGAGGTGGAAAAGTGCCTACTACATGAGCGATCTTCACATTTACTTTTTAATAACTTTTTCTAAAGCGATATTGCGGCTTAACTTTGTAATATCCCGTTCTAATTTCTCGGTTTTAGTAACCAAACGAAACACCACCAAGAATAGTATGGCGAGGGATATATAAATTACCAAGTCCGCACCCCGACCAACACCGAACACCCGAGCGATGGAAAAAGTAATGTCAGGGATTAGCACAACCACAATGCCTACTAACCACAAAATAATCCAAACCGTTAAATTAGTTTTGGACAGCTCTTTCTTATTGAATTTAACAATTGAACGGGACAAACCGTAAAAAAAAATTAAAACTAATAAATATTGGATTAGCATACAAACTATTTTATTATTTTTGAAACTAAAAGATCATACACTATTTGTAATCCGCCCCGTGGCCCTAGACCATATTCATGGTAAGTTACTTCCACCGGATACTCTTTGAATTTCAAACCATGCTTTTTAAGCTTATGTACAATTTCAGTATTATGCGCCATACCACTATTGGTAATTTCGATTTTTTCCAGAGCCTTCCGGTTCAAAACCCGGAAGCCATTGTGAACATCGGATAATTTTACTCCCGTAAATAAACGATTAAAAAGCCGAGCCAAGGGTATAATAATATGCCTTTTAGTCCAAGGTATTTGTGAACGATCGTCTAGTAATTTAGATCCCAAAATCACATCATAATCCCCGCTTTTAATTGCTTCGACTGCCGGTGCAACGTCTAAAGGATTAAACTGGCCATCACCATCAAAATGCACGACTATTTCTGCCCCTTGATTCATAACATATTCATGCCCGGTCTGAAGAGCTGCCCCCTGCCCACGATTAACCGGGTGGGTTATAACCCGAGCACCCAAAGAGCTAGCCACCTCACCTGTATTATCCTCTGACCCATCATCCACAACAACGACATTATGGTAACCATGTTCAAAAAGGCCGCTAATAACGCGGCCAATATTCTTTTCTTCATTATATGCCGGGACAATGACAAACAACATTTTAATTATGATTACCAAATAATAAGGCTTCCTTATTGGCAATAACGTAATCAATAGTCTTACGTAAACCATCCTCTAGTCTAACCAAAGGCAACCAACCCAAAGTTTCTTTCGCATAATGCAAATCTGGCGCGCCTTTACGGGTTAAGAATAACAGAGGATCTTCAAACTTCAATTTAGATTTTGAATCAGTCATTTCGATTATTTTTTTCGCAACATCCGCCATTTTAACCATGTCATCGTTCCCCATGTTAACCAATTTTACCTCTGGCCCGGTATTCATCAGTCGTACTAGCCCGTCAACTAGGTCAGAAACGTAACATAAGGCATATGAAAAACTTTCATCACCATAGATTACTAGATCTTTTTCCTCAAGAGCACTAATTACGAAATCAGGAATCAGCTGACCTTCGAATAATCTCATACGAGGGCCGTAGGTGGTAAAAACACGAGCAATTTTTGCGTCTACCCCATGTACCTGGCGATAAGTTTCAACACAGGTTTCGGCGAAACGCTTACCTTCATCGTAACAAGCACGCGGAGACAGATGGTCGACGATCCCCTCTTCTTCCTCTTTAAACACTTCTTTAGTTTCAGTTGCTTCACCGTATACTACTGAACTAGACGTAAAGACATACTTGGCCTTGTATTTTACCGCGAGATCGAGAGTATTGATCATCGCCTGTGAATTAGCCCACAAAGACTTTAATTTTAACTTCTCAAAATCCTTCGGGCTAGTTGGACAAGCCAAATGATATATTTCTTGGATCCCTTGAAATTTAACTTTAAATTTGTTCAATTCTTCAAACTGATCGAGGTCAATCGGTTGGTTAACATCGTATTTAATAAATTCAAAATCTGGATACTGCAAAAGGTGGTTGATGTTTTGTGGGTTGGAGTTGGAAAAATCATCCAAGCAAATTACTTTTGCTTCTTTTAACAGTCTCTCGCACAAGTGAGAACCAATGAAGCCAGCGCCTCCAGTTACCAAAACATTTTTCTTCTCAAAAATTGGGGTATCCATACAATAAACAACTTAAAAAATAGTGGTTTTTTAATACCACTATTATACCACCATCCTCTCTGGTTAGCAACTGTTTAGCTAGCTAAAACTTCGGCAGAGCCCAGGTAGCCAAAGCCTGCCCCTTACCAGTTAAAAATTCATAGTTACCGCCAGTCAGGCGGTAAGTTAAATAATCTTCACGGCCATCCCCATCAAAGTCGGTCAAAAATAAATACCAATGTGTTTTAATTCCCGGATTTTTTACAGCACGTACCAAAGTACTACCTGACATAATATCTACTATCGTTCGCTCGAGCTTGCTCCGTTCCCGACTTTTACGGACCAAAACTATAATCTGTGGATCTTCTCCACCCCAAAGCGATCCCAGGTCTAAATCGTCTAAACCGTAGACCTTAAGAATTGTTTTCTCCTTAAGAAACGTTCCATCTAAATTATATAATCGTAAAACTAAGGTAGTAGTATTTTTAAAATGGGCAGTCGCTAAATAATTATTATAAACGCTCCAATTATTCAATTTGCTATTAATCGCGAAACGATTTACTTCTTCTCCTTGTAAATTATACACCACAACATCAGTGGATGTTTTCTTATTTTCCGTTACGACCAATCGTTCTTCACCGTCAACGATCCCCTGTCCAATTTTCGTAATATTAACTTGTTTCTTTTTCAAAGCTTCAACATCTCCGACCGCAAACTCGTTTATGAAGTCTCCGGCGCTATCTCTGAGTTGTATAAAATAATACGGCGCTCGGTAAACCAGAAGAGCCCAGCCATCCGAAGCGGTATCAGTCCAGCTGGTTAGTTTACCATCTTGTACCCGAGCTAAAAATGTCGAAGCCGCGGTTGCCGTATCATAAGCAAACAAACTGTTATCTTTCAAATAATTCAACGTCCCGCTTCGTTCTACCAAAATAGCGGGCTTTTTAGTTATTAATTCTTCCGCCGCTTTCTGAACTGACGCACCGGCGTTTAATTTTCCGTAACCCAGTTGTCCGGTAAAAGACGGGTTTAAAGAGTCAACATTCTCGGCATTTTGTAAAATATTACTAATAATTTGTTCAGCTTTCCAGGTCGGGCGAAGGGCCTTCAAAAGTGCCGCTGTGCCGGCGACGATCGGCGTAGCAAACGATGTCCCTTGCCAGGCACCACCAAATTCTTGTGCGTACCCTTGCTCAGGTAAATAGTGCTCAGTGCTATAAATATACTCACCGGGCGCCGCAATATCCACGCAACGACCATAATTACCAAAACTACTTAGACGGTTGTTTAAATCAACTGAAGTAACCCCTAAAATCCAGTTTTCTGAATCATTCGAATCATAACAAAGTGGATAATATGGGTAATTAGTAGTATTACCAGTACCAACCTGACGGTTATTCCCTGCGGCCGCCACGATAACAATCCCTTTTTGGTAAGCGCTGTAAAGACTGGCACGAAGTACAGGATCATTTTCTTCTCCCACAAAACTCATACTAATTACCCTCGCCCCATTTCGAACCGCATAATTTACCGCCTGATCAATATCTGTATATGACCCAGAACCAAGATTGTTAATCGCGCGAAGGGGCATTAATTTAACCTGCCAGTTCATCCCAGTACCACTTCGGCCGTTGTTGCCGACCTCCCCAATGAGTCCAGCCACAAGAGACCCGTGATTTACTGCCTCTTCATCTGTATTGCTGTTTAGTACTGCATTACGGATATCCGCATTGTTTTCAACGAAATTCCAACCATTTATATCATCAACATAACCATTATTATCATCGTCAACCCCATTACTTGCTACCTCACGCGGATTCTGCCAGATATTAGCCTGTAAGTCGGGGTTCATGACGTCAGCACCACTGTCGATAATCGCAACCACTACTTCGTTTGAGCCAGTAGTATAGTCCCAAGCCAGTGGGGCATTAATACTATTCCAAAAAGGAGATTGATAAGAATAACTGGTATCATTTGGCACCTTAGCCAACGCGCTGAATGGTAAAAATAAAATGGCGGCCAAAACCACGGAGGTAATTGCTTTTTTCATGTTTTTAAGGTAAAATCTTAACATATTCAGTTATTATACAACAAATTTAAAAAAACGAACAGGTATATGTATCGCCTACGCCAGCTAACGGTCATGTTGGGAGACCTAGTCTTCCTCTATATTGCTCTATACCTAGCGCTTTTTTTGCGGTATCTCGACGCGCCCAACCCGGAACAATTTTTAAACTTACTTTCTCCCCTCACCCAACTATTCTTATTGTTTATAATAATCTTTT
>CAZRZQ010000044.1:0-8231 GCA_964604585.1 uncultured Gammaproteobacteria bacterium
TATCATGACCAGGTAAAATGTTATAGAGACCAACCATTAGGTTATACAATGGCTGGTAGAGAATAGCGTGAAAAAAGGAAGAAATCATAAATTGTGGTTAGGTGAAAAAAATTAAAGTTACTCCGCCACCTCTTCTTTGGTGGGGGCTTCTTCAACTAATTCTTCACTAGAAACCACTTGTCCCCCTCCCTCTTCTTTAACATTTAGTCTCCAACCAGTAAGTTCGGAAGCTAAACGAACATTTTGGCCAGAACGGCCAATCGCGAGTGAAAACTGATCAGCAGCAACATAAACATCGGCGCTTTCTTCTGACTCGTTTAGCTCAACACGCAAAACCTTGGCTGGAGAGAGTGAATGAGCAATATATTGTTCGGCTTTATCGTTGTATTGGATGACATCTACTTTTTCTCCACCCAACTCTTCAATAATCGTATTAATACGGCTACCACGCTGACCAATACATGACCCGATTGGGTCTAAATTCTCGTCTTTAGTATAAACAGACACTTTAGAACGGTAACCGGCGTCTCTCGCTACACCTTTAATTTCAATTACACCATCTTCAACTTCGGGAATTTCCTGGCGGAAAACTTCTTTGACCATTTCTTTACTGCCTCGAGATAAAATTATCTCCGGCCCACGACTGGTCATTTCAACGGAGACGACATAAAACTTCATGCGGCTACCCGGACGATAAGTTTCACGACGGATTTGTTCGCCAGAAGGCAGGACAGCGGTGACCTTACCAATGTCAACCAAAACCTTGCGTCCTTCAACGCGTTGGATCGTACCAACGACGATTTGTTTTTCATGTTGTTTGAAATCTTCAAAAACCATGCCGCGTTCCGCTTCACGAATTTTTTGGATAATAACCTGCTTCGCGGTTTGGGCAGCCATGCGGCCAAAAGTTCCGGGTATTTCTAGAGGAATCTCTAAAACATCTCCTAAGACGGCCTTCTTCTCTACCTTCTTGGCCTCCCCGATCATAATTTCAGTTTTTGGATTAAAGCGTGGAAGATCAGCGGTTTCTTCCTCGGTTAACTCACGATCTTCTTCTCGAGCTTTCTCGCGGCGGACGGCTAATTCTTCTTGGGCAACTAACAAAGCCTCTTCCTCAATGTCGGGAACGACTGTTTTAACATCCCAGGCTTGCATATTGCCAGTATCCGGGTCAAACTTCACTTTAATATTCTGTTGTTTGTTGCCGAAATCCTTACGGAAAGCAGCGGCCAAGGCTGATTCAATAGTTTCTAAAACCGCCTCATACGACAACCCTTTTTCGTCACATAAAGCTTGAATCGCTTTAGTAATTTCTGACATAGAAATTTTTAATTAAACATTACTTAGTAAAAAGGCGACTTCTTGTGGAAGCGCCGATCATGGGAATATGATATCACGGCCAACTTAAACTGTCAAGGCAGAGACACAATTCTAACTGGGGTTTTGCCGTAAACCACCACTTTATCTCCAACGCGGGTAAACTTATATAACTTTTCAGCATTGGCATAGCCAATGTTAACACAGCCATGACTCATAGGGCGAACGCCAAACTGGTTGTGCCAATAAGCACCGTGGAGATAATACCCACGCTTAAATTCCATGTTCCATTTTACATTGGGGAGATAATAGCCTCGACCAGCATAAAGATGCGTTGGTAGTTTACGGATTATCTCGTATTCTCCTTTCGGAGTATCCATGCCGCGTACACCAGTTGAAACGGGGATGCTTGCGATTTTTACATTATTTAAAAAATAGTATGTTAATTGGCGAGAAATGTCTACTTCTACCCGGCGTGGCAAAGAATCGTCACCGTCACCTTTGAGCGGGTTAAAACCACTATACACTTCTTCACCGTCTTCCCGGCCGTCCAAATCAGTGTCTTGATTGGTTAAATCAGTTTTAAGCTTTATTTCTAAATCATCATTTAAACCATCGCTGTCCGTGTCCGCCCTGACAAGCTTCAAACTGTTTCCATGCAAAGGAGAGTAACCGTGAGCTATTTCTTCACCATCCGAATATCCATCACCGTCCGTATCGGTGTTAACCGGATCAGTATGATAGACTCCTTGTTCTTCCACATCGGTTAAACCATCGCCGTCAGAATCGACAAAATCTTCCCCTTGGGCGATGGAGGGGAAGGTTAAAAGAGTTGTTATAAATATACCACTGACCAAAAATAATAATCTTTTCATTTTTTTCGATTTCTGACTTACTGATATATTATATCACGGTCGAGATCGGTTCGCAAAACTTTTGTCCCCACTCTTTCTAACTTTCGCAGGACCCTGAGTGACGGATGACCAAAAGAATTTTTACCAACGGAAATAACCGTTTCCTTTGGTAGTATTAATTCCAAGAATTCTTCGCCTGAAGAAGTGTCACTACCGTGATGGCCAGCTTTTAATACTTCGACGTCTCGTAAAGGACAGAACACCCCTTCGCCGCAATATTTTTCCATAATCTTTTTCTCCAAAGGGATTCCGGCATCCCCCATAAACAGCCAGTCTTTATCTCCTTTGGTTAGTTTGAAAACTAGCGAATGTTCATTGTGATCACTTGGATCCATACCATAATCTTCACTTGGAGAAAAAAACTGAATTGACTCTTGCCCAATCTGCCAGGTTAACCCGGCTTTACCCGAAATGTATTCGGCTTTCTCGTTTTGGAGGTAATGGTCAAAGTCAATAAAGTATGGATCGCCTTTTTTCTTTAGTCCATTGTCTACTATTTTTTTAATTTTGTACCGGCGCAAAACATCTGTACAACCGCCATAGTGGTCACTATCGTAGTGAGTAATTAATAGGTAGTCGATTTCTCGATCATAAAATGGCAAAGCTTTACCGAGCTTAGACAAAATCTTTTTGTCCTTACCACAATCCACCAACATTTGTTCGCCGGTTTCAAATTCAATTAAAGCGGCGTCACCTTGGCCAACGTCAAAAAAAGTAATTTTAAACTCATGACGAGAAGATAAAATATAAATATATACTAAAATACCAGTCGCAATCGCGACCAGTATTCCAACGGCAATTAAAAGTTTGTATTTCGCCTCCATCATTTTTTTGCGACAATTATTTGGTTAATCCAAACCTCTTTTTCTTTAATCATTCGCTCTGAGTCAATACCAAAAGCTAATTCTTCTAACTCTTCTTTAATTTTCTCTGGCCGGTGGTAATACGACTCGATTTTAATAATCCCGTCCGGAGTTTTAACATCTGGTGGTTCTTTTTGGTTAATATTTGTAGCCAATAGCTTTCCCCCATCCTTTAGCACCCGATACGCCTCGATAAAAAAATACTTAGGATCTTTCATGTGCACGATAACAAAAGCAGAGACGACCCAATCGAAAGAATTATTAGGAAAGTCTAAACTTTCCGCGTCACCGACGACGGTATTAATCTTTACACCAGCTTTCCGAGCTTTTTGATCCAATACCCGAAGCATACTAGGAGAAACATCCAGAGCCGTTACTTCTGCACCAAGACGAGCAAGTTCAATAGCTAGGCGTCCAGTACCTGCCCCGATGTCTAAAACCTTCTTACCAACCAAATCTCCGAGCATCGGCAAGACTTGGCCTTGTTCAAAGCTATTTAAATAACCCTCTTTTTTGTCGTAACCAAGCGCCGCCAGGTCATATCCCGGGGCCGAGGCCATTATTTTTACTTTAGTTTTAGGCATACCAACGTATTCTACCTTATTAAAAAATCGTTGACAAATTAATTTATATCAACTATATTCTCCTCATCGTCAACTAAGGGAGGGGAAATGGAAGAAAACAGGCCCCTCTCGCTGGGGGCAGCATACACCCTAGTGTTCCTAGGGTGGGTGGCTTTGGCCATTGCGACCGTTGGATATTTCGGCGTGATGGCCCAATTGTGCGGCCTGGAAACCGCACCACATTCCCCAGGAATTGGGGAATCTCTGGGAGCAATGGCCGCGGGGGGAGCGGCCTATTACCTGGTCTACAGATTGTTAGATTAAGAGGGTACCTCCGCTTCTCGGTCGTGCCCTAGAGAATATATGCGATGTATTTTCTAGAGTACCGAGAAGCGTGTAAGCGGAACACATATTATCCATTCGCCTAGGCGAATGGATTTTTGTTTTTGTGGAATCGGATGACGTAATAAGTTAGTATCGTGTAGGAAAAAATTAGAATTGTAAGATTAATTTGTATTGGTACAGCTGACCAATTTTTACTACCAAAGTATTCCGTAATAAATACAATGTATTTTAATCCTATTCCAGCTATCCAAGCGATTAATTGTCCGAGTGGGAAGTATAGGTAAGACAAGACGACACTCACAAATCCAAGCATCATGAGCCAAGGGATTAACCAGAGAACTAAAATATTCGCGATTGGGGCGACAATCGAAAGACGGCCGAACTGAAATAGGATTAGGGGTAAGGTCGAAATAATTGCGGCTAAGGTGGAAATGAATATTTCGCTTATTGTCCTAAACCAAGTGTGGGAAGATATTTTAGAAAATACTTTTTTATTTATAATCTTCTCTTGTAAGATTGGGCCAATATATACCAGGCCTATTGTAGCTAGAAAAGATAATTGAAACCCAGCGTCCCAAAGTAATATCCAGGGATTGAATAATAACATTAGGGCAGCAGTAAAAACTAAGACATTACCGATGCGAGATAACCTGCCCAGTTGGTTAGCCAATAATACTAAGACGCCCATTACTCCCGCTCGGACGACTGAAGCAGACGCACCAGTAAATATTACAAAAAGTATTATACCAATAACCGCGAACCAAAAGGCTTGCCGTCGGTAAAGACCGATGGCGATAAACAAAGTCATAAGGAAAGTGGCCACGATACTAATGTTGTAGCCAGAGACGGCAACAATATGGGTAATACCAACTTTACTAAAGCTATCTGACAGTTCCTTGGTAAAACCACTTCTCGCGCCATACAACAAACCGGCCATCAGGCTAGATTCCGGTTCTGGCCAGAGATCGTTTACCTTGTTACCCAAGGATCTTTTCCAAGTCAAAATAGCAGATTTTAATACATTCCCCTCCCCACCTTTAATTTTATCTATTTGGGGGTAATAACAAAGAGAATAAATCTTTTGTCTGGCTAGGTAGTTGGCATAATTAAATTCTTCACTATTCTCTGGTTCTTGCAACTTGCAGTAAAGGTTTATGACATCGCCATACTGGTACTCGGGATGAATTGCGGCACGCACCAAGATCCTCCCTTGTACAACTTTTTTCCACTTCGAAATTTCTACCGCCTCGACGACATAAACACTATCTGTAAGCTTATACTCCGGCTCTTCAACTATCTTACCAACCAGGCTTAACTTTTGGTTATTGTAGTAGGCAATGTGGTTTTCGGAAATATTTGGTTGACTGAAAATAAAACGAAAAATTCCGAGAGATACGAGTAATAAAGCAAAAGCGTACAGGCGATACTTTGGGGAATGAAAATAATATATGGTTAGCAGTGCGAAAATAATACAAATAAGCCCGGCATAAAATAAATACTGTCGACCAACATTTACTCCCGAAGCAATGGCGATACCAAAAATAAAAGAAAAACAGAACAATAAAAATGTTCTGCTTTTAGAATTACTAATTTTAACCACCCCCTCCTTCAGCATAATTTTAGACGACGATACTTACGAGCTTACCTTTAACATAAATAACTTTTTTCGGCTCTTTCCCTTCTAACCATTTTTGAATCTTTTCACTTTGGAGAGCCTTTTGTTTAGCTTCTTCTTCAGATATTTCTGGCACAACCACTAAGGTGTCTCGTAATTTCCCGTTAATTTGAACGGCTAGAGTAATTACTTTGTCGACCGCTAGTTCTGGATTGTAAACTGGCCATTTTTCATAAGAAATTGTTTTATCGTGACCAAGTTCGCTCCACAATTCTTCAACTAAATGCGGTGCGAAAGGAGATAGTAACTTTAAGAAAATTTCCCATTCATTTTTGCCAATTGCTTCGGCCTTAACCATCTCGTTAGTTAATTCCATTAATTTAGCGATAGCCGTATTAAACCGCATTTCGTCGATGTCCTCCGTGACTTTTTTAATGGTCTGGTGCAATAGAGTAATAAAAGAATCATCGCCATTTTCTTTGATTTTCTCTTTCAGGGCGTACACCCGATCGAGAAAACGCCGGACACCGATGAGACCATTAGTATCCCACTCAACGGCTTGGTCAAAGGGGCCCATGAACATAATGTATGTTCGAAGAGCATCAGTACCAAATTGTTCTACCATTTCATCTGGATTAACAACATTACCTTTAGACTTACTCATCTTTTCTCCACCTTTGGCGAGGATCATGCCGTGTGAAGTACGTTTTTGGTAGGGTTCTTTGGCTGGGACAACGCCAATGTCAAACAAAAATTGATTCCAAAAACGCGAGTACAACAGGTGTAAAACGGTATGCTCCATACCGCCATTATACCAATCCACTGGCATCCAATATTTTAGTTTTTCCATTGAACAAAATTCTTGTTCATTGGTTGGATCGCAATATCTTAAGAAGTACCAACTCGATCCCGCCCAGTTCGGCATAGTGTCAGTTTCACGTCTCGCTTCACCGCCACAGTTCGGGCAAGTAGTTTTAACCCAATCTTCTATGGCAGCGAGAGGCGATTCTCCGGTGTCAGTTGGCTCATAACGTTCAACCTCTGGCAAAACTAAAGGCAAATCTTCTTCTTTTAATGGCACCCAACCGCATTTTGTACAATTAACTAGTGGGATTGGCTCACCCCAGTAACGTTGACGGGAAAACACCCAGTCGCGAAGTTTGTACTGCACTTCACGGCGACCCAGTCCTTTTTCTTCGAGCCAGGTAATAATTTTTTCTTTAGCTTCGAGGGTGGAAAGCCCATTTAAAAAATCTGAATTTACAGCGGTCCCATCGCCACTGAAACAACGTTCCTTAATATCCACGACTCTTCGGATAAATTCCTCTTCTCCCCAAGAGGGAGTATTTAAAGTGAACTTCTTTAGGGCCTCTTCTGGAGCTAACCATTCGGCACGGAAGGTTCCTTTGTCTTCATCGCTTAATTCTACCTGTCCTCCGTCCTTCAATCTTACTAAGTAACCTTTCTGAAACTTATGGCGATTCTCCCCTTTGAAACGGGTAAAGTAATTAGCCTCGACCTGTCCGAGATAATCTTTAATTTCAAAATTAACATAGCCCGACTCTTCTCTTATTTCTCGGCTAAGCGCCGTTATATCATCTTCACCCGGCTCATATCCCCCACCCGGTATACGGTATACATCACGACCTTCATTAGCGTAATCGCAAAGAACTAAGACTTTGTTTTCTTCGTTTACTAATACAGCCACAACACCATCGCGACGGACCGGATTGTCAAGACGTTCATTAAACTTTTTAGCGACCACTTCTTTGACCGGTAAATTAAACTTTTTAGCAAACTCGCCATCTCTTTCATCGTGGGCTGGCACAGCCATTATAGCACCAGTGCCGTAACTGGAAAGGACATAATCCGCAACAAAAATTGGGAGTTCCTCGTTGTTAACTGGATTGATCGCCTTTAATCCTTTAAGTTCAACACCAGTTTTTTCTTTGGCGAGATCCGTACGCTCAAGATCGGATTTGCTTTTGGCCTCATTTAAATATTTTTCTACTTCGGTGTAGTTAGAAACCGCCTCTTGTTCTTTGGCTATCAGCTCATGTTCTGGGGCAATTACCATATAAGTCGCACCGAACAAGGTATCTGGACGAGTAGTAAAGACTTCAAGTTCTTTAATTTCTTTCCCGTTAACCGCAAATTTTACTAAAGCGCCCTCACTCCGACCAATCCAATTTTCTTGTTGCACTTTAGCTCGCTCGATATAATCTACTTCTTTTAAACCTTCAAGAAGTTTGTCGGCATATTTGGTTATTGCGAGCATCCATTGTTCTTTGTTGCGTCGCTCAACCGGTGTTCCGCAACGTTCACATTTACCGTCTACCACTTCCTCGTTGGCTAGACCAATCTTACAACCTGGGCACCAGTTGATGGGCATCGCTTTTTTGTAGGCTAAACCATGTTTAAACAATTGTAAAAAGATCCACTGGGTCCATTTGTAATATTTAGGATCAGTTGTGTCGACGACACGGGACCAATCTAAAGAATAACCAAGCATTTTTAGTTGCCGCGTAAAAGTGGCGACGTTTTCCTCCGTTACCTCTTTGGGCGGACGACCAGTTTTAATCGCAAAGTTTTCCGTGGGCAAACCAAAGGCATC
>CAZRZQ010000045.1:0-8228 GCA_964604585.1 uncultured Gammaproteobacteria bacterium
GGTTTTCTTTTTTAAACTAATATTTTTTGCCAATATTTTTTCTTCTTCTTTGCCCGTATCAATCACCTCGGTTTTGTGCTGATAATACTTTGGTTTATCATAAGTAACATAGTATTCACCATCACCAACTAAGAAATTATAACGCCCCTTGCGGTCGGTGACTTCAGTCGCAACAAGCTTGTTAAATTGGGCACTAAAAAGTCGCGCCACCACTTGTCGCAATGGTCCTTTGTTGTTTTCATCAGATACCATGCCCCAATTTTTTGGTCGTGGTGGCACAGCCAATCTTTTAAACAAGACAAACAATACAAAATGCACTATAAGCAATAACCACATATACCAAACAGGGGCAATATACAAAGAAACGGCTGTAACTATTAAACCAAGCCAGGCCAAGACATTTTGGACCGCCCGCCCGATCCGCTCTAGCTTTAGACGAGCCGGTGTTTTGACAGCCCCAACTGGATCAAGGGGAATGTTGGGGGCAACATTAGCTTCTTCTTGTGTCACAAAAATCCTTTCCCCATGATATATGTCTACTCGGCGGCCATCTTCTTTGAAACCAGCAAGGAGTGCAGATGGGAATTTCATCGATCCTTTTTGTGCTTCAATCAAATACTCACCGGGGTCAACCCAAAAGATAAAACGACCCTGTTTATCTGTGACCTTAGTCTGTAAAACTTTGTTAGTTTTTGCTTCAATGAGGCGCACGATAACTAAATCCAAGGGTAATTTATTGAGGGAGTTATAAACCGTACCCCAAGCTTGACGTTTTTTCCGCCCCAATAATAATGTTGGTTGAAAAAATATAAAACGAAGAAGAGGCCAAATGCTTCCCCAGGAAATTAGTGGTACGGCACCAACCGCTACGACCGCTGTCGCTCCAGGCACCACTACTTCACGGGTAGTTTTTTCGACTAGCGGGTCGTCTTTGGCGCGCTCGACATCTTTGACCAGATTCTCTGCCGATTTTATACCTCTTTTTAGGCTCGCCCTACTTTTTTCCCCAATATTCTTAGCAACATTAGAAATATTTTCTGTTATCGGCGCGTCAGGATCTATAACATCCTCCAGTTTCTCTGGTTTTAACACCAAAGAAACATTTTCGTTTACGACATTTGTGTAAACTCTTACGACTTTTGTCTCTTCGTAATAACCCTCTTTGGAAATTTTAAGCTCGTAAAAACCATTGGGCATAACCCAACCATAAAGGCCGTTTACATCAGTAAAAATACGGCTATTTTGGCCATAACTTTCAGCGGCTAGCCCACCGTTACCGCGAGGGTTTATTAAAACACCGGCGCCGACCATTGGCACACCGTTTTCCCCAGTAATTAAACCAGAAGGCAGACTATTTAATGTCAACGATAAAGAGTCGGTTTGGCCAGCGCCGTAATTTAACTCAAGGTAAGAATCATGATGCCCGGTTTTTGGGAAAGTAAAATCAACAACATAAAAATTGTTGTCTTCCAAGGCCAACTCGTATTTAGTAGAAGCGGTATAAAAAGTCATCTTCTCTGGATGGGTAGTTAATTTTTGAGTACTAACTTTGAGAGTGGCGCGCGAATTAGCCAAACTTGTTATAGTTTTACCATTAAATGGCAAAGAGATATTACGAAGCCCGCCAAAAAATTGCAGCGAGGATAAATCGATTTTTAAATCAGATGGTAAATTCTCATCCGGTGGGTTGTATTCGTCAGTGTCGTCCGAAGAAACACAACCCGGATCACTGGGATAATCAATTTTAGCGTCGCCATCATCATCTTGTCCATTACTACAAACTGCGTTTGCTCCTTGATCAGTACTACAACCCGGATAACCACTACAATTACTGTCAGCGCAGTCAGTGTGCCCGTCTCCATCGTCGTCAACACCATTATTACACACTTCAGTGGCAGCTGGAGTACAAAAACTGGAAGGAATACAGTCGGAATCAGCGCAGTCTATTTTTGTATCACCGTCGTCATCAATAGAATTATTACACACCTCCGGAACCGGTTCGCGACAGCTGGCGTGATTAACACAATCAGAGTCGGCACAATCAATCTTGTTATCTCGGTCATCGTCAATTCCATTATTACAAACTTCATCTTGGCTAACGCAGTTAGGAGCGGCAACACAATCGGAGTCGGCACAATCTATTTTTGTATCCTCATCGTCATCGACACCATTAGTACAAATCTCTAGGTTTGGTGGGGGAATAATCTTGCCAGACAAAAATATGCCATTACTGTCGTTATTCGAGGTGTCGAAGGTAAATATGGTATAAAAATAGGTAATATTAAACTGAATATTAGAGTCGGTTTTGGTGGTATTAGCACCTTCGTAAATAACTGTGCCGTCATTGGGATTATTTGATCGGCCACCAATTTTACGAAGTAAAATAACTTTCGAAAAATCATTATCTGTCGGATTAGACCAATTTAAAATAATGGAATTTGTAGTTGTGGTGAGAGCATAGTTACCCACCTCAGCCGGCGGTACAGTGTCGCTTAAAGTAGTAAACGTTTGGTTGGTTGAATTGGCACGGTTACCGCTAGCATCAGCACTCAACACTCGGTAATTATATAATGTTCCGGGCAAAAGACCGGAAATATTAAGGCTGTGATTGAGCAAAAAACTTACATCACTGACACTCTGTCCATAACCGGTCGTTAAGCCATAATCCACTTGGCTATCCGAGGATTCATTTGTGTCCCAAGTTATGACCCCACCATTCAGACTGGGGGTAGCGAAGATGTTGGTAATAATCGGGGCGGTGGTATCAGTTGTGGCTAAGGTCTGAAAACTACTATTATTTACAGCGCTGTTAGCACTAGCGTCCGTACAGGTAATTCGAAAATTATAAACTGTGTTGGCAATCAAGTTGACCAGGCTTACTGTAAAGTTACCAGCGTTATTTACTGGGGTAGCCGAACTACCTAGATTATCACCGTAAATAAAGGTGCAACCACTTAAAGCCGAATTGTCGGTGGCTGTCCAGGTAGCGGTGGCACTATTAGTTGTAATATTACTAGTTGCAACATTACTAATTACCGGAGCTGTGGTATCGGTCGGTAGAGGCGGATCTCCACCACCAGTACAGCTACCACAATCAGTAGCGCAGGTGGTGCAAGTTTCTCCGCCATCACAACTACCATTGCCACAACTAGACGGTACGGTTAGGTCGAGTTCAATGCTGCCGCTACTTTGGCCAAAGGTAACACTAGCAAACAACAATAAACCGGTGAGTACTCCGGCTCCTACAAAAAAGATCAAACAAATTTTAAACCAGAAAAACTTAAGCATTTCGTTTGTAACTTTTTTTCTTAAGGATGGATAAAATAATTATTAAAACTAACAAAGCTGGTGTGCCAATCAAAAACCATTTCGGTAGGTACCACACATTAATCTCTTGTTCTACTCGCGCATTAGTTTTTCCATAGTCAATGCCAAAATACAAACGGTAAATCCCCGGCCACACTAAAGACTCGTTTTCCCATAGCACAGTTTGAATTCGTCTTTCTGATCCCGCCAATAGATCTCGTCCGAGTGGCAAATCTTCAAAAGCAACTAATTCACCAAAGGGATCTTTTAAAAATACCCTGCCTTTAACCGGCACCTCGACCGGACTTAGATTTTTTAAACTTATTTCTGAGCGCCAGGGCTGGTTAAAATATATTGTTTGCAAAGTCTTAACCTCTTTTAATACCATCTTTTCTTCAACCTCTCCAGCGACTTGCAGGGTGAGGAGGCTGGCAACTTGTCCACTCAAACCAACCTGTCCACCCTCGTCAGACAACTCTTTCACCCCTAACGCTAAATAGTAAGAACCCGCCGGGACTTCTTCGGGTATTTTTACAACATAAGAAACCCGGCGACTTTCCTTCGGGTTAAGTACTATTTTTTCTTCAGCTGTTTTTACCCAACCTTCTGGTTCCGAGCTCTGGGTTTCAAAATAAATTTGACCTTGAGTATTTTCTAAAAAAGTTAGTGTTCCTAACTGGTAAGTTTTTGGTTCGGAAGAATCGTTTTTAATATCAATGGACAATCTTGAAGTGTCACCTGGTTCAATGGTCAGGACAGTACGAGTGGGACTAATCGTAAAGGCTTCCGTTTGGAACGGCCACAAAAAAAATGCAATTAAAATTAGAAGCCAAATTTTTTTCATACTTAAGGATTAGCTGAAGCAGTTAGGGTAATACTCTTGGAATACGATCCGGGTGTAGTGGCACTTGAAATGGCGGCCTCAAAAGCGACGTCTGTTGAGCGGGTTTCGTTAAGGCTGTTACTATTAGAAGCAAGAACCAAACTACTGGACAGAGCCGCTGTATCTGAAAAAGCCCGGTCGGTGCCGGTTACTAAAACACCAAACTCTTCACTGCCTGCGTCAACTGTGCCAGTAAGCGTGGTCCACATAGTTCCCGACTGTGAACTAATGGATAAGCTATATCCAGTTTCAGAACCAACAGCGACACTGGCGGTGGTTGAAACAGTGGCAACACTAGAAACCGATAGTGTGCCAAAAGAAAGAGAAGAGCTAAGAATAGTCAAGCTAATCATTCCTCGATCTGAGGCTTGAAAACCACCTCTGATAGTATAACTAGTGCTGGTCGTTGAACCCACTGCGAGCTCACCAACCGTGTCCTGCAAAGTATAACTAGTACTAGAGGACAGATCACCACCAAATCCGACCGCATCAGCAAAAATGGTATAGTTGGTCGAGGTCATGGAAGAATTAACTACAGCTGGATACAAAAAAACAAAAAAAATGAAGGTGAGAAAAATTTGTAAAATTACTTTTTTATTCATACTAATTTTTTTCGGTACTACCAGCTAGGGTCTTTATTTTTTTCAAAATATCTTTATTATCCGGGTTAAGATCACGAACTCTATAGTAATATTTCAAAGCATTGACTTTGTCGCCCTTGTTTTCGTAATAACTTGCCAGACTATACAAGGCATTAGAATAGTCAGGCTGCAATTTTATAGCGGCCAACCAAACTTGCTCGGCATTTTTTCTATCCCCTTTAGCATTGCGGTTATAAAGCACGCGACCATAATTAAATAAGGCTTCGGGATTTTGTGGATTTAAGGTCAACAATGTTTCATAAGTCTTTAGGGCCTCATCGATTTTTTCCAGACGTTCCTCGGTAATGGCCAAACCAAGATAAGCACCGAGTAAATCGGCCTTGAGATTAATTGCTTCTTGAAAATTTTTGGCCGCCTCTTCGTTGTTTCCCAAAGCCAAATTAATCCGTCCAAGACGCCAAGCAAGAATAGGATTTGTGGGCTCTAGTTCTTTCGCCGCACTCCAGGCCTTTAGGCTCCAAGGATAGGCTTCGTTTACCATGCTGGCGGCATTTTCGTACATGGTCCCAAGGTTTTCCCACAATCCAACCATTTTGGGCGAAAGATCAGTGGCTGTTCTGGCCGCGTTAATAGCGCTACCAAGAGAAGCCGAGACTGCTTCACGATCTGGTTCGGTTACGCTAGCTTGGTTTACAGCCTGAGCTAAGAAGGCTTGAGCAATGGCTGCATAATAAACGTCAACATTGGGGCGCAGTTCTATTGCAGTTTGCAGTCTCTCTATTGCTTCTTCAGATTTTGTCTCACGCAAGGCGCTGGCGTATACTATTTCTCCTTTGTACATTCTCACGCCAAACACGCCGACAACAATAATTAGGGCCACGGAAAGAATAATGGCAAACGAAAAAGACAAGCTGTGCTCGGGACGATTTTCGATTTCCCACTTCTTTTCCCGGACAATATTTTCCCGATAAAAACCTAACCCAATCACTACCAAACTAGTCAATGTCCACCACAAAAACCATAGGGTGGGTTGAAAATAATGCAATACTAAACCAACAGTTAAAACCAACCAAGCAATAGAAACGACCATTAATTCCAGCCGCAAGTCAAGTCGATGCCCCGTCCATTCACCAAAGCTCTGGTGCCAAGCTAAACCACGAAGCTTCGCCCAAAACACAGAGACATATCCCAAGATTACTAAAAGCAAAATCAAAAAGACGGCCGAAAAGGCCACTCCTGTTTCTGCTACAAAAGCAAAAATTGTGTTAAAAGGATGGCTAAAACGAACCGACCAGGCCAAGGAGTCAGAGTTAAAAGCCGTGTTTCTAAATTCCGAAAAATCTATACTGAAAGTTCCCGGACCACTACCAAAGACAAAATTTTTGACACCTTTAAACAAAGTTTTTTCCGCAATTTGCCACGATGCTCCTGGGCTTAAGAAAGCCTCTCGCGGCAAGGGGGCTTGTAAAAATTTTGGCGACCCAAATATTAGACAAGCGATGCTTGCCACCAAGATAACGAAAATTGTCGTAAGTGTGATTAACCTGGCCTCTTTAAGAAAGTTTATACCAAGCAGTAACAACAAGACCATACCGCCGAGTAACAACCACCAAACAACTGGAAAACTAATAGTAAAGATTGTTCCGAGACTTAAAATTGAAGAAATAACGTAGAGCAAATTACGGTTATATGAAGTCTCTTTTTTTATGAGTTGTCCAATCGACATAATCAAGACCGCAACAACCAGAATGGCGAATCCAACATTACTGTCCGCCGCTAAATTCCACAGACCACCATCCATAAACGGTAAAAATGACCATTTAAAAATAGTTTTAAACAGATATGGTATCTGAAGCAAAGTACCACTAATAACAACTACATCATAAATCAAACGCCACTTTTTAAGACTATTAACCGTATTAACAAAAAGGTAATAATACAAAAGAAGGCCGACTAAAAAAATAGCATTGATGATAAAATATTCGTTCCGCCCCCAAAAGCTATCCAATCTTTGTATTGAAAAAGTGCTAGATAAAAGTAGTAAGACTAAGTAAGTACCTAAAATTTTATCTAAAAAAGTAAAACGGAGATTGACTGATTTAGTAAGAGCAAACTTTATTAAATATATTAAAGCCATCAAGAGTACTAGCCCCAGAAATACGCTCTGTTTGGGTAGATTAAAAAGATTAATTACCCGAGTATCTACCACTGAAGGCACAACAAGAATTGTAAGAGCCAGGAAAGATAAAGAAAAAAAATCGATAATTTTGTTCACCTTATCATTAAGCATATTTTTAGTTTTTATTTCCCAATCATTATACCATATTTAAAGGATTTTTAAAACAAAAATCCAGCGCTTATTAGCACTGGATTTTATACGTGTTTACCACGCTTCTCGACTCTCTAAGGAAGTCAAAGGATTCACTTTCTTAGAGACACGAGCCGAGAAGCGACGCGGGTCCCTGTGCACGTACGCACTGCGGGCGAAATGGTGACCCGAACGGGGCCTAGAAGAAGGAGAGTTTGGCCCGGATCAGGAGATCGGGGCGCCAGCCCGGTATGGTGTCGTGGCGGGCCTGGAGAACCAGGCCCAGCGCGAAGTTGCCGCTCAGGTTGACCTGAACATGGCCACCGACACCGTGACTCCAGGAGTCGCCGTCCTTGAGACTCCCCCAGCCTTCGGCCTCGACCCCAAGGCCGACAAGTCCATCGGCGATCGGACTGGTGGACTGGAGGAGGTAGTAGGACGACCAGCTTTGGGGCTGGACGTCCCACTCTGCCCAGGTCTTGACCCAACCGAGGTCAAGGCCGAACTGGAGGCTGGCGATTGCCTCCTCGGCTGTGGCGTGCCAGCCGACGGCCGGAGCGATTGTGAGCCATGAGGCGAGCTTGAAGTCCGCCTCGAGGTAGTACAGCGTCGACGGCGTGGTGAGCGCCACGCCGTCGAGGATGAAGCATCCTGACATCCCGAACCAGCTGTTGATCTCCCTCCCGCCGGTCACGTGAAGTCGCGAACGGTAGGTCTCGGCCCGGACGGCCGTCGTGGTGGTGAGCAGGGCGATGATGAAAAGCAGACCGATGAGATTCTTCATGCTGTGTCCTCTCTTCCTGTCTATCCAACCGGCTTGCTCGCCGGCGATCCTGTCCTTAGCACAAAACGGCACTCGCCGTCTCACACGCAGAACAGGTCATTCTACTAAAGAGAGAGAGAGAGATGTCAATACCCCTCTCCCCCCTCTGACTTTGCCCTCTCGTATTCATCGGTTTGATTTGATGAACAGATTAAACTACTATGGTTTTCTTACTCTGTCAATTATTTATATATCATTTCTGTATATTTTTATCTTTTTTCTTTACACAAAGGTATAAAAATGATATAATTTTTTTTGACAGTTAAATATATGAACCTCGAGTCAAATCTTCTACAATTTGGGCTG
>CAZRZQ010000046.1:0-4229 GCA_964604585.1 uncultured Gammaproteobacteria bacterium
TGCTGCTCGTGGCCAAGGGGGTGGGGGATTTAGTAGTGGTGGCTTTGACTTCGGTGGTGTAGATTTGGGAGATGTCTTTGGGGAGATGTTTGGTTTTGGTGGCGGTGGTCGCTCTCGTGGCGGACGCCGTGTCTCGCGTGGTAATGATATCCAAGTAGACGCCCAACTAGAATTTAAAGAAGCGGCCTTTGGAGTTGAGAAAGAAATTTCTTTACGCAAACAATCTAAATGTGATGTTTGTCACGGTAGTGGTGGGGAACCGGGTAGCAAACTCGAGACCTGTCATACCTGTCAAGGACAAGGCCAGGTGGTCCAAAACCAACGAACTATTTTAGGAACAATGCAAACTGTTGTAGTGTGCCCAGATTGTCATGGGCGCGGTGAACGACCGGGTAAAAAATGTAAGCACTGCGGCGGAGATGGAATCCTTGCTAAGACGGAAAGTTTTAAAATTAAAATTCCAGCCGGCATAGATAACGGTCAGTCTATTCGTTTGGAAGGAAAAGGAGAGGCGGCGCCACATGGCGGAACCAGTGGTGACTTGTATGTCCGAGCCCATGTTAAACCTTTAAAAGGTTTTGAACGCAATGGTTTTGATGTTTATACCGAAAATGAGATTAGTTATACCCAGGCTGTGTTAGGTGGTAAAATCGAGGTGGAGACATTGGAGGGGATGGTTAATTTGGTTGTGCCTGAAGGAACCGAATCTGGCCAGTTGATTCGTTTGCGCGGCAAAGGGATAACGCACATCGGAGACACCGGACGAGGCGACCAGTATGTCAAAGTGAAGATAAATGTACCAAAAAAGGTTAGTCGTGACCTGAAAAAGAAACTCGAAGACTTGGATAGTTAGTTGTCTAGATAACTTGAAAAGGTATACCGTTTCAGGTATACTTCTTTTGTTATGGGAAGCCCAAAGGACAAAAAGCGTTTCCAACGGTTTTATGAGGAAAATTTCGACAAAGTTTATCGCTTTGTTTTGTTTCGCGTTAAAGGAGACCGAGAAAAGGCGGAAGACCTGGTTTCCGAGATCTTTATGAAAGCCCTAGAGCATTTTGACAGTTATGACGAGTCGCGTGGCAAAAGCGCTTGGCTAATGATGATTGCCCGTAATCACGTTATAAGTTCCTGGCGAGACGAGCGCATCACAACTGTTTCTTTAACTATTGAAGACAAAGAGGGGGGCGAGGTGGAGGAGGATTTTTATCTTATAAATAAGGCAAAAGAAGCCCTTAAGACTGGTGAAGTAGAGTACCAAATTCGTGAATTAATCGCTAATTTAAGCGAAGAGGACGCCGATATTGTAACTTTTCACTATCTTTTCGGGTATAGTTATAAGGAAATCGCGGAAATGCAGGATATGACGGAAGGGGCTGTTAAGGTGGCCGCGCACCGAGCCATTAAGAAACTGCGAGAACATTTATGATAAAACTTCGATACAATTTGTGGAAAATGAAGCGAGGTCTTCGACCGGATGATCGATTCAAAGAAAGTCTGCGTCAAGAATTAGATCGAGCCTGGCAGACACGTTATGGCTCGGTGCCTTGGTTCCAGATGGCCTGGTTTCGTTATGCCGCTGCACCGGCCATGGCTTTGGTTTTAGTTGTCTTTGCGGGGACCAGTGCTTATGCTTACACTTCGCCAGAAGTGGTGGAAGGTAATTTGTTATACCCGATTAAAACAGTAGTGGAAAAAGTAGAAGAAACGCTAAGCGTGACTCCGGCCATGAAAACTAAATATTATATTCGTCAACTTGATCGTCGTTATCAAGAAGCCGCCGTAGTCGAAAAGAAGGTTAAAAAACAAACGGTGCAAAAAACAGTTGAAGCGCAAGCTAAGATTGTGGAAAAAATTGGTCAAGTAGAGAAAAAATTAGTGGAGCAAAAACAAGTTCTACCTTCTAACACCAAAAACCAAATTAAATTACGAGCTGACATTCAGGCTGCTTTGAAAGAATCCGAAGTTAAGAAACGTTTGATTACCGTTCCTACAACAAACTTAAAATTGCCTAATTCAGATTTGATTCGTAAAAAGTTGGAAGAAATTAAAAGGGTAGAAGAGAGAAAAGAAGAAGTAAAGAGGTCTGATGTTAAAGTGGGCACTACAACAATTAGGGTTAAACCGATTACTACTAGTACGTTACCGGTAATCAAGCGATACCCAACTCCGGTTTACAAGATGCCAACTACCACCGTGAAAACGCCTTCAACAACACTAATAAAATCAGTCCCGACTTCGACCGTTATTACTTCTCCCGCTTTAATTAAAATAACTCCTACTACTACCGTCTTTACCCCAAGTACTACATTATCTGTACCAACACCTGTTGTTAGGCCAACAACAACTTTTTATCGTACTTATTAACAGTATCTAAAAAACTCCCCTAAAGGGGAGTTTTAATGTTGTCTAAAACTTGATTCACGAGTTTGTCTGCTTCTTTGTTTTTGGCGCGAAGGACATGTCGGAATTTAACTTTTTTAAATTGTTGCGACAGGTTATAAGCTTTAACAAAAAGTTTTTGTAAAGCTGGTTCGCGTATTTTGTAAACTCCATTCATCTGTTTCATAACGAGTTCGCTGTCCATAATGCATTCTGCTTCGTTTGCCCCAAGCAGTTTTGCTTTTTCTAACCCCGCGATAAGGGCAGAGTATTCGGCATAGTTATTAGTTTGCTTACCTAAATATTCACCAAAGGCGGCTACTGTTTTTCCCGATTCATCTTTAATAACGACGCCGAGAGCGGCGCGACCTGGATTACCACGTGATCCACCATCGGTATAAATATCTAAACGCATAAAGTAGATAAAAATAAAATTAGTATTGAAGGCTCCACAATCCTTTTTGTTTGTTTATATCTGAGACATAATACAAGATTCTTTTTTCCGTATCAGCCGTTGGATGGCTAATAGTAAAATCTAGTAGAGGAGTGTTAACTAGATAGTAAGGATGCATTATGGTGGTTTTGTCTGCCCAAACTAAAAGCAAGGCGTTGTATTCATCTAGGGGTAAAACATCTTTCAGAGTTTCACCAGAACGTGTTAACAGACTTGGCTCGTCATTGTAACTGAAAGTGCGCAATTCTGACGGAGTCCAGAATAGCCACCAGTCATTATATTTAGAGATTAAATTCTTTTCCGCATTAAAAGTCACTCGGTGATCAGAATAAATTAACGTTACTTCTTGGTTAGGTCCAGACTTAATGAGAGCTGCATCTTTTTTTACCCCAAGGATTGTTGGTTCATCCACGTTGGCTAAATCAAAGTCAAGAGTTTTTTGAAAATATCCATAAACATCACGAACAATCTCCCATTGCAGGGTGGTGCTGGTTGGGCGGATCATCCAAAGTTGCGACCCATCTAGGTGCCAGTCGGTGTATCCTTTTACCGATAAATCCTTGGTTGTTTTCGATGCGAGATTAAAAGCATACAAAGTTTTGTTGGATAGGCTATAATAGACTTCTTCGCCGTTTTCTTTCCATTGGTGCTTAACAATCTCTTGCCCGGCTGGGGGAGTAATATTCCAGTTTTCATTTGTGTTTTCGGCGTTGTAGATATTAAGTTCGCCCTGTTTTTGAAACCCAGGTGTTATGATTGTTAAAATATTTTTATTTTTTGCCCAAGTAAAACGTGGTGTGAGGTTGGTGTTAAAGGTTTTTATTACAGTATCGGATTTGTCTTCAATTTTAATGATCCGCACTTCCATTTTATCGTTAATAGATAAATTGTACGCCAAGTATCGTCCGTCGTTGGAAAGGGTGGGGTCAAAAATATTACCCGTTCGGATTAACTCGGGTTCATTTTTTTGGACAAGATTTATCTCTTTAATATAAACGGTTTGTTTGTTTTTTACCTCAACCTCTTTAAACCAGCTTAAATAATTTTCTGCTTCGAGCCGGATGGTGTATTTACCCGGCGTAATGTTATTTAACCGGATTGGTACACTGCTTTTTAATTTGATGTTATTTAAATAAGCAACTGTTGTCTCTGGTTCGACATCAATGCTGATCGCTCCGGTTTCGCGCAGTAGCCCAGCTTGCCAGTCGTAGCGGTAACCAATGGAATAAAGAATCACTCCGGGAGAAATGACAAGAAAGGCGGCGATGAACAGGCCGAGGATGGTGAGGCGGAAAGGTTTGGTAAATTTGGCGCCTGGATACTCCATATTGTCAAGAAGGGCTAAAATAGGTATACTTAATAATAATCTAAACTACTAAAACAGTCAAAGTTATGA
>CAZRZQ010000046.1:4239-8034 GCA_964604585.1 uncultured Gammaproteobacteria bacterium
CTTATCTAATCGTCGAAGGCGGGCGTAAATTAAAGGGTGAAATCGACAACCAATCGGCTAAAAATGCCGCTCTTTACGTATTGTATGCCAGTTTAATGGTTAAAGGGGTAACTACGCTCGAAGACGTACCAGAAATTGAGGAGGTTAACCGAACCCTCGAGTTATTTGAAAGTATTGGGGTGGGGGTGAAGAATTTGGGCCGGGGTAAATTGAGCTTGGATGCAAGTGGAAAATTGAACTTACTTAATATTGATCGCTCGGTTTGTGAAAAAACTCGCGCCTCATTGTTTTTGTTTGGTGCGCTAACCAAAAGAGCTAACGACTTTAAAGTGTTTAAAACTGGCGGTTGTAAACTTGGCAAAAGAACAATTAAGCCGCATGTTCATGCTTTAGAAAAATTGGGAGTGCAGATTGAATCACATGATGATTATTATTTAGTACACTACGGTTCTTTAAAAGGTAATAAGATTGTGATGTACGAATCTGGGGACACGGCGACAGCCAATGCTATAATGGCGGCGGTTTTGTCTAGCGGCAAAACGATTATTAAAATGGCTTCGGCTAACTACATGGTGCAGGATCTTTGTTTCTTTTTGCAAAAAGCGGGAGCAAAGATTAAAGGTATTGGAACAACTACTTTGGAAATAGACGGGGTGTCAAGTTTAAAGCCAGTAAAGAAATATCCAATCATGCCCGATCCAATTGTGGCCATGACATTATTAGCGGCTGGTATCGTGACTAAATCTGAAATTACCGTAAATAATTGTCCTTTGGAATTTTTAGAACTTGAGCTAACCAAGCTTGAAGTCATGGGCCAGAAGTTTGCTCTTATACGGCCAAGGAAATCTAAGAATGGAAAATTTGACATTGTGGATATAAAATTAACTCCGAGTAAATTAGTGGCTTTAGCCGACAAAATTGAAGGCCGACCGTTCCCGGGGTTAAACATCGACAACCTTCCCTTATTTATTCCGATCTTAACTCAAGCCGAAGGACGGACACTGGTTCACGATTGGGCGTATGAAAATCGAGCGGTCTATGCACTAGATTTACAAAAGATGGGTGCCCAGGTGACTTTGCTAGACCCACACCGTGTCTGGGTAGAGGGGCCAAGTAAACTGAAGGGTAAGGAATTAATGGCACCACCCGCTTTACGACCGGCGGTAAATGTATTAATCTCTATGTTGGCGGCGGAGGGGAAATCAATACTCCGTAATACCTATGAAATTGATCGTGGTTATGAGAATTTATATGAAGTATTAAATAAAGCGGGTGCAAAGATTGAGGTAATTAAAGAATAAGTTATAACCAAAATAAAATATTATGGATATTACACCAGTTAAGCAAAGAGCACATCGGTATATCGGAGTTTATCTCATGGTTATTGTTTTTATACTGGCTTTTGGCTTAGGTCTTTTTGTGGGTCAAGGTTGGGCGATTAAACAGCGTTTGTCTAATGATGAGGGTAATATCGAGATTAGTAAGGTTCTGAATCTTAACCGTCAATTAAATAAAACTGATAGTGTCGAATTTGAACAGTTTTGGGATGTCTGGGATCGCGTGAAAGAGAAATATGTTAAACAACCAGTCAAAGACGTCGATCTGTTTTACGGCGCTATTCAAGGCCTGGTTATGTCTCTTGGCGATCCATATTCAGTTTATTTGCCTCCCAAAGAAGCAGCTGATTTTGCTGACAGTTTATCCGGTGAATTTACTGGCATCGGAGCAGAGATCGGAATGAAAAACGGGCAGGTCACCGTCATTTCTCCTTTGGATAACACGCCGGCTCAAAGAGCAGGCTTAAGACCAGGTGACGCAATCATTAGTATTAATGAGGAAGATACTTTTGGTATGAACGTTAACACGGCAGTAGAAAAAATTCGTGGCCCAGCCGGTACAGAAGTAAAATTGGTTATTTTCCGTGACGGTCTAAAAGAACCAAAAGATATTGTAATTAAAAGAGAAAAGATTAATGTACCTTCCGTACGCCTAACCATGGAAGAAAACAATGTTGCAAATATCCGTGTCATGCAGTTTAATTCGGATACCACTTCGCAACTTGATCGAGCGATTAAAGATTTAAAAAAGAAAAACATCACAGGCATTATTTTAGATTTGCGTAGTAACCCGGGTGGTTATTTGGATGCAGCGATCGAAATGGGAAGCGAGTGGGTAGGGGATGGTATTATTGTCAGCGAGCGTTCGACCGGTGGTGAGAAGCGAGACCACCGTTCCACTGGTAGCCATCGCTTGGCCGGTATTCCAACCGTGGTTTTGGTGAACGGTGGTTCGGCCTCGGCCTCGGAAATTGTCGCTGGTGCTTTGAAAGATCATAAGTTGGCTACTATCATTGGTGAAAAAACCTATGGCAAGGGATCAGTACAAGATTTCGAATTATTTCCAGACGGTTCAGCCTTGAAAATTACGATCGCCGAATGGTTGACTCCCAATGGCCAAAATATTAATGACCAAGGTATTGCCCCGGACGTAGAAGTAAAAGAAGATTACAATAATGAAGAAGTGGGGGAGGATGTGATGGTCGATAAGGCACTAGAGATATTGAAGAAATAAACTAAAAAGAAAAAACGCCGTGATTTACGGCGTTTTTTAAATTACTAGTTAAACTCTCTCTTCCCAATGGGTATCGGCCTCAACTTCCAATTCCAGGAATACTTTTTTATTTCTCGCGGTCGCTAATTCTTTTCTTGCGGCGATGCCAATTTCTTTCAATGCCCGTCCACCGGCGCCAATGATCATTTTTTTATAGCGTTTGTCAGAAGTTAAAATAGCGGCGCGGATTATTAGGATGTCTGGTTTATCTTCCACCTCTCTTACCTCAACATGCGTACTGTAAGGTACTTCTTGACGAAGGGCGAGAAGAATTTTTTCGCGGATAACTTCGGCCATCCAGAATTTTTGGTCAATATTAGTTAGTTGTTCTGGTGGATAAAGTGGATCGCCAGTTGGGAGAAGTTCAAAGATTTTCTTTCTTAATGGTTCAACATGGCGAGCATGTAAAGCAGATAATTCAAAGACGGCAACATAATCCTCGGCCATTTCTTTGTAGTTGTCCAGGAATTCTTTTTCTCTTTCTGGCAGGTCAGATTTGTTAATGACTAATATTTTCGGTACGTTTGCTTTGCGAAGTAGAGAGAGAATAAATCTTTCTTCTGCACCGATCGCTTTAGTCGGATCGACAACATAGACAATGATGTCGATATCATGTAGGGCTTCCTCGACTCGTTCGATTAAGACCCCGCCCAGGTTGTCGTGGTTGGACTTAAAGATGCCGGGGGTATCGACTAGGACAGCCTGTCCCTCGGAAGAGTTAACCACGCCATGAATGACATTTCTCGTGGTTTGTGGTTTGTGGGTAACGGCAGCTAGTTTCGTACCAACCAGGGTGTTTAAAAGGGTAGATTTACCAACATTGGAGCGCCCAACAAGCGTAACCATGCCGGATTTTAGTTTTGGAGTCTCAGGAACTAATTCTGGCGTGCTGTTGGTAGAGATTTTTTTAGTTTTAGGCATAGATAATTACTGTATTTTTAGCTGAATTTAGGGGCTTGACCGCTTATTGCCAAGGTGGTCTAAATATACTATACTAAAAATAGGGTTTTAGCAAGGTTAAAGGGAGATTATATTTTTGTTTATGAAAGTTATTCTATTACACAAAGTGCCAGGAGTAGGAGATATTGACGACGTCGCCGAGGTAGCCGAAGGCTATGCTCGGAATTATTTGTTTCCGAACAACTTAGCCGTGCAAGCGTCAAATCAGGCAGTGCATCAAAAAGA
>CAZRZQ010000047.1:0-7990 GCA_964604585.1 uncultured Gammaproteobacteria bacterium
GATATGATCAATGAACTGAACTTGAACTTTAACAAAGCCCGCCAAGCCGGTATTACTCAGGAAATCGCAGAAATCGCAAGTGGCGCGGCCGCTTTAAATTAATTCATATGAGACACCTGAGACACCAGCCCTTTGCCGAACAAATAAGAAAGGCTGTAACAGATGGAAAATTAGAAAAATTCCGTATCACCAAATCTGGGGAAGTGGAAGATGAACTGAAAAGTCCGGACTATTTTCCAGAAAATGATAAGAATAGCATTGCTAGATGGAAAGAAAAAAATTTTGATGACATGATAGCAGGAAAGGATTACTACGACGACATGCTTGAGCCGGCCGAGAGTCCTGATCAAATTCCCCAAGGAACATTCGCAATATCCGAAAAAACACCAGTGGTACTGGAAGGTGTCGGACCCTGCACCGGAGTAATGTTGATTAATTTAAATACTGGAAGAGTATTGGCCGCCCACCTTGAAGCACGCGAAGAAAAAACGACAGGTCATTTAGTAAAAGAAGCAAAAAAATTTACAAAAATGGTTGTCGAATTATTTAACGATAACCCCACAAAAATCGTAGTAACATCAATGATACTTGGGGCCGATCCTTATCACACGGTAGTTGAAAAAGAATTACGCAACCAATTTCCCGAGGTAAAAATTCAAAAAATTAACGCGGTAAAAGTTACTTTCGATCCAACAACAAAAAAATTGTACGCAGAAGACAATATTTAAAACTTAATACTATATGACACAAAACAAAGGAACAATCTCACAGATTATCGGCGTCGTCGTGGATGTCAAATTCGCTGACAAACTACCGGATCTGTTCAACGCTTTGGAAATTACGAACGACACTGGCAAACGCTTGGTCTTGGAAGTCCAACAACATTTAGGCAACAACATCGTGCGCACGGTTGCCATGAGTACCACCGACGGCCTACAACGTGGTATGGAAGTGGTAGATACTGGTGGCCCGATCGTGGTTCCCGTTGGTCCCGAAACTCTTGGTCGCATGTTTAATGTTATCGGTGAAGAGATAGATAACAAAGGAGCAGTTAAAGTCAAAAAACTTTATCCAATCCACCGCAAAGCCCCGAAGTTTAAAGACCAATCTACTAAGTATGAGATTCTAGAAACCGGTATTAAGGTTATTGACCTCATCTGCCCGTTCTTGAAAGGTGGTAAAGTTGGCTTGTTTGGTGGCGCCGGTGTTGGAAAAACTGTCGTTATCCAAGAACTAATTCGCAACATCGCTCAAGAACATGGTGGTTACTCCATGTTTGCTGGTGTTGGTGAACGTACTCGTGAAGGTAACGACCTTTACCGCGAAATGAAAGAATCTGGTGTATTAGCAAAAACCGCTTTGGTCTTCGGTCAGATGAACGAACCACCAGGTGCTCGTGCCCGCGTTGCTTTGACGGCTCTCGCCATGGCGGAATACTTCCGCGATGAAGAGGGGAAAGATCTCTTGTTATTCGTCGACAACATTTTCCGTTTCACTCAAGCCGGTTCCGAAGTATCTGCTTTACTTGGCCGTATGCCTTCCGCCGTTGGTTACCAACCAACCTTGGCTTCAGAAATGGGTGCTCTGCAAGAGCGTATTACTTCAACTGCTAAAGGCTCCATTACTTCCGTTCAAGCGGTTTATGTACCAGCCGACGACTTGACCGATCCAGCTCCCGCGACCACCTTCGCCCATTTGGATTCTACGGTCGTTTTAAACCGTTCTCTCTCCGAATTGGGTATTTACCCAGCCGTGGATCCTTTGGACTCAAGCTCGACCATTCTAGACCCTAATATCGTGGGTGAGGAACACTACCGGACCGCCCGCGATGTCCAACAGGTTTTGCAGAGATACAAAGACTTGCAAGATATTATCGCCATCCTCGGTATGGAAGAATTAAGTGATGAAGATAAACAAACTGTTTCTCGCGCGAGAAAAATCCAGAAGTTTTTATCCCAACCTTTCTTCGTTGCTGAACAATTTACTGGTTTTGAAGGTAAATATGTTAAGAGTGAAGATACGGTTCGTGGCTTCCGTGAAATCCTAGACGGCAAGCACGATAACAAACCAGAACAAGCTTTCTACATGAAGGGTGGTATTGAAGAAGTGGTGGCATAAAACAAAAACAAAATACATAAATATATTATGAAAAGCCTAAAATTTCGTATCGCTACCCCAGAACGGGTAGTCTACGAAAATGACAATGTCGAACAAGTAACTATCCCAACTACGACCGGTCAGATTACGGTTTTACCAAACCATATTCCTTTGGTTTCCATTATCCAATCCGGTGAGTTGAAGATAAAAGACCCGAGCGGGGAGAGTGTTATTGCGATTGCCAGTGGTTTCTTGGAAATCCGTGGCAACAACGAAATTGTTGTCTTGGCTGATCATGCCGAAAAAGCCGAGGAGATTGACCTTGACCGTGCCGAAGAAGCCAGAAAAAAAGCCGAGGAACAAATGAAACAAGTGAAGAGTGTTGAAGACGTCGACTTTGCCCGTCTCCAATCCAAGATTGACCGCGAGATGAATCGGTTGAAGATAGGGAAGAAGTACAAGAATATTAAACAGAAGCCACAGTAGTAGATACAAAAACAAAACTTATCCACATGCATTGAAAAAGTGGTTTATTTATGTGATAATAAGTTCAGAAGATAAGTCCTTAGGGTAAAGCCTCGTGGAGGGCGTTCTCCATCAGGAACATCCCGTTGAAGCAGGGACACTCCCAAAAGGCTCTGAATAAACAACCGAGGTCGTGAGGCCTCGGTTGTTTATATTCTAAAGAATTATTTTTAAATAACTAAACCACCCAAGAAATCATGGATAAAAAGTTACTATTAAGAAAACACCAGCTCTTCCCAAAGGTCTATAATCAATTTCGTAATAGCTTTTATATAATAGTGGCAACATTTTTATTATTTTAGTTCTAGCGGTATATAAATTTTTGAAAAACCTGTTAAATTTTCATAATATCCAAATCGTGCAGAAAAATAAAATTTTGGAGTAAACCAGTGTGAGCCGCGTATAAGTTGTTCAAAATTATAAGGTCCAATAATGTAGCCATTGTTATCGCCTACCAAACGCATTGTATTGTTAATGAGTACGTGATTGTTAACAGCGGTTTCATTAGGGTAGTTGTGTACGAAAAAATCAACAAAAATACTGCTACTGATGGTAAATAATTTATCTTTTGGTGGAAATATTATTTGTGCTTGGTGCCAAGTGCCACGAGGCTCACGATATTCAGATATTGGTTTGCTCATCCAAGTAAAAAGGTGTAAGAAGTTTTCTCTTAATAACCCACTATCGAAATCAACAAAGTCAGTTTTAAAATTTAAATGTCTATTTAAACCGTCGTTTTTAGTAAAATGTAAATTTAGATCTGGCGGAATAGATAGGTGATCATAGCCGTTTATTGAAGTCTCTTTTAAATCACCAGTAATTAAAATTGAGTTATCGTCATCAATAGAAATTATCGGAAAAGTCTGCATCACTTTTAAATCAAATACCTTTCTTCCAGCGTTATTGTCGTCTGCTCCCAATATCATTATAGTTCCATTTTTCAACCTCATAACGCGCAGATTTTTATTTTGCAGTTTCAAATATTTTTTTCACCAGCAATGTTCTGGCATAAAAAGCGCGACTTGTTGACCCGTGTCCAGCACCCTTTGTCCTGGCTTGTATCCATTTACCGTCTGCACCAGTTAACGACTTAAATCCTTTTTTGATCAGTTTGTTGCGAATAAAATCATAATCAGCTTTGATTTCTTGTATTAATTCGTCCGTTTCTGCAAAATCTAGGCTAGTAACTTTTATCAATTCTGCGTTGTCCGCATTTTTTCCATGCCACGCAACAGCACAAAAAATTATTGCTTTCAATTTTGCCCAGCAATGACTTTCAAAAAATGAGTGTTGTTTTAACTCCTCAGGATTAATCATGGTAATCGCCATTGTCTCCTTCGGTACTAACTTTTCTTTTATTTCGTGGAAACTAACTGATTTTAACTCCCAAGATAAACCATTTGGTGCCTTAGAAATGTTTGTTTTTAAACCAGCCACTCTTTCTAAAACTAGACCCTTCCATCCTTTATTTTGTTTTCCAGTTTCATACGTGGTAATGCCGTGCTCTATGGCTAATTCTCGCAAATCTTTACCAATAGCCTTTTTTAAATTTCGGATAGCAACTGCACGAGTGATAATTTTCATATTGCGTTAAAATTGGAGCGATTATTTTTTTATATCGTTAAAGCGCTTGATTGACAAGTCGAGATATTTTTTTTCTAAATCAATCCCGATAAATTTTCGGTCGTTTAGTATAGCGGCTAAGCCGGTAGTAGACGAACCAGTAAAGGGATCTAAAACCACATCACCTTTATCGGTGCTAGCCATAATAATTCGCACAAGTAAATCAATCGGCTTCTGTGTTGGATGTTTACCGTGTATTTTTTCTTCTTTCTTCGGAGGATAAACAGCCCAAACACTGCGCATTTGTAAATTGGGTTTTTTTATAAAATCATCAGGCCAGTTGCCATTTTTCATTAGATCATAATTGAATTTGTGTTTTGCTTTTTTATCTTTGCGTGCCCAAATAAGTGTTTCATGACTGGCTGTAAAAAAACGACAGCTCAAATTAGGCGAGGCGTTTGGTTTGAACCATGCAATATCGTTGAGGATATGAAAATGTTTTACCTGTAAAGCAAACCCACATTGATAAATTGAGTGATAGGTTCCGCTAACCCAAATCGTTCCGCCCGGTTTTAAAACTCTATGGCAGGCTTCAATCCAAGACAGTTGAAACTCAAAATCTTTTTTCAATCCATTACTAACATCCCACCCACCTTTATTAACACTGACCATTTTGCCAGCATGAACAGTAAAACCGCCGTTTGATAAAAGATATGGCGGATCGGCAAAAATCATGTCAACGGAATTTTCTGGGATTTCGGCAAGTAGATCAACGCTGTTGGCATGGTAAAGTTTAAAATTTTGTTTATCAAAATACGGTTTTTCCATAAGTTTTATACACTAAAACAACATAAATTATTGTCTTAATTATACTTTATTAAATCCTCTCGGTCAATCACAAAAATTAATTAAAAAATATTTCACAAAACTACTTTTATCCTAGCTAACGAAATTGCCATCTTGTAATTCTTGAATTGTATTATACCCCTCCACCCCGCCAAAAACAAGCCCAAAACAGGCCATTGCCCGACACCGCCCAATCTGCTAAAATACCACCTGTCGGTAGGCGTTAGCCTGCCCCTAAACCAAAGGTATGGACACCTGCACCAAGTGCCAAATGCCACTTGAGGTAGAGGAGGACCGCTGTTCTTGTAACAATGGGATTTGTTTCCATTGTTGTGATTGTGGCGAGGGTTGTGGCTGTGGTTGTGATCAAAAATAGCGGGTAATATTTCTGGTTCTTTCCGAGGATCATTCTTGGTAAATTTTTGTTATCTGTTATGGTCGAAGCCACCAAACTAAAACTCGAAGCCAAGGGCCTAAACCAGGCCCAGGAAGAAGCCGTCAAATACAACGACGGGCCGCTTTTAATTGTCGCGGGCGCTGGTACGGGGAAAACCACGGTTATTAGTGAAAAGATCGCTTACCTCATCCGCGAACAGATTGCCAAGCCCGAAGAAATCTTGGCTGTCACCTTTACCGAAAAAGCCACCGCCGAAATGGAAGAACGCATTGGAAACCTGGTAAACTTTGGTACCTACGACCTAACCGTCTCCACTTTCCATGGTTTAGCCCAAAGCATCCTCGAAGCCCGTGGGTTAGATATTGGTTTACCAAATAACTTTAAGGTTCTAAACGAAGTGGAAACCTGGCTATTGGTTCGTCAGAACCTCGACAAGTTTTCTCTCGACTATTACCGTCCACTCGGCAACCCAACCAAGTTTATCCACGCCCTTTTGAAACACTTTTCTCGTTGTAAAGATGAACTAATTACTCCGGCCGACTATTTACGCTATGCGGAAAGTGTAAAATTAAACACAGATAATATTTCTTTCACCGAAAAAAAATCCCGGACTAAAAAAACCAAGAATGTAGTGGAAGGGGATGACGAAGAATTAATCCTCGAGCCAAAACGTTTGGAAGAGATTGCCAGCGCTTATGAGGTATATAACCAACTACTGTTAGACCACAGTGCACTGGACTTCGCAGATTTAATCCAATACACGGTCAAGTTATTAACCGACCGACCAAAGATTTTAAAAGAATACCAAGCTAAATACCAATTCATCTTGGTTGACGAATTCCAAGACACCAACTGGGCACAATATGCTTTAATTAAACTACTAACTAAAGACATTACCAAACCCCACCTAACGGTGGTTGGGGATGACGACCAAAGTATTTACAAATTCCGCGGGGCGTCGGTTTCTAACATTTTACAATTCAAAGATGACTTCCCTGGTACAGAGGAAGTTGTTTTAACCGAAAACTACCGCTCTGGCCAAAAAATCCTCGACTTGGCGTACGGCTTTACCCAACTCAATAATCCCGACCGCTTAGAAGCTAAGTTAAAGATAGACAAACACTTGAAAGCCAAACAAACCTGGCCAGGCGAAGTAAATTTTCTGTATGGTAATACCGCGAGTGACGAAGCCCGGCTAGTGGCGGATAAAATTAAAGAACTAAAAGAAAAGAATAACCTGGAATGGGGAGACTTTGCTGTCCTTTGCCGAGCAAATAAACAAGCCGAGCAGTTTATCCCGGTATTTTTAGAGCAACATATTCCCTATGAATTTTTATCTACCGCTGGGCTCTTCCGCCAGAAGGTGGCTTTAGATTCCATGGCCTTTTTACGTTTACTAGATAATTACCACGAATCCGGCGCCCTTTTCCGCGTTTTAAATTCACCGGTCTACAAACTCCACCACGAAGATTGGTCAAAGTTGTTACAAGACGCCAAGCGAGGAGCTAAGTCGCTGTATGAGGTGGTGATCGAAGCGGAAAAGGGGAATGTGGAGATGACGAGTGAAGGCCGAGAAATATTGACCAAGCTTTTAAAAATTATTGACCGCTGTACTAAACTCGTTAAAACCGATCCCGTTGCCAAAGTGTTATACACCTTCTGGAACGAGTCCGGGTACCTGCAATTACTAAGTAGTAAAGTTGACGAGCATTACCGAGATATTTTGCATTTGCAAGCCTTGTTTACACGGTTAGAAAAATTCAGCCAAGAAAATGTGGAAAGCACGGTCCATGCCTGGTTGAATTATTACGAGTTTATCCTCGAATACGGCGAAGACAACGAAGTTAGTGATGATTTAAACTCCAATACCGATGCGGTGAAAATATTGACCATCCACGGAGCAAAGGGGTTGGAATTCCCGTATGTGTTTATCGGAAACATGGTGGAGCAACGGTTTCCAACCAACCACCGTGGAGAAGCGATTGACTTACCGCTCGAATTAGTACGCGAAAGCGCGTTGCCAACTGGCGATCACCATCTGCAAGAAGAGCGCCGTTTGTTTTACGTTGGTATGACCCGCGCTAAAAAGGGGCTGTATCTTACCGCCGCCAAAAGCTATGGCGGTGTACGAGAAAAAAAGATCTCCCGCTTTTTAAAAGAACTAAACGAAACCTCTGGTTTACTTCTACATGACGACCCATCGGCTTTCACTAACATCATGGACAAGTTTACAACCGAAGAGGAAGTAAAAGGCCAAGCGGTTTTCCCGGTGCCAGATAGTTTTTCTTTTTCACAATTGCAGGCGTACAAAAAATGTCCTTACCAATACCGTTTCCAGTTTGTCTTACAAATCCCGACCTTTGGTAAAGGTGTCTTTAGCTTCGGCCGAACCATGCACCTGACTTTGCAGAAGTTTTATGAACGCCTGATCGAATTAAATAGCGCAAAACAAAATTCACTTTTTGAAACTGGAACTATCGACGTAACCGCTAACCCGAGCGTTAAAAAACCCAATCTCGAAGAGCTACTAAATATTTACTACGCCTCTTGGCAAGATGACTG
>CAZRZQ010000048.1:0-4273 GCA_964604585.1 uncultured Gammaproteobacteria bacterium
CTGAATAGTATCACCAGAGGCAAGTGTAGCCTCAGCTAAAGCACCGCTGATAGTGGTAAAATCACAACCACTAGCACAAACTGTGAAGGTAGTCCCCGTCGCACCAGCGTACTCAAATTTATTATATAAAAAAGGCAAGAAAACTAAAAACAAGGCCAATCCGGCCACTGTTATTAACATCCAAAAATATTTTTTAGAAAAAACACTCAAAATGGGATTTTCGATCATATAAAAACAGTTTAAATCCAGATTATTATAGCACTTTTTATATAATAAGTATACTGTGGACAAAACAAAACCCCGCACTACTCAATGCGGGGTAAAAAAAACAAAATTTTATTTCAACTGTGCCTGTACTTCGGCCGCAAAATCACAACCCTTCTTTTCAATTCCTTCCCCGAGTTCAAACCGAACATATCTTTTTAGTGTCGCACCACTTTTGGCCAACAAGTCTTTTATCTTTAATGTCTCATCTTTAATAAAGACCTGGTCAACCAAACAGTTCTCTTCATAATACTTTTCCATCTTACCTTTTAAGATGTTCTCAATAATATTTTCCGGCTTTCCTTGCTCGCGCAGTTGGGCGCTTGCGATTTCTTTTTCCTTGTCTAAATCAGACTCTGAAACCATTGTCCGGTCTAAACATTTTGGATTTGAAGCGGCAATATGCATCGCGAGATCATTAGCCAAGCCCGCGTCACCTCCGACTAATTCAACCAAAACTCCAATCTTCTCGCCATGTAGATACAACCCAACCGTCGCACCTTCGTAGCGTTCAAACCGACGAACGCTAATTTTCTCACCAATTTTTACAGTAAGGGTATTCAAGGCATCGGCGACAGTTTCACCACTAGCTAAACTTAGAGTTTGAAGGTTATCTAAATCACTTGGATTGTTCTTTGCCACAGTTTCCACCAACACTTTAACAAAATTAACAAAGTCTTCGCTTTTAGCAACAAAATCTGTTTCAGAGTTAACTTCTACTAAAGCACCAACCTTGTTATCTTCCAAAGCAACACCAAAAACTAAGCCTTCGGCAGCAATTTTATCCGCGCGCTTAGCAGCCTTAACAATACCCTTCTTGCGCAAGATTTCCGCTGCTAAATCCATATTGCCTTCCGCTTCATCCAAGGCTTTCTTGCAGTCCATCATGCCGGCGCCAGTTGAAGCACGCAGTTTGGCGATATCGTTCGCAGTTATAGTCATAATGGTTTAAAATTAAAATAAATTAATTTACGCCTCTCATTTTACACTTCTTTGTCTTTCTTCGCAACCCGAGGCGTCTTTACTGTTCGAACTGCTTTTGGTTTTTCCGCTACTTTCGTAACTTTTTTAGCTGGTTTTTCCTCTACCTCAACCTTCGCTCCTGTCTCAGCTTTCACTACCGGGGCTACTGGAACGATTTGCTTGACTTCACGAACCGCACCATCACGTTTTTCAGCCAAAGCCTTCCCTTCGTTGACCGCAGTAGCTATAAGGTCAGCCATGAGTCTAATAGAATTTACAGCATCGTCATTGGCTGGGATAATATAATCAGCATCGGCTGGATTAACATTGGTATCGCAAACGCCGACAATCGTAACATTGGTTTTTTCCGCTTCGATCAAAGCTGTCTTTTCAGTACGCATATCAGCCACATACAAAGCGTCTGGCATTTTGTCTAAATCTCTAATACCAGCTAAATAGCGTTCCATTTTCTCTACTTCCTTTTTCATTTTAATCTGTTCACGTTTTGGATACTTTTCAATCTCACCACTTCGGATTTCTTCCATCATGGTATTGTACTTACGCAAACGTTTTTTAACTTCACCAAAGTTAGTTAACATACCACCAATCCAACGTTCGACTAAGAAAGGCATGCCACAAGCTAAAGCGGCGGCCTTAACTAAATCTCGAGATTGGCGCTTCGTCGCGACAAATAAAATAATCTTGCCTTCTGATGCAAGATTTTTGACGTACTCTAAAGTACGAGTTAGCTCCTCCAAAGTTTTTTCTAAATCGATAATGTGTACATTGTTACGTACACCAAAAATATACTCCTGCATCTTTGGATGCCAACGACCCTTTTGATGGCCAAAGTGAACTCCGGCCTGCAACATTTCCAACAAAGTTGGTAACTTAGTCATATTTTTCCTTATTACTGCCTCTCCACCCTACCCTTAGGAGTGGTCCTGAGGGAGGAAAAGATATTTGGCTCGAAAGCCAAAAGTGGTGGATGAGTGATAAATAATGGCTAAAGTATACAAAAAGTGAGGAATTTTGTCAAGGGCAAACCCTATATATTGACAAAAATCCCCTTTTGTACTAAACTATCGACACTTAAGTAACTTTTCTATTTATGAAAGCCAAAATTCACCCAGCTTACCACGATGATGCCGTTGTTACCTGCGCTTGCGGGAATAACTTTAAAACCGGCAGTACTTTAAAAGAAATCCGTATTGAGCTTTGCAGCCAATGCCATCCTTTTTATACCGGCAAACAGAAGTTTGTTGATACCGCTCGTCGTGTTGAAAAATTCCAAGAAAAAGCAACTCGTGTGGCTGCGGCGGCCGCTGGACGCAAAGGCAAGAAAGCCAAACAGGCGGCTCGGGCAACAAAGAAAATTGCTAAAAAGACCACTAAGGAAGCTTAGCTTTGAAATTAAAACAGGCCTTTGTGGTCTGTTTTTTAGTTTCAAATATAGTATAATACTGTCATATGCTACCTAAATACGTCCAAATAAAAAATAAATTCGATACCCTAGAAACCGCTCTGCAAGATCCGGCTGTTATTAATGACGGCGCTAAATTAAAAGAGGTGTCACAGGAATATAACGAGATAAAGGGTGTGGCCGACAAGATTAAAGAGTTAGAAAATATTGAAAAAAACTTAGTAGACAATGAATTAATTACCAGTACCGATGGCGACGCCGAGCTTAAAGAACTAGCCCTCGGGGAAATTCCGGAATTAGAAACACGAAAAGAAACTCTAGAAAAAGAATTGGAAGAGCTAACTCGGCCAGAAGATCCATTGGACAAAAAAGATGTGATCATGGAAATCCGGGCTGGTGTTGGTGGAGATGAATCGGCCCTTTTTGCCGCCAACCTTTACCGTATGTACACCAAATACGCGGAAAACCGAAAATGGAAAACTGAGGTCATGGATGAAAACAGGATTGGCATTGGCGGCTTTAAAGAAATAGTTTTTGCCATTCGTGGCCGCAATGTTTACAAAGATTTAAAATACGAAATGGGCGTCCACCGTGTTCAAAGAGTCCCGGAAACTGAAAAAGCTGGTCGTATCCACACCTCAACTGCAACTGTCGCGGTGTTACCGGAAGTTGAAGAAACAGAAATCAAAATCGACCCTAAAGATCTACGCATGGATACTTTCTGTGCCGGCGGGCATGGTGGGCAAAGCGTCAACACCACTTATTCAGCCGTTCGTATCATCCATATCCCGACTAATACTATGGTGCAGTGCCAAGACGAACGATCCCAAATGGCTAATAAAGAAAAGGCTATGGCCGTACTACGCTCCCGTCTTTTTGCGGCCGAACAAGAAAGAAAACAAAAAGAATTAAAAGAACAACGCCTCTCCCAAATCGGCACTGGTGATCGCAGTGAAAAAATCCGGACATATAACTACCCCCAAGACCGAATTACTGATCATCGCATCCACCAAAACTGGAATAACATTCCAACCATTCTCGACGGCAATATTGATGAAATAATCACCGCTCTTCGAACTGCCGATTATGAGGCCCTAAAAAGCGCGGTTTAAAAATGACCATTGATCCTCGTCTTAAAGACATCCTTTACGCCAAGAGCATTGGGCAAAGTAAAGAATTTGTTTATACCCATCCTGAATACCAGCCGACAATAATCGAACGCCTGCGTTTTTGGTATTATTTAAACCAAGCTAAACGAGGTGTACCATTGACCTACATTACGCACGAACAAGAATTTTGTTCTCTCCTCTTTAAAGTTAATCGCCACACCCTGATCCCTCGACCAGACACCGAACTAATGGTTGAAGAAGTAGTTAAGATATTAAATAAAGAAAAAAATACCCTTTTTATTGACGTCGGAACAGGCTCAGGTTGTATCGCTATTTCTGCACTAAATAAGCTAAAATTAACTGGGTATAAGTTACCAGACACAATTGCCATCGACGTTTCAAAAAAAGCTTTAAAAGTCGCCAAAGAAAACGCGAGAACACATCGAGTGAACATAAAATTTGTTCAAGTCAATCTTTTAACTCCACTCCTATACACTAACTTGAACAACTTTCA
>CAZRZQ010000048.1:4283-7948 GCA_964604585.1 uncultured Gammaproteobacteria bacterium
CATAACATTGTCATAACCGCCAATCTGCCCTATCTGACTAACCAACAATTCGAAGAGGAACCGACGATTCAAAAAGAACCTCGCCTCGCTTTAGTCGCTGACGCAACCGACGGCTTGTCTCTTTATGAAAAGCTTCTAAAACAAACCTCTACTCTCCCCTGCCCGAGCGTCCTGCTTTTAGAAATAGACCCCAGACAATCTACTAATATTAAAAAACTTGTTTCTACTATATTGCCAGTAGGTATAATAGAAATTAAAACCGACCTCGCGGGGCGAGATCGGCTGGTAATTATTACAAATTCTACTCATTAACTTCAGTAGTCTCAACAATAGTATTATTAGCAACAATCTGTACCCAAGTCTTCCCCAGTATTAGTTCAATCTCTTTTCCATCACGATCATAAAACCTCGTTCTTGAACTTAGACTTTCCTTTTTCCAACGGCCACGAATACGATAGCCGTTTTTTAATATAAACATCTCCCCTTCGCCAACAGTAGCTATCGCCTTGCGGCCATAATCATCGATCGTGGTAACTTTTACTGTTTGGACGATAATATTATCAGCGATTATTTCACTGCCATTAGCGTCTAAATGTTTAGCGCTATTTATGTAGCGGACAAACTTATCCACGGTTGGAACGTATTTCCAACCGACGTTATACCCCCAAACTGGATCGTACTTAATTTTAATTTCCGCGATTGGTTCGCCGTGAGTTTCCTTTTGGTTGCTAAACTTCCAACCCTCCCACGGTTTAAGCGGGTGTTTTAGATTATTATCGGCAACAATCTTTTGCCAGCTCTCACTTTTGGTTAAAACATTATGCGGGGCGAAACGATTTCCGGCTCGCCAATAATAGCTGCCCCAATAAAACTCATTGGCATCAAATACCGTTCGTTTTTTAATTAATTCCAACGCCTCTGGTGAACCACCAACATGAAGGTACAAGGCGTCGCCATATTCCATGAGCCAATCTAAATAATATGCCCGGGCGCTCCTCACTGGACCAACCTCTTCAACTGTATCGTTACCGTCATAAAGAGCCATAAAACGAGTTATGTTCCCCTCAACCGGTGCTTCGTAAACCACATTTGCATCAATTAGCCCAAGCTGAGCCCGAGAATCCACATGGTTATCTACCATCACGGCTATGACTTGCGGCGTAACTTTTTCTGTACTGGTTACCCCACGCCCGTCCAAAACACTGAAATAAATAAACTCCGGCGTTGAAGACGCATTGTTTAAATCATTTCCAACTTTCCAGGCACCCTTAGAAAAAAAGTCTAAATACAATAAATATATACCCACGATTACCACCAACCCTAGTAGATAAACAACCCACTGACGGTTCATTTTTATCATAAAAATATTAAATCTAAACGAGTATTATTAACATTCTAGCATAGTAAGAATAAAAAACCAGAGAGACTTATGGTCTCTCTGGTCGAAATTATTACAGAAAGGCTTACTTGTCTTTCTTTTCTTCCTTTTTTTCCTCTCCCTCGGCTGGAACAGCGCCCTCTTCGCCTTCTCCAACCTTCTTTTCCTTAACGTCCTCGATCTTCGAGACATCCATTGCGGCTGCTTCTTCTTCCATTTTCTTAATTTCTTCCTCAGTCAAAGCTGGGGTAGCCTTTACCACCAAATCTTCAGCGTTAGGGCTAGTGATTTGGATACCCTCTGGCAATCTAAGATCTTTGACCTTAACCACGTCATCGAAAGTAGCTAAGACGCTTAGATCGATATCGAGATGAGATACTAAATCCTTTGGCAAACATTCTACTTCCACCTCTTCTAAGGTACGAACCAAGGTACCGCCAGAAGCTTTAACCGCCGGGGATTCGCCAATGAAATGTAGTTCTACAGTAGCAGTCATCGGCTTGTTCATATTAATACGACGTAAGTCAACATGCATGATCCGACCAGATAAGGGGTCTAACTGAACTTCCTGGACCAACACCTTGCCATCTTCTTTGCCGTCAACGGCTAAATCAATCAAACTTGATTCACCGGCAGCTTCGTATAATTTTACAAATTCGCTGGTACTCAAGCTTAATGCTTGTGAATCTTTTTCGGCACCATAAATCACGGCTGGTAATTCTTGCACCGTTCGAGATTTGTCTCCTCTTACCTCCCTAAGTTTCGCTTGTAGTTTATAAACCATATCAATTACGCAGTTTACCTAACTTAAAGTTAAAATTTCTAAAAATTTCTTATTACTTAATTCTTCATGCCCAACTAATATCTCATCAAGGGTAAGCGGCTTAGCAGTATGAAGCTTGTGGGCGTCGGCGAAGTTTAAATCCGTCACCATACCCACCGAACTCAAGCCCTGCCCCATATGTAAAACCATGGCCATAAAATGACCGCGGCAAGAACTACAGGTAATATGGACAAGATTAGCGTTGCCCTTACGGGTTACGAGCTGAGCGGTTTCCTTTTCGTAGTTCTTCGAACAAATCGGACAACGACTCATAAACTTAACTACCTCTTGCCAACTAGTGTCATCTGACTTATTAACGAGCATACAACGGGCTTAATATTATACTAAACAAGCGATATTGTCAAGGATTAGCCCTGAAATCGGCTAATCTGTCTTAATTGTTGGTATTTTAGCACTGAAATCAAATTTTAGCCAGCTAAACTACAAACCGATTAAATTAGCCTTATTTTTCTTTTAGAACGATTAAAAGTAATCGCAAAACGATGGGCCTCATCGCGGACAGCGATTAATAATTTTTTATTTTCTTTTACCCAAGTGGCGAAATCGGCCTCATTTTCATTGTAAGGAACAAGAAAAAAATCATTACGTTTACGCTCCGGACCTTTGGCGACGCCAACGATCGGAATAGTTAAATTATTTTTTAACCAAATAGCCCGCGCGATATTAACCTGTGGCTTACCACCATCGATTAAAACTAAATCCGGTTTTCCCCAATCAGTGCGCCGCACTCGGCGCTCCAATACCTCCGCCAGGGAACCAACATCGCTCTGCCCAACCACGGTTTTAATATTAAATTTACGATATTGGGATTTATTTGGTCGACCGCCTTCAAATACTACTAAGCTTCCCACCTTATCTGACGCGCCAAGATTAGAAATGTCATAACCCTCGACTCTCGGATAGCGCTCAAGATCGGTTGTCCCAACGTCAGACTCAATAAAACTTTCGTTAATCATTGTCATATCCTGAACAAAGCGCAACGTTCTAATCTGGTTACGCAAACGACCAGCTTCTTCAAACCGCTCTTCTTTGGCCGCCTGTTCCATTTGTCTCTCCCAGTCTCGTACCAGTCTTTTCTTTTTACCACGCAAAAACATAGCCAAAGGTTTAATCACCTTTTCACGATAATCTTCGGGGCTAATTTCCCCTACACACACCCCCAGGCACTGTTTCATCTCATAATACAGACACGGTCTAGTTTGGCCCGGTTTACAAGTAGAAAAAAGAAAAATTTGCCGCAGGATTTTTAAAGTGGCCCGCGAATTTAAATGTGGGTAAGGACCAAACAGGTATTTTATCCGTTTGTATTCTGCCCCACCTTCGGCTTTTAAGAGTTTTAAATCGTGTTCACGAATCGTCGCTACCTCCGGATAAGGGTCGCGAGAGATGGAAATATAATTCCAGCTTTTATCATCCTTGCCTTGGACGTTATAGATCGGCTGG
>CAZRZQ010000049.1:0-7616 GCA_964604585.1 uncultured Gammaproteobacteria bacterium
GAGCAGTTGGTGAAATGGCCGCGATTATCCGTGGTCTTAAGAAACCAGAGCCTTACAAAGGCAAGGGTATCAGATATATCGATGAAGTGGTTCGACGCAAGGCTGGAAAGACGGCTGCTAAAGGTGCTAAATAATTAGGTACTAATAAGGATATATATGCGAAGACTTTTCAATAAAACTAAAAACAGCTTACGCCAGGTTCGCCACAATCGTGTCCGAGCCCGAGTTAGTGGTACTAAAGAAGTTCCTCGTCTTTCTGTTTTTCGCGGCCTTCGTTCCATGGTGGTCCAACTGATCGACGACGCCAAGGGACAAACTTTGTGTCAAGCCGCTACTAATGAAGTTAAGGATAAGAAAACTGAAGGACGAAGTGGTAAAGTAGCTCAAAGCTTTTTACTGGGTCAATTAATCGCTGAAAAAGCTAAAGCCAAAGGTATCGCCTCAGTTGTTTTTGATCGCGGTGGTTACAGTTATCATGGCCGAGTGGCTGCTTTAGCTGATGGCGCCCGTGAAGGCGGCTTAAAATTCTAATAATAATCTTGAACTATGAGTAAACCTTTTAGCAAAGGACGCCGCGACGGCCGACCAATGGAAAAACCCGAGTTTGATCAGAACATTCTAGATTTGGCTCGTGTCACTCGTGTCACCGAAGGCGGTAAACACTTGAGCTTCCGTGCCTGTGTGGTCTTGGGTGACCACAAGGGTCGTGTTGGAATCGGCATCGCCAAAGGTAAGGATGTCCAGCTTGGTGTAGAAAAAGCCGTGAACAAGGCCAAGAAAAACATGATCCGCGTTCCAATTTTAAAAGAAACCATTCCTCACGCCGTGATCAAGAAATTCAAGGCAGCTAAAGTGATGTTAAAACCTGCCCCTCCAGGCTCTGGTATTATTGCTGGTGGTGCTGTCCGCGCGGTATTGGAATTAGCTGGTGTACCAAACGTTTCCTCTAAAATTTTAGGTAAAACAAAAAATAAGATTACGATTGCTAAAGCTACTTTTGAAGCTTTGCAATTATTTAAGAAATAATCCATATGACTTTACGAGCCCATACCTTGAAATCTGCTCCTGGCTCCCGCCACTCTAGGAAGCGCGTCGGCCGCGGCAATGCCTCGGGACACGGTAACTATTCCGGTCACGGTGGTAAGGGCCAAACTGCTCGCTCTGGTGGTAATGCTGGTCTGAAGTTAAAAGGTTTCAAGATGTTATTACAATCTACTCCGAAACTTCGTGGCTTCAAGAGTCTTGCGACCAAACCAATGACTTTAACTTTAGATGACTTAGAAAAGAACTTTAACGACGGAGATGTTGTCACTGTCGCTTCCTTACACGAAAAGAAAGTCATTAATAAAACTGTTGCCGCCGCCAAGGTGGTGAATACTGGTGAGTTAAAAAAGAAACTGGTATTGGAAGGAATCAAAACAACTAAAACTGTCGCTGAAATTATCAAAGGTTTAGGCGGTGAAGTTAAATAGGGGATCTTTTTCCCCTTTTTCCTTATCTAATTACTATGTGGGAAAAATTTAAACAAGTTTGGCAGATTAAGGAATTACGCAACAAGATTTTATTTGTCTTGGCGCTTTTGGTTATCTTTCGTTTAGTCGCCCATATCCCAATCCCGGGTGTTAATGTTGAAAACCTCCGCGACTTTTTTCAAGGCAATCAATTACTCGGCCTCTTAAACGCCTTTACCGGTGGAACGATGGAAAACTTTTCCGTCGTTATGCTTGGCGTTGGTCCTTACATCACGGCTTCGATCATTTTCCAGTTATTAGCCATGATCGTACCGAAATTGGAAGAAATGACTAAAGAAGGTGAATCCGGTCAACAGAAAATTAACATGTATACTCGTTGGTTGACTGTGCCTTTGGCTTTTTTACAGGCTTTCAGCATGATCAAACTCTTGGGCCAATCTTCCCAGCCGATTATTGGCAATTTATCTTCCTTCCAGTTTATTACTGTCATGTTGACAATTACCGCTGGTACGATGTTTTTAATGTGGATGGGCGAGATCATTACTGAACAGAAAGTAGGGAATGGTATTTCACTCCTTATCTTTGCTGGTATCGTTTCTAGCTTACCTGGTACTATCCGTAACGTCTTTTTAAACTATTCTTCAGCTGATCTCTACACCATTATCCTTTTCGCCGCCATTGCTGTTTTGACGGTTGTTGGCGTGGTCTTCATTAATGAAGGTCAGCGAAATATTCCGGTCAGTTATGCCAAGCAAGTTCGTGGCAACAAGATTTATGGTGGATCTAACACCCACTTACCAATGCGTGTTAATATGGCTGGTGTGATCCCAATCATCTTTGCTATCTCTTTGGTTTTGTTTCCCCCAATGATCGCCCAATTTTTTGTTAACGCCAGAACATTTTGGGTGGCTAATTTTGCCAGTTGGGTCATCACCACTTTCCAGAACCAAGTATTCTATGCTGTCGCTTACTTCTTACTAGTCTTTGGTTTTACCTATTTCTACACTGCTGTTATCTTCCACCCCCAAAAGATTGCCGAGAATTTACAGAAGCAAGGTGGCTTTATCCCCGGTATTCGACCAGGTAAAGAAACCGAAGGTTATTTACAGCGCACCATGAACCGCATTAACCTGATCGGTGCTTTGTTCCTAGGTCTCATCGCTATCCTACCGCTCATTCTCCAAGGTGCTCTTGGCACCCAGAGTCTCGCTATAGGTGGCACGAGTTTACTCATCGTCGTCGCTGTCGCCATTGAAACCGCGAAGCAAATCGAGGCCCAGGTGACCATGCACGAGTACGATAGGATATAACGGAAGATAAAGATTAAAAACCAGATAAGAAACAAAATAAAAAATAATCCAAACAAAAACCCAGCGCTTAGAAAGCGCTGGGTTTTATTTTTCATCCCACCACTTCTTGGACTCTCTAGAGAAGTCAATTTTTTAACTACTCTAGAGAGCGAGTCCGAGAAGCGGGCTGCCCTCTTCCTTCACTGAGTCCACTCGGGGTCCTCAGCGAGGAGGGGTTGGGTGAGGGGAACGCCGATGCAGATCCCCTCGGAGTTGCAGCGGCCACGGACACCGACCACGGTGTCCGTGCAGAAATCGAGGAGTCGAGTATTATCAGTCTGGTGTTGGCAGATGCAGAAGTGGTACTCAGTCACTCCCCCGTTCCGCTCGTAGGCCTCGCGGTACATGAGCGGCATGTCGGTACTGCAGGAGTTGCCGTCATCGCAGGAGATGGGCACCCCTCGGCAGATTCCACCGTTCACGCAACGATCTTTCTCGGTGCAGGGGTCGTAGTCGTCGCAGTGGTGGCCGTCCCAGACGAAGGTGTACCCTCCGTCATCCGACTGGTTGCCCCCAGTCCAGACTCGGAGCCCACACTGGTCTTCGATCAAGGGCGTCACCGTGCCGGTGTAGTAGCATCGCCCATCCCGGCACTCCATGAACCGGAACGCCTGGTGCGGACAGTGGTTGCTTTCGATGCACTCCGGGACGGTGTGCATCTCGACCCTCGAGTTGGAGTGCGACACGCACCCCTCCCCGTTCTCACAGCCGATCACCCCTGCTTCGGCGAGGTCGTTGTAGTACTCCTTCGACGGGTACTCCCAGTCGCTGTTGTCGACCTCCGCCGTCTCCTGGTCCATCTCCGTGTTGCAGGCGAAGTGCCGAACGACTAACCATGTGACCGGAGCGATCACGATCATGACGACCAGGAATTTCGTGAAGCCGCTCATCGTTCCCCCCCATCGTTGCTGCTAACGCTTGTCACCAGGACCTTCCCGGTTGTAGCGTCAGAAGAACAGGCCAGTATAGCATAAAAGCGCACCATTGTCAATCATAAAAACCTATGGTATAATCCCCTTCGTGTGAAATTAGGCTAACTTAAGCCTTGCCCCTTCGGGGGCATTTTAATTCCTATACATTCGGTACTGTGAAAAAAATCATTATTCTTATCGGTCCACCTGGTTCAGGCAAAGGTACACAGGCGAAACGTTTGGCTAGTAAGTTTGGTTATGGGCATATCTCAACCGGCGATCTTTTACGTCGCCTCATGGCCGGTGGAAATAATTCGCCGGAAGAAGAGGTAATATTAGAAGAAGTGCGGGGTGGCAAATTAGCCCCGGATTGGCTTATCTACAAACTCGCCTTTGCGGAAATGGATAAGTTTTTGGACGAAGAAAAAGGTGTTGTGTTAGATGGAGCGATTCGTAACATTTCTCAGGCGGAAAAATATGAAGAATATTTTACTAATAAAAATTTAGCTAACGATGTTATCGCGATTGAGATTGCTTTGTCAGACGAAGAGTCTTACAAGCGTCTTACTCGCCGTAAAGTCTGTGATGGTTGTGGCGACATTGTTACTTGGACCAAGTTTACCGGCCAGGTAGAAAAATGTATTAAATGCGGCGGTAATTTAATCATCCGTATGGACGACCATCCAGAAACCGTCAAAAAACGTATTGAAAGTCAAGGGAGCGAAGCCCTGTCTCCTATCTTAGATTATTACGACAACCTCGGTGTTTTAAAAAAAGTAGATGGTGCGGTGAGTATCCCCGAGGTGGACAAACAGATCGAACAGGTGCTACAGTAGAGTGGTAAATTTAACATTATCCCATGTTAATTAAAGCCAAAGAAGACATTAAAACTCTTGAAAAAAGCGGCAAGATCATTGGCGAAGTGCTTTCGAAACTCGGAAAAATGTGTAAAGCCGGCGTCTCCACCTTTGACGTTGATGCCGCCGCTGAGAAGATGATTCTCGACGCTGGTGGCCGCCCAGCCTTCAAAGGATACTGTGCCGGTTCCACAGATACCCCGTTTCCTGGGACAATTTGTGCTTCATTAAATCATGAAATTGTTCATGGCATTCCAAGACCAGAAATTGTTTTAAAAAATGGCGACATTTTTACCATCGACATCGGCATGGAGTGGCCGCACGGAAAGAAAACCCGCGGTAAACAAAAAAGAGGGGTCTATACCGATACCGCGATCACCGTTGCGATTGGCGACATTAATGAAAAAGTTACGAAATTAATGCGAGTAACGCAAGAAGCTCTGGAAATTGCGATTCAAGCCGTTGTACCTGGGCATACCATTGCGAGCATCGGTAAAGCCGTAGAAGACTATGTAAAAAGCCAAGGGAAGTATGGTATTGTACGTGACCTGGTAGGGCATGGTGTAGGCTATGCCGTGCACGAAGAGCCTCGTATCCCTAATTACTATGACCAACGCCTAGAAACCTGGCTCATCCAGCCAGGCATGGTTTTAGCCCTTGAGCCAATGATTACCCTTGGTGATCACCGTATAACGTCTGGCGCGGATGGTTGGACTATTGAGACTTTAGATCGTTCACTCTGTGCTCATTACGAACATACGGTTGCAGTAACAAACAAAGGTTGTAAAGTTATTACCCGTCGTCCGGAGGAATTGGTATGAACATTCTCGCTTTAGATTTTGGTACAAAAAATATTGGGTTGGCCTGGGCAGATACGGGAATAGGCACAGCCCTACCTTTTGGAGTCATAAATAACACGGACGCCGAGAAACGTAATCGCGAATTAGACAAATTAGTTGAACGAGAAAAGATAGATAAAATTGTTATTGGTCTACCACTTGGTATGGATGGCAAAGAAAATGAAAATACCGAGCGGGTCAGGCGTTTTGCTAAAGACCTAGAAAGTTTTCTACCAGTTTCCATAGATTTTTTTGACGAACGTCTGAGCTCTTACGAAGCAGATCGCACACCAGACACTGGGGTAACCCGTGACGAGATGTCGGCTGTTGTCATTCTGAATGCTTATCTAGAGAAGATAAAAAAATAATATGCAGGCCATTATCTTGCATCGAAAAGATTTTCGGGAGTATGACGAGATCATTAGCCTCTACACCTTGGAGGCTGGTAAGATCGATGCCCTCGCCCGCAGTGTTAAAAAAATTACCAGCAAAAATTCGGCTCATCTTGAGCCTTTTTCTTTAGTTGAAGCGGAGATAATAAAAGGGCAAGAAGTCCAACATATTATTAAATCTCGCGGGATAAACATTTTTCCGAATATTAGGCAGGACATTATTAAAATGTCCATGGCCTCGTTTGTTGTTCGGTTGTATGATCTGCTAATCGAAGTCGGGGAGAGGGATGAGAATATTTTTTATCTTCTCCAAAGTTGGTTGGAATTTTTAGAAACATATTCTGAACCAACTGCCAAACTAGTTTTAGGATTAGAGATTAAACTCCTTGATCGGCTAGGCTTTACCCCGATCTTGGGTGATTGTGGTTTGAACCACGAAGGTTTACCCGAAGACAATTTCTTTTTTTATCCCGCTGGCGGGATGTTACTGTGTCCCAATTGTGGCCGGATAAAAAAACAAGCTGGTGAAGAAATTGTACAATTCAGTCGTAAGTTAAAAGACAGTTTAAATATTTTGTTAAATGGTCGGTGGGAAAAGATTAGCGAACTTGTTCTAAGTAAGGAAGAATTGAATAATTTGGATGAGGCGGTGTATCTATTTTTGCGCTACCATTCTGAGAAGAAAGTGCCGAGGTTTAAAGGGTTATAAACAGAAGCCCCTCCGACCACAGTCGGAGGGGGCAATGGGCTCTGGGGTCGAGCGGTGTTAACCGCCACAAGCATCCCAGATCGCCCAGCCTAAGAAGAACAGGAAGGCCAAGGCGCCGAGCGCCTTGTGCGGTCCCGGTCGAGGGTATGCCGCAAGCACAACGCTGAGCGCTTGCAGGGTGATATACCACCCCAGTTCCATGTGTGACCCCCTTTCATATTCCCGGCTTGTGCCAGTTTATATTATCCTGTCTCTTTTGGCAATGATTTAAGGTGAATAAAAAATAGTCAAAAATTATTACAAAAACACAAGCCCCCATAGATATGGGGGCGCGGTGGTAGGGGCGCGGACGGTAGCTTGAGTCAGCCACCGCAAGCGCCACGTATGACGAGGAAGATGGCCGCGATGAGGATAATGAGGGCGATGAATTTCCCCAAGGCCGCCCAGAGGATGAACAACACGATCCCGATGAGGAAGGCCTCGATCATGGCCACCTCCCTTCCTGTAGTTACTTTATTATTTTTTTATTTAAACTGCAAGAAACTTGCTAAAACTAGCGGAAAATGCTATCCTAAAAGGACCATTAAGAAATATTAATATGTATTGTTTAATAAAAGACCTAAGTAAACATGTTGGAGAAGAAGTAGAAATAAAAGGCTGGTTGTACAACAAGCGTTCTTCCGGCCCGATTACTTTTTTAGAATTACGGGACGGCTACGGTTGGGTTCAGGGCGTGATCGTTAAAAACGATGTATCAGAAGATGTTTGGCAGAACGGAGAAAAACTTACCCAAGAATCTTCTCTTCTGGTACGAGGTGTTGTCACTAAACACCCCAAGAAAGATAATGTTTTTGAACTTCAGGTAAAAGATATTAAAATAATCCAGATCTCGGCCGAGTATCCGATCGCTTTGAAAGATCATGGTCCAGACTTTTTAATGGACAACCGACATTTATGGCTGAGGAGTAAAAAGCAGTGGGCAATTCTACGTCTTCGCGATGCCATTATTACCGCCATCAACGAATATTTACATCAAGAGAATTTTATTAAAATAGATTCGCCCATTTTCACCCCCAATGCCTGTGAA
>CAZRZQ010000050.1:0-7578 GCA_964604585.1 uncultured Gammaproteobacteria bacterium
AGAGTCACTCACTGCAACTACTTTATATCCTAGATCGTTTAAAATCTTGGCCATGAAACTGCCAGCGTTACCAAAACCTTGGACAGCCACTGTTGTCTCTTCTCTTTTCTTCCCTAGTTTAACCATCGCTTCTTCCAAAACATACACTCCACCTTGAGCAGTCGAAAAACCGCGGCCAGCGGAACCACCGATTGATAGAGGCTTGCCGGTAATCATGCCGGGAGCGTGGTGACCGACTATCTTCTCGTATTCGTCTAACATCCAACCCATTATTTCTGGAGTAGTGTAAACATCTGGAGCCGGCACATCTTCCGTCGGACCGAGATATTTGTAAATGGCCTGAATGTAGCTTCGAGACAATCTTTCCAACTCGCCTTTAGATAACTCTTTCGGATTAACAATGATTCCACCTTTACCTCCACCCAAAGGTATGCCGACTGTCGCGCACTTCATGGTCATCCAGAACGACAAAGCCTTTACTTCATCTTCGGAAACATTCCAATGATAACGAATGCCCCCTTTAAACGGACCACGAGCGTTATTGTATTGACTGCGGTAGGCGGTAAAGACCTTTAACGAGCCATTATCCATTCTGACTGGAATACTAACAGTTAAAAGTCTTTGTGGCTGTTTTAGCTGGTCATGGATAGAAGCGGGCAAGTTCAAAATTTTAGCCGCCTTTTCCAACTGAGTTAAAGCATTAGCGAAAGCATTTTCTGACATAATAATAAGTATTACATTCTGTTAGCGCTCCTACTCTTCACTATTTTAGTGACACCCCAAATTACGAGAACAATTAAAAGCCACAATGGTATAAAGATAACCAACCAGATTATAACGTTTACCAGGGCTTTCCCGATAGCGGTCAGGCCGCGGGTCGCCGCTTTAACGACAGCCAATGGTTTCCAGCTGTTCTTGTCTTCGAAAGTCGGAAGATTGGAAGGATCGGTAGACAAATGTACCGTGATAGAGGAAAGATCAGCGCTCTGGCGTAAATATTTCATTTGTCCTTGAATAACTTCAATTTCTCCCTGCACACGAGTTAGTTCTCTTTGGACTGCCAAGATATCGGTGATCTTTGTTGCCTGAGTCATGATTTTTAGAAACTGGCTCTCCGTTGCTTGTAAGTTTCTTAGGCGTGAATCCAAATCGACATACTGTTCCGTAACATCCTCGCCATTTATTCTCTGGCTTTTTACTTCGCCGGTTCCTTTGACGTTGTTTAGGTCTTCATCAAATTTAGAGGAAGGAACACGAACGGTAATTTCTCCATAGGGCACCAAGCCATTTTTATAGATATTACTAGAAACAATAAAACCCTGACTCTTAAGAGCGAAATCCCCGATTGCTTTTATGGCTTCATTCACATCCTTAACAACCAAAGACAGATTGGCGGTTTTAATTATCAAACGTTCGCTGGTTCCTGGGGTACTATCATTGCCGGATGTTGGAGCGACCGGGCTCACATCGACAGCCACTCTTTCCGGCGAAGGAGCGCTGGCGGGTTGGCTCAAACTATATACCGCTTTTTCCGAAGAACCACCAAGGCCAACTACATCACTAAAGCTAATACGATTTTCAATATTACTTTCCCCAATCCCGTTTGGAAATTCTCTAATACTCCAAACCCACAAAACTACGAACATTAAAACCACCAGGGCGATAAACCCTAGACCTATTTTAAAACCTTTATGCATAGTAGCAAGGTTAAAAAAATTAAGAAGTATATTTATTAATCATTTCGGCAAGACGCTCTTTTTGAACTCCACCCACCACCTGGTCAACAACTTGACCATCTTTAAACATAAGAAAGGTCGGGATACTCATGACACTGTATTGGCCAGCGGTTTCATTGTTCTCATCGACATTCATTTTACCAATCTTAATGTTCTTATCTTTGTACTCTTCAGATAAAGACTCAACGATTGGCCCCATCATCTGACAAGGTCCGCACCAAGGGGCCCAAAAATCTACGAAGACTGGGGTGGCAGAGGAAAGAACCTCTTCCTTAAAGTTAGCGTCAGTGAATGTGTGCTCCATATTAAAAAAAATTAAAGATTAAGAAATAAAGAAAATAATTCCTCCATTTCTCAATCCTTAAGATAATTCTAGTTTTCTTTCTTTGGTTTCTTCCTTGTAGGCTTCTAGTCGGTCGCCGACTTCAAGTTTTAGTTTGCCATCAAAATGAACACCGCACTCGGTACCAGCGGGAATTTCATTCATGGTTTGCTTACCGACTTGTAATTCACTTAATTTTCCTTGGCCAACGTTTTGGCCTTTTTGCTTGACCCGGACCTTACAGTCTTTGATTAACTTGCCATCGTCAACCGAACCACCAACAATCATAAAGCTCTTCTCAGTACGGAAGATCGCTTTGACTGTAAAGATGCCAAGTTCAGTGGTAATTTTTTCAGGGTTCAAAAGTTTGGTCAAATCTTCTTTAACTTTGTCAAATAAATCATAAATAACTTTGTACTGGTGGAATTCAACATTCCGATCTCTAATCATCTGGTCAGCGATTGGTGAAGTGGCAACGTTGAAGGCAAAAACTTGGGCACCGGTTGTTTCAGCCAGAGTAACGTCGTCAGCCGTAATATTTCCCAAACCTTTTCCAACGATTTTTACACTTACCTCTTCATTTTTTAATTTCTCGACTGAACCAATAATCGCTTCCAAAGAACCGAGCACGTCGGCTTTGATAACCAAATTTAAAGTTTTCTTAGCCTCTTCGTCGCCTTCGGTACCGCCAGTTACAACTTTTTGTTCAGCGCCAGTTTGTTGATTGCGCTTGGCGCGCAAATCAACCTGGACGGCACTACCGGCCTGGCTAAGATCTAGGACATCACCAACTTGCGGAGCGACTTTAAAACCAAGAATACGAATTGGGGTACTAGGGCCGGCGGTTAAGATGGGCTCACCTAAATAATTTTTCATAGCCCGGACCTTTCCATAAATTTGGCCGTTGATAACCAAAGGATCGTTGGCTTTAAGTGTACCGGTTTGGACAAGAATGGTTGCAACTGGGCCTTCACCTTTATCTACCCTCGCTTCAATAACCGTACCAGCCGGAGCACGATCGGGATCGGCTTTAATGGTATCTTCGTGTACATCCGCCACAACTAATAAATTATCTAATAACTTATCTATATTTAAATTCTGCTTGGCGGATATTTCCACCATTGGTGTATCTCCACCCCAGGCTTCGGAAATAATATTATGTTGGGATAATTCGTTTCTCACACGTTCGGGATCAGCGCCTTCTTTGTCAATTTTATTAATAGCAACAACGGTAGGTAATTTGGCCGCTTTAATAATATTAATCGCTTCGACGGTCTGTGGTTTAACACCGTCATCAGCAGCTACAACCAAAATGGCGATGTCGGCTACTTTTGCACCACGACTACGCATAACGGTGAAGGCTTCGTGGCCTGGGGTGTCAATAAAAGTAATTTTTCTTTTTTCTTTAGTATTAGGGTTAGCCCAAACCACCTGGTAAGCGCCAATGTGCTGAGTGATACCACCAGCTTCGCCAGCGACCACGTCGGTACTGCGAATAGCGTCCAAAAGTTTGGTTTTGCCATGGTCAACGTGACCCATAACAACAATCACTGGGGCGCGAATAACTGTAGCATTTTGACTTAAAATGTTTTCTAATTTTTCAACATGTTCGGTTGTTTCAATAACAGAGTTATCTCCCACCCCATCTTCGACTTGGAAACCCATCTCTTGGGCGACAATTACCGCGGTATCATGATCAATATTCTCATTCTGGCCGGCCAGAATACCATTTTTCATTAATTCAACAATCAGTTTATTTACTGGCACTTGCATAAGACCAGCAAATTCTTTGACCGTTAACTTGTTGGGGACTTTAATCGTGGCGCCGGTTTCGCGGCGCATTTCTTTTTCCAACTCTTTTTGCTTTTCTTTTTCCGCGCGATCTTTTTGTTCCATGGCGTATTTAATACGCTTCCAGGAACGGATTACCTGTTGAGCGACTCGATCGTCAATTTTTACCGCGCGAGCGCCGATATCAAAACCAAACTCCGGCAAAATTTGGAGGAGCTTTTGAGGATGAATTTTGAGTTGTCGTGCGAGTTCACTGACATTCATAGCAAAATACATTATACTCTGTTAACTCGAAAAGTCAAATCTACGGCTTAAAATCTTGTGGTGGGATAGCATCTTCTACCCGGTAGTCCCCAATCCTGGTTCGAGCCAGCTCTTCACAGTACGCACCAACCTCCAGTTTCTGACCAAGATCGTCGGCAACGGTTCTGATATATGTCCCAGCGGAACATTTTACCTCGATTTTCAATAACGGCCAAGAGTATTCAACGAGTTTCAAATCATATATCTCAATATCGACTGGCTCGCGCTTTACTTCGATACCTTGTCGGGCCAATGTGTACAGACGTTTACCACCAATCTTTTTCGCCGAGTACATCGGCGGAGTTTGTTTTTGTGGCCCAAGGAAAGACTGAAGGGTTTTTTCAATTTGGCTAAAGTCTGGCCGAGTCTTACCAGACAGATCACTTTCTTTTATTGCACCATCTGAATCCAGAGTATCCGAAACTGCACCCAAATGAATAGTAGCGACATAAGTCTTTGGTAAAGCTTTAAAACCATCTATGTTTCGGGTGGCCTCCCGACCAACACCAACGATAAGTAAACCAGTAGCAAAAGGATCCAGAGTGCCGGCATGGCCAACCTTAATCTTCTTTTTCTCTGGATCAGCCGCTCGAAGCCTATTCCTTATATATGCAACGACATCGAAGCTGGTCCAGCTGATTGGTTTGTTGATTAAAATATATTTTTCCATACGGCCGTATTCTACCTTTAATAATATACTTTAGCAATGTTGAAAATTGACACCCCCACCCTTTTATGCTAGTATATATCTATCATTTATATTTTAATGATTGAGGGATCAGGATGATTCCCCCAGCGATGAAAGATAAAAGTTCTAACTTTAGCGAAAATACCGACTACAGTATTCGGGACACGAGTATTATGAACACCATTAATTCGAGAAATAATCTTCCCAAGTTTACCAGTATTCTACCGGAATCAGCTTCTCGGGTGTTTTAATTTACGCTAAAATTAGCCGTCTTTCACCTGGTGGCTCCTGTACTCCTCAATCTTGAGGATTTTTTATTATGAACGAATATTTAGTAGTTGGGGTGACCCTTGGCGGGCTAGTCGTAGGTGGGGTATTAGGTTACTTCCTCCGCAAAAAAATTGCCCAAGCCCAGGTTAACTCCTTAGAAGCTAAGGCCGAAAAGATCTTGACCGAAGCCAAAACAAAGCACCAGGAAATTATCTTGGAAGCAAAAGAAAAGGCCGTCCAGACTTTGGATGAGGCCAAACGGGAAGAAAAACAAATTCGGCAAAACGCCTTAGTCTCTCAACAGCGTTTGGAGAAACGGGAGACGATGTTTGACCAAAAACTATTAGAATTCCAAGACAAGCAACAAAAACTCCAAGAGAAAATTGACCGTGTCCAACAGATTAAAGTGGAGGTGGAAAAGGTCAAAGAAGAACAAGTGGTTAAGTTACAACAAGTCGCTAACTTAACCCGCGATGAAGCCAAGGCCGAACTTGTGAAGCAGGTCGAAGACCAAAGCAAAGAAGACCTCATGGGTCGGATTATTAAATTGGAGAAGGAATCTTCCGAAGTATTTGAAGAAAAAGCCCGTGAGATTATTATGGATTCTATCCAACGGATGGCTTCTTCCCACGCTAGTGAAACCACTTCTTCTACCGTCGCTCTTCCGAACGATGAAATGAAAGGTAGAATTATTGGGAAAGAAGGACGTAACATTAAAACCATTGAAAAACTTACTGGTTGTGAACTGGTGATTGACGATACACCAGAAACCATCATGATCTCTGGCTTCTCCCCTATTCGTCGCCAGATTGCCAAGCTCGCCTTAGAGAAACTCATGGCTGATGGCCGTATCCAGCCAGCGCGTATTGAAGAATTTATTGAAAAAGCTAAACAGGACTTGGCTCTCGACATTAAAAAAGCCGGTGAAGAAGCTTTGTACAAACTCGGCATTACCGGCCTTGATCCAAAACTCGTCAGCATTGTTGGAAGATTAAAATACCGCACAAGTTATGGTCAGAATATCTTAAACCACTCTCTAGAGGTTGCCTACCTGTCTTCTCTCATCGCCGTTGAACTGGGATTAGACCAAGCCAAAGCAAAGAAATGCGGCTTCTTCCACGACCTTGGTAAAGCGGTTGACCAAGAAACCCAAGGATCGCATCCAGAAATCGGCCACATGATTTTGAAGAAATTCAACATGGACGAAGATGTGGCCCAGGCCGCTCTTACCCATCATGAGGATAAACCACATAACATCTACGCTTCGATTGTTAAAGCCGCTGACGCTATTTCTGGCGCTCGCATCGGTGCCCGTAAAGACAGCTACGAACTATTTGTAGCTCGCTTAGAAGAATTAGAAAAAACTGCTTCCGGCTTTCCTGGTGTCGAGAAAGTTTACGCTATCCAAGCCGGCCGCGAGGTACGCATTTTTGTCCGACCAAACGATGTGGACGATTACTCCGCTTTCCAATTGGCTAAAGATGTGGCGAGAAAGATTGAACAAGAGCTACAATATCCAGGTGAAATTCGTGTTACGGTTATCCGTGAAACCAGGGTGGTTGAGTACGCTAAATAATTGTTTCCACACCCCGCCCGGCGGGGTGTGGACAACTTATTTGTCAATCTAGCCAAAAAAAGGCTAGCGTGGTATAATTACACTAGCTAACACGGGCGATAAGCCCATAGCACCTTATCTTTAATCAAGAAAGGGGGTGACACTATGAATAAAGCAGAATTAGCTCAAGCCTTAGCAGAGAAATTAAACGTCTCCAAGCGCGAAGGAGAAGACATGCTAAACACCTTGATAGATTTAATCACCTCTACTCTAAAGAAAGGTGACGAGGTTGTTTTGACCGGCTTCGGCGCTTTCAGCGTGAAAATGCGCGCTGCACGCACTGGCGTTAACCCACAAAACCCTTCACAAAAAATCCAAATTCCAGCGGTAAAAGTACCAAAATTCAAGGCTGGAAAAGCTTTAAAGGATTCTTTAAAGTAAACCCCATTTCAAGCAACCAAAAAATCCCTCAAGGTAATACTCTGGGGGATTTTTTAATCGTGCATAAATCATTGACTTTAAACAAAATGTATGATATAAAGGTTCAGCCACGAGGGAAAGGGGCAACGCCATTGTGATGGGGGCGACCTGAGACGCCGCAAGCATGCCTGGGCTCACAAGGGTTCAGGACGCGACGCGGCATCACGTGATGCCCACAACTTAGAATGGTGCCCTAACCCTCGTGGCACCAACTAAAAGTTGACGACTAAAGACAAATAGATTAAAATATTGTCAGAACATTTGGCCCCATCGTCTAATGGTTAGAACATCTCGCTTTCAATGAGAAAATACGGGTTCGATTCCCGTTGGGGCTACAACGAAAAGCTTCGCTTACTATAGCGGAGTTTTTTATACCCAACGAAAGAAATTAAACCCACTCACCCGTTATATATTGAACCAATTGTAATAGCTG
>CAZRZQ010000051.1:0-6987 GCA_964604585.1 uncultured Gammaproteobacteria bacterium
CCAACAATTCTTCTAACGATCTCCACCGTGTTTGGCAAGTTCCGGTGGATAAAATTGTCCCCAACCGTAAACAGCCTCGTACTGAATTTAATCCCGAGGCCTTAAAAGATTTATCTGACTCAATTCGTATCCACGGTGTTATCCAGCCGCTGGTGGTTGTTGAAGACTCTAATGGTGGCTATGAACTAATCGCCGGAGAGCGACGTTTGCGCGCCTCAAAAATGGCTGGCTTAAAAGAAGTGCCAGTAATTGTTAAGAACCACCTGGAAGATCAGGCAAAATTAGAGATTGCTCTTATTGAAAATATTCAACGGGAAGATTTAAATTCGATTGAAGAAGCTCGTGCTTACCGCGAATTAGCGGATATTTTTGGTCTTACCCAACAAGCAATCGCGGATAAAGTTGGCCGAAGCCGGCCAGCAGTGGCAAACATCATGCGTCTTTTAGATCTACCAATCGAAATCCAGGAAGCTTTGATAGAAGGGAAGATTAATACCGGCCAGGCCCGGGCTCTTCTTACTCTCGACAACCGTGAAAAGCAGTTGGACATGATGAAATCCATGCTTGGACAAAAAATAAGCCTCCGAGATTTAGAGCGAGAAACTGTTAGACAAAATCCCGCTCGTGGTAGAAGGGATCCGAATATAATGTTTTTGGAAGAAAAGTTACGTTTATCTTTAGGGACCAAGGTGATCATTTCAGAGAAGAACGGAAAGGGACACGTACAGGTGAGCTTTTACTCACAAGATGAACTGAAAAATCTTATTACTAAATTAACTGGCGAAGTTTAACGTTCACGGTTGGGTAAGATTATCTTCAACCAGTTTTTGACCGCGGAATTCAAGTTGTTTTTAATGTGGTTTCGAGCCACATGAGTCTTCACAAACTTTAACCAATTCGGACTTGGTCCTTTTCGGTTTTTATCGACTATAATTTCAATAACATCACCGCTCTTTAGCGCGGTATCTAAACTGACGATTTGGTCGTTGATCTTTGCCCCACCGCATTTATTACCAATGTCAGTGTGGATATGGTAAGCAAAGTCGATCGGCGTAGCGTTCTCTGGTAGGTCAATAACATCGCCCTTAGGGGTAAAGACAAAAATACGATTTTGGAAAAAGTCGATTTTAATCTCTTCCAAGTCGGACAAATTATTTAAAACTTCTTTTTGTAGGCGAGCCAATTCCTTCGCCCATTGGATGTCATGAGCGGCAATCCTTACCCCGTTTTCGTCATAATGCCAATGCGCGGCGATGCCATATTCCGCATCGTTATGCATGTCGATGGTTCTAATCTGGAATTCTACCATTTTCCCGTCATCACAGAAGACAGTCGTATGGAGCGACTGGTAACCATTGGGTTTGGGTTGGGCAATATAGTCTTTAATCCGGCCTTTAATCGGCCGCCAAATCTTGTGGATTATACCAAGGGCGGCGTAACAGTCGCCAACGTCTTGGACGAGAACGCGCAAGGCAAAGATGTCATAAATGTTTTCTGTGTCCCAGCCTTTTTGCATTAATTTTTGGTAGAGACTGTACAATTGTTTTTGTCGTCCTTGCACTTCGACAGTTTTAAAGCCCGATTTGAATAGTTCGGACTTTATGTTTTTTATTATTTTACTAATATATGCTTCTTGACCAGTCACAATGCGCTCGCGTAAGGCTTTTACTTTTTCGTATTCTTTGGGGTAAACATGTTTAAAAGATAAATCTTCCAACATGCCTTTAATTTCGTTCATACCCAAACGATTGGCAATGGGGGCGTATATTTCTAAGCTTTCGAGCGCGATCCGGTAGCGCTTTTTTTCCGGCAAAGCTTCGATCGTGCTTAAGTTATGGATGCGATCAGCGAATTTAATAATCATAACCCGAACGTCTTCCGCCATCGCGACGAACATCTTGCGCAGGTTCTCGATATACCTCTCGACACCGCGGTATTTTAGTTTTCCTAATTTAGTAATACCTTTGATCAAATTAGCGATGTCTTCACCGAAGTTCTTTTCTACGTCTTCAATAGTAATTGGTGTGTCTTCTGGCACATCATGGAGAATTCCAGCGGCAACAAGGTTTAAATCAAAACGCATGTAGGCGAGGATGTATGCGGTCATTAAAGGGTGTTGAATATATGGCTCACCGGATTTGCGGGTCTGGCCAGTGTGGGCTTGTTCCGCGTAATCATAAGCCAACCGCACTAATTCAATTTCTTTAGCGGTGTTGTATTTCTTGAGACAAGCGATAAGATCATCGATCGTTACTTCTTTGGTTGTGCTTAGCATTTTTTCTAGGTCCATATATAGGTATTAAACCGTAAAAAACACGTTTTGGCAAGGACAAAAAAATCCCACCAGAATGGGTAGGACTTTAATTTCCTTAGACGCAACTCCAAACTTGTTTTTCTCTACTACGCACGAGGCGTACTAAAGAAAAAGGGTGGGGAGTTGCGTGCAGGAAGTTGTCGGGCACGCGCCGAGTGAGGTAGGACTAGAGCCTGCGGTTGCCGCAGAGAGCGACCGAGAAGGAACGGCGGTCGTGGTTTTCGCCGCCGACGTACTCTCTCTCCTCCCCGATGACGACTCGCGCCACCCAGTCGTGGCTCACGCTCCGGCTGATGAGCTGGGGCGTTGGGCCTTGGTAGAGGCGGCTGAAGTCTCTGGGGAACATTTCTACAACGATCTCATCGTCACTGTCTTTGGTGTCGACGATGGTTTTTAGCCCCTCCCAGACAACCGTGGGAATGTGGAACTGCCAGGTGGCCACGTCACCCTGTAGGTTGCGGGCGAAGTTGGACAGGACCTCCGACTGTTCACCCTCGATGATGTAAGCGAATGGCTGGTGGTCGATTTCCAGGCCGCTACAGTACTGGTCACGGTGCCAGCCTCTTCCCAGCCACAGCGGGATCGAACCCGGAAACGGCTTGGGGTAGCGTTTCTCCACGTCTTCCTCGAAGGCGCTACTGAGGTCCGGACCCGGATAGGCTCCTTGCTTCCTCAGCTTTCTGGCGTATTTCGTCAGAGAGGGGAAAAGCTCGAAGAGCCTCTCGGTGGTTGAAGTGAGGCCACCCCCGTGGCTACGATCGACAGCTTTTCCGTCAATGCTGTCGAGCATGGCGTAGATGGCCGTCTCGTAGTGCGTCACCATCCACTGGAGCATGGTGAGCGTCTGGGTCGCGCCGTACATGTACAGCACGACCGGGGTGGTCTGCTCGACCGGGGTGGTCTCCCCGGTGAACATCACCTTTTTGGTCCGGAGAACCTCCGCCAGCTCTTCGCCGGCGTAGTCCTGGCCATCCCTCTTCAGGGTGGCCAACATTTGGATGAGTACGCGGATGTCAGCCGCGAACTCGTCCCACTGCCGCACTGCGGCAGTTGGGCTCCCCGCGGTCTGGATGATCGCGAGGAGGCAGTTGATGACGCTGACGCCGAGAGTTCCCCGGCGCCGGCCGAAGATCCTGTGGCCCGCGAGCTTCCGGAGAAGCTCGGCCACCTGACCTTCACGCTTTTCTTCAGGCACGTGTCCCATTGTAACCTCCGTTGGTTTGGGACTCTCTGAAGTAGTGTCTCCTGGGAGACGCTAGAGTACGGCTTTTCGAGCCGGTCACCTCCTGGGAGGTAACGCGAAAATGTATCATATTTTAATGTTTTTGTCAATCCCACTGTCATCTATTTTGGCTAAAATAAAAGAAAAACAATAAAAAACCGCTCTTTTTCAAGAGCGGAGTTTAGAGTTTTGGCTATTCCTCGGCCTGCTTACTAAAGTCGCATTCCTTGCTACTACACTTTATCTGGCCCTTAGCGGCGAAGACTAGTAAGGACTGGCACTTGGGGCATTTCTCCCCGTTTGGTTTTTCCCAAAGAGCGAAATCACATTTTGGGTATTGGTTGCAGGCATAAAATATTTTTCCACGCTTACTTCTTTTTTCGATGATGTCGCCTTTTTCGCAGGCTGGACATTTCACGTTGGTTTTTTTCTCAATGCTTTTAATAGTTTTACATTTTGGGTAATCTGAACAGCTAAGGAAAGGGCCGAATCGTCCGACTTTTCGTACCATTGGTTTGCCGCAGGTTTCACATTTTTCGTCAGTCGGGATTGCCTCTGGTCTAGCCTCGCCATTTTCACCGGGCAATGGTTTGGTATTTTTGCAGTCTGGATAGCCAGTGCAGGCAAGAAATTTACCGAAGCGCCCCATTTTAATCACCATTGGTTTGCCACATTTATCACAAACCTCATCGGTCGCCGTTTCGGTTAGTTCTTTTTTATTTAATTCGTGATCCTTAGCCTTAAGGTTTTCCTTAAAAGGTATGTAAAAGTTTTTAATAATCGGTCGCCACTCCTTGGTACCTTCCGCGATTTGGTCTAAATCATTTTCCATCTCAGCGGTAAAGTTGAAGTCAACAATATGCGGAAAATGTTCGACCAAAAGATCGTTTACCACAAAAGCTATTTCTTTTGGTTTTAAACGTTTCTTTTCATCGCGTTCAATGTAACCTCGGTCTTCAATCGTCGCAATGGTTGGAGCGTAAGTAGAAGGCCGACCGATTCCGTATTCTTCGAGAGTTTTAACTAATGTCGCGTCTGAATAGCGCGCCGGTGGTTCTGTAAAGTGTTGCTCGGGTTTGAGTTCAAGACAGTTTACTTTTTCTCCAACTGTTACTACAGGCAAAATATTTTCTTTAGCCCGGTCGGGATAAAGTTTAAGGAAGCCTTCAAAAACAATGGTTTGCCCAGTCGCTCGGAAAGTATACTCGCCGCTTTTAATGTCAATATTTTTTGCAGATAATTCGGCTGCGGCCATCTGTGTCGAAAGAGCCCGACGCCAGATAAGGTCATATAGCTTATACAGTTTCGGCTCGACAAACGGTTTGATAAGTTCTGGTGAACGTTCAGCGCTAGTCGGGCGGATGGCTTCATGAGCTTCTTGGGCGTTCTTGCTTTTGCTTTTGTAAGCTCTAACACTTGGTAAGGCGTATTTATCTCCAAAGCTCTTAGTAATCTCCGCCTTAGCCTCATGAAGAAATTTTTCAGATAAATTTACTGAATCCGTACGCATGTAGGTGATTAAACCTACCGATCCTTCACTACCTAACTCCACGCCTTCATACAACTGTTGCGCCAAGCGCATGGTTTGTTTGGCTGAATACCCTAAATGGTTGTTTGCTTCTTGCTGTAAGGAAGAAGTGGTAAAGGGGGGAGAGGGGTTACGTTTAACGGTTTTTTCTTCTAAATTACTGACTTCATAACTTGCTCCCTGCAAATTTTTAACAATCCCATCTACCTCATCTTTATTTTTTAAACCTAATTTATCTAGTTTTTTATCTTTAATCGCTTGTAGTTTCGCTCGGATTTCTTCCTTTGACCCGTCTTTTTCAAAATTGCCTTCTAGTGACCAATATTCAACCGGTTTAAAATTTTGGATTTCGCGTTCGCGTTCTACAACAAGACGTACTGAAACAGATTGCACGCGCCCAGCGGACAAACCCTTGGCGACCTTGCGCCATAAAAATGGTGACAGCTCGTAACCCACCAATCGATCTAAAATGCGGCGAGCCTGTTGGGCGTCAACTAATTTTAAATCCAAGGCGCGCGGGTGTAAAAGTGCCTCTTTAATAGCGTGCTCGGTAATTTCATGAAAAACCATTCGTTCGGCTTTTTCTGGGGCAATACCTAAAACATTAGCGAGGTGCCAGGAAATGGCCTCACCCTCTCGGTCCTCATCAGTTGCGAATATGACGCCGTCGCTTTTTTTAGCAATCTCTTTAAGCTTTTTAACCTGGGCGCTTTTGTCACGGGGGATAACATAACTTGGTTCAAAGGTTTGCCCTTCAATATCCACCCCCATTTTGCTTTTCGGCAAATCGCGGATATGACCATAAGAAGACTCCACTTTGAAGCCTTTCCCCAGGAATTTAGTGATGGTTTTCGCCTTAGTTGGCGACTCAACAATGATTAGTTTGGCCATAATTAAAGTAATTCTGGCTATTTTAGCCCATTTATACCACCCTGTCAAACTAGAGGGTGTTTTTAACTAAAAGACCGCGGAGCTCACCGCTAATGAATATAGAGCCGGTCACGAGGATTAAGTCGTCTTTCTTTGCCTTCTTTTTAGCCATTTCTAAAGCTTGAAAGGGATCTAGGAAGATAGGGGTCGGGGTTTTCGGGAGGAACTTTTTGAATTCCTGCACCATGGTCTGCGGGCTTAAAACTTTTCTAAACGGGTTCATGGTGTTCCTTGAGCAGTAAACAACTCTTGGTTTTAGACTGGCCAAGTATTTAATCATAAGACGGGTATTTTTGTTTTCCGAGCTACCCACGATTAAATAAATGTTTTTTATTTCCTTTAACTGTTTAACCGCTTCGACGGTGGTTCTAATCTTGTCTGGATTGTGGGCGGCGTCAAGAATTACCAGTGGGTTACGCCCAACAATTTCGAGGCGAAGCGGTTGGTCCACTTTTTTTAATCCCTGGTAAATATCTTTGTATTTGAATTTTAAATGTTTGGCCACCTCAATGCAAAGAATTGCATTTTTTATTTGGTGAGCGCCGAACATGGGCAAAGAATATTTTTCGTTATTATATACAAAGGTTGTTTCAGAAAAATTAGTTTCTAAAAGTTTAAATTTAGGAGCATTAAAAATATTCATCTTCACTTTATTTTTTCGACACTCTTTTTCAAAGATCGCCCGGATTTTTTTATCTTTTTCACTGGTAAAGACGGCACAATTGGGTTTAATAATCCCGGCTTTCTCATAAGCAATCTCCCGTTTGTTGTCACCAATGATACCAATATGGTCTACCCCAACATTAGTAATTACCGCTGCGTCCTTGCGAGGTATAATGTTCGTTGCATCATAACGACCACCACAGGCGACTTCCATTACCGCCCATTTTACTTTGTTCCTTGCAAACCATAATAAACCCAAAACCTCCGTTAGTTCAAAGAACGAGAGTATGTCATATGGAGTGACACGGATATATTGATCCAACTTTGGTT
>CAZRZQ010000052.1:0-6891 GCA_964604585.1 uncultured Gammaproteobacteria bacterium
TAAAATTTATTTGCAAAATCTTAAATATCAGTTTGTTTTATTACGAATATTATAGCACAGAGGCGAAAGTCGGACAAATAAAAAACCACCATGGGTTGTCAAAAGCAGCTAGAAAGTATATAATAGTCGCCCTTATGAAAAATTATGGCCTTGCCGTACTACAAACAAGAGACCAATTATACCTGTGGCCCAGCCAGCTTTCGCATGGTTATGGCTTCTTTGGGTTTTGTCTATGATGAAACAGAATTAAAAAAAATGCTAAAAACCAGCAAAATTTGGGGCACTTTACACAAAAGCTTTGCTAAAGCGGCGGAAAAACACAAGCTCAACTATGTTGTAAAAAGAAATACGGAAGTAAACGAACTGAGGAAAGCCTTAAGAAAAAAGAAACTAACGATTGTCTGTTATGCCATGCCACCGCACGAAATATATCACTACGCAGTAGTAAAAAAGGTTGGTTTAAAATATATTTATTTGCTGGATCCTTTCCTCGGCCCGAATTGCAAGTATTTACTTGCTGACTTTGTAAATTTTTGGAAAAGCGACCCCAAACACGAAGGCGATGAAAGATGGTTTTTTGCCATTGAAAATAACAAAGCCGCGAATTAAAGCCGCCCCAAAGTTTGGGCGGCTTTTTAAAATCATCTTGACCAGTGCCGGGAGCGAGAATATAATTGAAACATTATTATTAAATATTTTATGAGAATAGGTATAAGCGGTTCAATGCAATTTACCGAGAAAATGATTGAAGCGAGGGACAACCTTCTGGCCCTCGGTCATAATGCCTATGTTACTTCCTACGCCGGGGCCTTCATTGGTAAAACTATTGAAGAAAAAGAGAGTATTAAGCTTGACCAAAAAAGAACCGATGATGTTATAAAAGAATACTGGGATTTAATGCAAGGTGGCGATGCGATTTTAGTTTTAAATTTTGAAAAACACAACATGCCCAATTACATCGGTGGGAATACTTTAATGGAAATTGGTTTTGCCCATGTTTTAGGACAGAAGATTTTTCTTTGGAATCCGATTCCTGACCAATCTTATTGTAAACACGAAATCGAATCGGTCCATCCGGTTATTATTAACGGTGATTTATCTCTAATTAAGTAATATGGAAATGATGGATGTTGTAAATGAAAAAGATGAAGTAATTGGTCAAGTACAGAAGGAAGATGTTTACAAAAAATTATTATGTCATCGGATTGTCCATGTCTTAATTTTTAACGACGAAGGCAAATTGGCATTGCAATTACGCCACCCTAATTTATCTTTCGCTCCCGACCATTGGTCAACCACGGTTGGCGGGCATGTGCAAGCCGGTGAGAACTACGAAGACGCCGCGAAGAGAGAAATGAAAGAAGAAGTTGGTATTGAAACACCAATAGAATATTTTTCTAAAGATTTTTATCATGTCGATGGTCAGCTAGAAAAATTTATTGTTTGTTTTAAAGCGAAATACAATGGACCATTCCAAATGGAACCAGAAGCAGTGGTGAAAGTAGAATTTTTTACAATCGAAGAAATTAAAACAATGATTGAACAAGGAGAAAAATTTCATCCCGAACTGTTATTTCTTTTAAAGAAATATTTTTTATAAAAAATAACCCTCGATACAATGTCGAGGGTTTTTCTTTCCACTAAGCTGCGTAAAGAGTTGCATGTTTTAGCCACGGATCAAATCTAAAAAACTTCGACTATAAACAAAAAAATGATTATAGAGGAGAGAGAATTGCTTTTTACAATCCGATCCGGTTGAGACATCAACTCCACCGCAGCTTGTTGGAAAGAATGTGAAAACATTGTAAGGTGTAACACGAGTAGTGTCAAGTGTGGATAGGTTAATATCTTTATTCGAAAATTAATTCTTGATAATTTTAAATTAATCAGTTATATTATTTGGGTGTTCGTTAATTATTATGGTATTAAATTATGCCTGTAACAGAATGGAGCCACGACTTTAATCCTCACGAGACACCAGAGGATTTTGAGCTGTTTAAACAAGGACCGGAAGAGATGTCTAGTTTTCTCAAGAAATTATCTGAGAGAGGTGAGGTAAAAGATTATTTAAGGCGAGCCTTTTTAGATCCCCGGAATATTGCTATTATTAGTTACTATGAAAAATGGATGGTCAAGAAAGTTCAAGACGCAATTGATGAGCTTGTTCGTGAAAAAGCGAAAGAGTCGTGGGACCAGGGTGAACTACCCGCTGGTTTAGCGGAAAGGTATACAAAACAAGAACTGAAACTCTTATTAGGTTCTTTAATATATATACAACCCACGCAAGGCTGTTCTTTTGGTTGCCCTTTTTGTGGTTTCGATGCAGCTTGCAAGGTGAGAAGTGTGATGCCTTTTCAACAAATAAAAAAATTGTTTGACGACTACTACCGTTCGTTCAAGCGCAATCATATTTCTTTACACTTTGCCTCGGAACCGGGAGATTATGAATATGTTGATCCTGTGAGCGGTGAGACGTATGATTTTAGAGATATTTGGCGTGAAGCCACAAAAGACCATCGGCGCTTTACGCTAAATAAAATTGTTACCCGACGCGATGACCCAGATTGGCTAAAATTTGTCAAAGAGGTGGATGGTGCAAGAAGTTTAGATAATGCCACGCCTACAAGATTATTAAGGCAAGATTTAAAAGGGCGTGGTGATGGCTATTTAGATGTTCCGGTGCATGCTGGAGGAAGGGGGAGCAATCCTCTGGACAAAGACCGTGTACATCAGAAAGGAATTGGTTTAAGCGTACGCAAGACAGAGGAAAATATAGGAAAGGACAACGAGGGTTATGAGCGAAAACCCGGCAGTGTTTTAACACCCCGTGGCATCTTATATTTATTTCCTGGCCAAATTAGCCATGAGTTCGCTCCGCAGGGCCTGCTTCCAGTACCAGTAGGAGAATTGGCTACAGATAAAAGTTGTTATGATAAACTTAAAACTGGTGTAAAATTAAGCGAAGTCGCCGGATCTTTCATTGTCTTAAAAATGTTTGATAATAATATTTTTCCGGATAGTCGGCATGCTTTTGTAGCCTTTACCTCGAATCATAATGACACTGGGATGGTAGTCTTTTACGACCATAAAACTTTCTCTATTACCAAAACCGAACCCATTGCGATTACCCAAGATAATTACCAACGAGGATACGAGGCGATTTCTCGGTTAGTGGAAGACCGTAAAGACGGTTTAGACCTGGAACAGGTAACTAATCCCAGCATGTTATCTGAGGATTTAGAATTTGACATCGTTGTAGATGATAAATTTTTTGATCTTTACTTCAATGGTATTTTAGGTAAATGGTGCTTCAAAGACTGCAAGCGAGAAGACTACCCATATACCTACTGGTATAGAAACATATTACAACGTGTGTTTCTTGAATTTTTACAGAAAAAAAGAGGTTCCGCGTTGGAACAAGATCTGACGACCCAGTGGTTTAAAGAGCGGTTTGATGAATTTTTGGGATCTCAGGATTATGATGAGTGGCTTAAAGTCATCAAGGCTCATCATGCTAAGATAACGATTTGACACAACTAGTTATCCACCGTTTTCCGGTTGACAAACCCCTCGGTTTTTAGTACTATTCTAGTACTTTGAAAACCAAGGCGTAAACAACCATTTTTTGGCTAAATATAGCTAAAAGTCCGGTTGCGTCCAACCTCGCTTAGTGCAAGGTTTTACAAACATCGAGAATAAATAGATGCGTACCTTGCTTTTTTTGGCTAATCTTTAAGTAAAACTAATAAGCCCCATACCCCAGCGGCCTTTTTTGGTTTGTGGCTTTTGCCGGCTTTTTTAAAAAAATTAACTATTTTTTAAACTATTAACCTCTTAAAACGCACGCTTATGTCCATTTACAAGCACAAGCCGGTCTCAACCGACGCCCGCCGTTTCTTCACCGGCCGCGACAACGTTATGCCGTTGCCTGACCTTATCGAGCTCCAAAAGAACTCTTATGGTTGGTTTTTAAAGTTCGGGGTTAAGGAACTTTTTGAGGAAGTTTCCCCAATTACCGACTTTACTGGTCGAGATTTAGAACTTTACCTCGAAGATTACTATTTGGACGAACCACGTTTTGACGAAGTTGTTTGTCGCACTCGTAATATTACTTTCGAAGCTCCGCTACGTATTACTGCTCGCTTGGTTAACAAGCGAACCGGCCAATCTAAATCTCAAGAAATTTATTTGGGAGAAATCCCGGTTATGACTAACCGGGGTACTTTTATTGTTAACGGTATTGAGCGTGTTGTAGTCTCCCAGCTTATTCGTAGTGCCGGTGCTTTCTTCACGGCCGAAAATGTTCGTGGCCGCCGTTACTATGGCGCCAAGATCATCCCAAATCGTGGGGCTTGGATCGAAATTGAAACTGACATGAATAATGTTTTGTGGGTAAAGGTAGATCGCAAGAGAAAAGTTGCCGCCACTTCTATCCTCCGTGCCTTTGGTTATGAGGGTGACGAAGAGATTAAAAAGATGTTCGAGTCCGTTAACACCAATCCGCACATTGACTATGTTGAAGCCACGATTAAAAAAGACTTGGCCAAGAGCCGCGATGAAGGTTTGATCGAGGTCTACAAGAGAATTCGTCCTGGCGATCTCGCCACCGCCGATAACGCCAAGAGTTTGATCGAAGCGATGTTCTTCAACTTCGAACGTTATGACCTTGGTCGTGTTGGTGTTTACAAATTCAATACTAAATTTGACCTCGGTTACACTGAAGGAGATTTTGATCAAAAAGATAACCGTGTTTTAAGTCCTGAAAAATTATTACTCGTTTTGAAAGAGGTCGTTCGCTTGAACGTTACTCAAGAAGAACCGGATGATGTTGATCACCTTGGCAACCGCCGCGTTCGCTCTGTTGGTGAACTAGTTCAGAATCGTTTCCGCATTGGTTTGGCTCGTATGGAGCGTATCATTAAGGATCGCATGAGCACCTACGAAGTCGAGCAGTTAAGTCCTAATAAACTTATTAACGCCCGACCAGTGACGAGTGCTATTCGTGAGTTCTTCATGAGTTCACAGTTGTCTCAGTTCATGGACCAAACCAATCCTTTGTCTGAACTCGAACACAAACGTCGTTTGTCAGCTCTTGGCCCTGGTGGTTTGTCCCGTGACCGCGCTGGCTTTGAAGTGCGCGATGTACACACAACGCATTATGGTCGCATCTGTCCGATCGCGACCCCAGAAGGACCAAACATTGGTTTGGTTAACCACTTGGCTAGTTATGCTCGCATCAACGAGTTCGGGTTTATCGAAACACCTTACCGCAAGATTTTGCGCGAAGTAAATAATGACGCAAAGCTCTTAGTTGGTGAAGTTTTACGCGGAGATGTTGAAGGTGTAAAAGATGGTACCAAGATTACCGAAGAAGTGGCCAAGAAACTTGGTAAATCCACTTTGAAAACCATTCTGGTTAAACCAAGGATGACCAATGAAATTGTTTACCTCAATTCTTTTAAAGAAGAAAAAGTTATTACCGCCGCCGCTTCCACGAAAGTAGATCCGGATGGATATTTCGTTGACGAAACAATTGCCGCTCGCGTTAACGGCAAGGCCGGTGTTGCTAAAAGTGAAGATCTAGAATTTTTGGACGTTGCTCCCCACCAAATTGTGAGTATCGCGACTGCCTGTATTCCTTTCCTCGAGCATGATGACGCGACCCGCGCTCTCATGGGTACAAACATGCAGCGTCAGGCAGTGCCGTGTATTAGTCCCGAGCCACCATTAGTTGGAACGGGTGTTGAGCGCGAAGCCGCTCTGTATACTGGCCATATCGTTGTTGCAGATTGTGACGGTGAAATCACCGAAGTGGATGGCAGTAAAATCGTTTTGACTGGCAAGAAAGGTGAAAAGTTTACTTACAATTTAAATAAGTTTATCCGCTCCAACTCTTCGACTTGTATCAACCAACACCCCAGCCCGAACGTTGGTGACAAGATCAAGAAAGGTCAAGTTTTGTCCGATGGTCCATCAGTCCGTGATGGTGAAATGGCTTTGGGCCGGAACGTCTTGGTTGGCTACATGGTTTGGGATGGTTTCAACTACGAAGACGCGGTTGTTATTTCCGAACGCGTTGTGCAAAAAGATGCTTACACTTCAATCCACATTGAAGATTATAAAATAGATGTTCGCGAAACTAAACTAGGGCCAGAAGTTGTTACTTCAGATATTCCGAACGTTAGTGAAGAAAAATTAAAGAATTTAGACAGCGAAGGTATTGTCAGAATTGGCGCCGAAGTGAAATCCGGCGACATTTTAGTTGGTAAGATTACTCCTAAGGGTGAAACTGAATTGAGTGCGGAAGAAAGATTGCTTCGCGCCATCTTTGGTGAGAAAGCTCGCGATGTGCGCGACTCCTCACTGTATTTAGAGCATGGTGAACACGGAAAAGTAATCGGCATTCAGATTTTCTCAGCCGAAGCTGGTGACAAACTTGAACCAGGCGTTATTAAACAAGTTCAGGTTACGGTCGCTGACATGCGTAAAGTGCAGGTTGGTGACAAAATGTCTGGTCGCCATGGTAACAAAGGTGTTATTTCTAAAGTAGTGCCAGTCGCTGACATGCCGTTCTTAGAAGATGGTACTCCACTCGACATTATCTTGTCCCCACTCGGTGTTATCTCTCGTATGAACCTGGGTCAGCTTCTCGAAAACCACCTTGGCTTAGCAGCCAACGCTCTTGGTTACAAAGTAGCGACTCCGGTTTTGGATGGTATGAACGAAGAGCAAATTAAAACCGAATTAAAAAAAGCTGGTTTGCCAGATGGCGGTCAAGTCGTCTTGTATGACGGTCGTACTGGTGAAGCTTTCGACAATCCGATCACCATTGGTTACAACTACATGCTTAAGTTGAATCACATGGTTGAAGATAAGATTCATCAACGATCA
>CAZRZQ010000053.1:0-6158 GCA_964604585.1 uncultured Gammaproteobacteria bacterium
TCTAGTTCTTCAATAGTCAAATTAACAATTTCTAAAACAGACAGCGGCACACCTTGTGGTTTGAAATATGTAATACTTGGATTTATACGAACCCTTCTGCAACCTCTTGGTCTTGGAGACATACATTGATATTTTAGTTTAATTTTGATAATATTATTCTACAAAGAAGACCCTGCCGTCCCAACAGCAACGTTGGGACGGCCCCATCGGTCTTCTTTTATTTTGCGGCCTTTAAAGTCTGGATTTCTTCCTGTATGATCCCTAATTCGTTCTTGAGATATTGTTCATTTTCCTGTAAAGCGACCAATTCATTCTTGGGAGAATAAAATCTGCGTCCCATGCCGTAACCACCGAATCGCCCACAAAACCCTTGCCCCGTTTGACCACCGCAGCGCCCCATTCCTCGGCCGCTCATTGGCCCCTGGCCCGTTGGACCAGTACTGTCCATTCTAGGCATATAATTAAGCATTAATTGGTTAATAGATTGGCAATCGACCTTTAACCTTGCCTATTATGAATATATACCCAAAACAGATTTATGTCAATAAAAAATAACGACCTACGTCGGTCATTATTTTGAATGTTTTCCTTCCCTTCTAGTTATAAACCACTATATGGTGCGCCCGTTAGGAATCGAACCTAAATTTCCGGCTTCGCAGGCCAGTGTCCTATCCGTTGAACGACGAGCGCGTGTTTATCAATGTAATTTTAATATTCTTCCCAACTTGTCACTTACCGGTTCATCTTCCTGTTCCAGATCTTCTTCTAAATATTGGCTGAGAAAATCCCGGATTGGACGCGGGTCGTAGTCCAGCAGAGGAATCTGCAAGCGGTGTTTTACCAAACTATTTAAAGTGAAATATAGACTCTTCACGGTTGGTGGATTGTAGATCAACCAGAAATTCTTTATTTCACTAAAACGGTAAAATCTTGAACTTACGATCATTCCGCTTTCCGTTAAGGCAAAATAAATCTCTTTGGGCTTTTGGATATCCTGTAAGAACAGGATAATCCCAAACAACACTACCACTAAGGCAAACAAATAATTCTGTGAAACGAGGGCATAAACGATCAAAGCCACGGCAATTACTCCCATAAGGTAGTACCAACGCCTTTCGCGCTCTTGCTCCTCATATTCCTTCACAGTCCATTCAAAAACAACCTTGCCGGGGTTAACCTCTTCTTTGTGGATATCTTTTGGCATAGATTAGTTTTAAAGGTGAAAGATGTGTATTTTGTTGTCACCATGACCCGTGGTCGCACCTGGATTCGAACCAGGGACCTTCGCAATGTGAATGCGACGCTCTAACCAACTGAGCCATGCGACCCCTTTTGGTTTTTACCTAAAGGAGACGAAACCTAGGGGGAGTATACCATAGGAAAAAGCAAAAATCAAGGGCAAAATAGGCTGGATTCTAAGCTTGTCTAAAACCCACCGCTCTGTTATAATTCTTTTACGCCGTCTGTTCTACCGGCTTTACCCATCTCTTACCAGGTGTGGTATGATACCCGAAATGATATTCTACCTCCCACCGCCTTATGTACCGCACACAAATTAATTTTCTTCAACCCGATCAACTGGATAACGGCGGAGACGAGGAACCGCCCAAGAAAAAGAAACCCTTCTTTTCTTTTTTTGTTGTCCTTCTTCTTGTTATCGCCCTCGTTTACACTTACCGATCATTCTCCTCGGCCCGTCAGCCTGAAGACGGTACCGCTTATGACCCGATTACTCTTCAGCCCAAAAAAATGAGTTTATTACAAACCGTAAAAAACTTTATTTTTCATTCTGATAACATCCTCGAAGGACAGAAAGAAGATCGCATTAACATCCTGCTCCTTGGCATGGGTGGACCGGGACACGACGGACCATACCTCACAGATACTAATATAATTTTAAGCATCAAGCCAAGAGAAAAAACTGTCGCCATGATTTCAGTTCCTCGTGACTTAGGAGTAAAAATTAACCAATACGGCTGGAGAAAGATCAACCACGCCAATGCCTTTGGGGAAATCGAACAGGCCGGACAAGGCGGTGAATACGCCAGAAAAATATTTGCTGAAACATTTGGACTCGACGTTCCCTATTACATCCGCGTCGACTTTAAAGCTTTTACCGAACTTATCGACGAGGTTGGCGGAGTGGAAGTGAATGTAGAAAAATCTTTTTCTGATTCCCAGTTCCCTGGTCCGAACCATTCTTACCAGACAGTTAGTTTCCAGGCTGGCGTGCAAACGATGAATGGAACACAGGCTCTGCAATACGCCAGGTCTCGCCACGGCACTAATGGCGAAGGATCAGATTTCGCTAGAGCTAGGCGACAACAACAAATTATCGTCGCTTTAAAAGAGCGACTGCTGTCTTTTGGAACCTACACCAATCCAGTCAAGGTCCAAAAAATGTTAGAATCGCTTTCTACTCACGTCAGCACCAACTTAAACTTTGGACAAATTATGTACCTCGCGAGTTTAGCTCGTGAAACTAATGGGGTGAGCAAGACTTTGGTTTTAGACAATGGAGCGAGCAATTTGCTAGTTAATGGCTATTCCCCCTCAGGGGCATACATATTGTCACCACGTACTGGTAATTTTAATGAAATTAATGGAGCCATTGAAAATATTTTCAATGAGAACTACACTATAGCCACAACCAGTACACCAGTACCCGATGCTAATAAAAGCGTTTTTCCAACCGCTAAACTAGAAATTCAAAACGGAACTTGGAAAGTGGGGTTGGCGAGTAAATACCAAAAACAACTTGAAGACAAAGGCTTTACGGTCGTAACGATTGGCAATAGTGTTTACCGACCGGTAGACTCGACTCAGATTTACCTTTTACGAAAAAACATCGCGAGCGACGTAATTAAATCTTTAGAAAAAGAAACGGGTTTTAAAACTACCACCTCGATCCCTGAATGGCTATCCGAAGAATACGATAACCCGGACACGCCAGAAAGCGAAATGGGATTAAAACATAGTTTAGATACAGATATTCTTATTATCGCGGGTAATGATTTAAATATTTAATGTGAACGTATGACCACTCTAGCCAAGATTGTTGACCAGAATTTGCCGAACGTCGTTTTAGTCGGCCGAGTTAATGTTGGGAAATCTACTCTGTTTAACCGAATTGCCGAAACCAACCAAGCAATTGTGTCAGATATCCCCGGTACCACGCGAACCCGTAATATTAAAGTCGTTAATTGGCGTGGTAAAAATTTTACCCTCGTGGATACGGGTGGCTTAACTTTTGATGAAGACGTACCACTCGAAAAAGACATTATCATCCAGACAGAAAAAGCTTTGGATACCGCTGACGTGATTGTCTTTGTGACAGATTTGCAGACCGGCGTCTTATCTCAAGAACGCGAACTAGCAAAATTAATTCGGAGGAAATACAAGAGTAAACCGGTAGTCCTAATTAGCAATAAAGCCGATCACGAAAACCTCCGTTTACGAATCTATGACCCGGAATGGAAATCTTTGGGCTTTGGCGAGCCGTTGCCAGTATCGGCAGCCAACGGCGGCAATGTCGGAGATTTCCTGGACTTGGTCTATAAACAATTCGGCAAGAAGGGCGTAAAAAAAGCCAAAGAATCTATAAAGTTTGAACCGGTTAAAGTGGCTTTAATCGGTAAACCAAATGTTGGAAAATCTACCCTCTTCAACAAACTGATTGGCGAGGAACGGGTAATCGTTTCTGACATGCCACACACGACCCGCGAACCACACGACACGCTCGTCGAGGTTGAGGGGCAACATTACCTATTCGTTGACACGGCCGGTATTCGCCGTAAAACCAAAGTTAAAGGTGAACTAGAGCGCTATGGCATTGGCAAGAGTATTGAAGCAATGAAAAGAGCCGACATCGTGTTGTTGCTTTTAGACACCTCGGAGTCAATCTCAGACCAAGACCAACAACTAGCCGGTCTTTTACGCGAACATACTAAGAGTGTTATTATTATCATTAATAAGTGGGATTTAGCCGAAGAAAACGATGATACCTTCCGGAATGAAGTCGGGGCAAGAATTTACCAATCTTTCCCCCACCTTCGTTATGCTCCGGTTGTTTTCATTAGCGCCAAAAGCGGCTACCGAGTACACCAGATATTTCCCTTATTAACACGAGCCTGGAAAGAAAGAAATATTGAAATTCCGGATGGAGAACTAAAAGAATTTTTAAAGGCGGTAAAACGTAAACGTTTACCGACTCGCGGTAAGGGGGTACACCACCCAGACGTTCTCGCTTTGCGCCAGATAAATAACGGTCCGCCGATTTTCGAGATATTTATTAAACAAAAAACTTCTTTGCATTCTTCGTACATCAGTTACTTAACTAATCGGTTGCGAGAAAAATACAGCTTTTTCGCTAACCCGATTATTATTAAAATGACCAAACTAAGACGTCCACTATGAAGCTTGTTGCTGGTCTCGGCAATCCTGGAAAAAAATACGAGTCAACTCGCCATAATGTCGGTTGGCTCTTCTTCGATACCCTGGCCCCGAAAGCTAAATGGCACAAAAATGAAAAAGCCAAGGCAGAATATTCAACGGTGGAGGTGAATGATCGGACAATTGAAATCCTAAAGCCCCAGACCTTCATGAACAACTCCGGTGTCGCTGTCGCCTTGGCTTTGAAAAAACATAACTTAAAACCAACCGACTTAATCGTCATCCACGACGACAAGGACATTACTTTCGGGGAATACAAAATACAAACTGATCGCGGTTCGGCCGGCCACAATGGTGTTAAATCCATTATTGAACATCTGGGCACCCAAAACTTTACCCGAATTCGAATTGGTGTCGCGCCAACGACCGGGTTAAATGGAGACACGGCAGATTTTGTTTTAGCAAAATTCTCCGCTTCGGAAAAAAAGACACTCAAAGAAATTTTTTCGGAAATTATTATAAAACTTTCCGAAATAGTCTAGTCCATGAATTACCACGCAGCCCTCGCCCACTTCCCTAAAGTTACCTACCGACGCTACCGCCTTTTGGCGGGTTATTTTAATCACCTGAGTGACTTGTGGCAGGCTAAGTTTCCGGATTTGCTCCACGCTGGTCTCGAAGAAAAAATTGCCCACGAGTTTTTAGCCTGGCGGCGCAACCACCCACTCCAAGAAATTGCTATTAATTTACAAAAATTAAATATTAAAACAATTTCTTTAAGCGAACCGGGTTATCCGCCGCTCTTAAAAGAAATCGCCGACCCACCGCATACGTTATTCTACCGCGGAACACTGCCCGAACCAGAGGACTATTTGCTTTCCGTGGTCGGAACAAGAAAATACACCACTTACGGAAAAGAAGCTTGTGAAAGATTAGTTAGCGAACTAGTTAGAGTGGGTATAAAAATAGTGAGTGGCTTAGCGCTCGGTATTGATGGCATCGCCCACCAAACCACCATTCTAAACGGCGGCATAACCTACGCGGTTTTAGGGTCAGGAATAGACCGCGGGAGTATTTATCCAACGGAGCATGTCTCTTTGGTTGAAAAGATTATCGAAAACGGCGGTGCAGTTATCTCCGAATACCCACCAGGATTCGGAGCCACCAAATATTCCTTCCCGGCACGGAACCGCATTGTGGCTGGTCTATCTAGGGGATTGCTCCTTATCGAAGCGCCAGAACGCTCTGGGGCCTTAATAACAGCAAGATTAGCTCTAGATTACAACCGGGAAGTAATGGCCATCCCCCATTCGCTAACCTCACCGACTGGACAAGGTAACAATAATCTGCTTAAACTAGGAGCCAGGGTTATTCTAACTTCAAACGACGTCCTAGAATCCCTGCAATTAACTACTACAAACTTATGAAGAAAATGACTTTTGATGAGGCATATAATTATGTCCTGTCGCTCGGTAATTTACCGCGCCTTGAATATATGCGCGACCCACGTCATACCGGTATCTACTTAAAACGGGTACAATTTTTTCTGGATATGGTTGGCAACCCGGAAAAAAAGATTCCTCACTACATCCATGTCACTGGTACGAGCGGTAAGGGGTCAGTCACATCCTATCTCCACAGTATCTTAAAGGCGGCTGGTCAAAAAGCAGGGGCGACCTTTTCACCGCATCCAACTTATATTAATGAACGCTGGAAAATTGGCGACCATTACATGAGCCAAAACGAATTTGTTGAACTAGTCACTT
>CAZRZQ010000054.1:0-1457 GCA_964604585.1 uncultured Gammaproteobacteria bacterium
CGTCTAGAAATTTTAAAGTTTGGTTTTTTCTGATCTCCCGGTCGTTGATACCAATGCGTAAAGATAATCTTACGCCTTTGGTTTTCACCACATGTTGGTGAGCTTTTCGGATGCGCATTTCTTTTTCTTGTTGGTAACGGAATTGGCCGTAGTCCATAATACGGGCCACTGGGGGACTGGCTTTGGGATTAATTTCTACCAAATCCAGTTCTTGGGCGCGTGCCATTCGGATAGCTTCACCAGTTTTTTGAACACCCAAACTTTCGCCTTCCGTACCTAAAACAAAAACTTCCGGCACTGTAATACCTTCGTTGAAGAAATACAGCTTCTTCGGTTCTTCTTTTTTCTTGCGATGGGATATTCTCATAAATTATGTTGGTGGAGGTGGCGAGAGTTGAACTCGCGTCTAGTAAATCTTCACCATACCTTCTACATACGTAGCCTCTTTGGTATTTCGCCGAATAAATAGGGAAGAGGCAAAAATTTATCCGACTAACCAGTGTAACTTTCGGTTACCACCCAACTGGTAGTGGGCGTTAACCTACTTTCCGTGTTTTACACCGACTAACGTTACGGAATGTGGCGTTAGCGATGCTGCCCGGCAGTTAAGCCATGGCAGGAGCAAAGTTGGTGCTGAAGGCGTTAGCCACAGCGGACTTTACTTTTGAAAATAAGTTGGCACTTATTTAGTTGCTTCCGTAGATTTACGAGGCTGAAAGCCGCCTCGGTATGCCAGTATAATGACCGATCTCTATCGATGCCGGTCACCCCCTTAAACCAATGGTTCTCCGGCCTAAAGGGAAAAGTAAGCCGGATAATTTTTGGTTTAAAAAAATTTAGTAGCGAGCTAAATCTTAAGGTCCCTCCTTAGCTCTTTATCTAGATCACGCTTCTTAATTACGTCGCGTTTATCGTAGGATTTACGTCCACGTCCAACCGCAATTTCCACCTTTACGAGACGGTTCTTAGTATACACCCGAATTGGCACAATTGTCAAGGCTTTCTCCCCAGATTTTCCCTGTAGATAACGCAGTTCTTTGCCGCGCAATAAAACCTTGCGGCTCATGTAGGGGTCGTAGTCAGGTCGGGGCCCGGCTGGCTTGTAGGGAGCGATATAGGCGTTTAAAAGGTAGCCCTCGTTATTGTGGAAAGTCACATAGGCTCCTTTCAGGTTAATTTGGCCCTCTTTAACAGATTTTACCTCTGGCCCTGTCAACACTAAACCAGCCTCGAACTTTTCGAGGATATCATAGTCAAACAGGGCTTTTTTGTTGGTAGCTAAATCTGGCATATTTTAACATTGGAGGGATTTTAGCATAGGAAAGAGAAAAAGGCAAAAACTGGTTTACCATGTTTGATCCTGTTGACGCGGTGAGATTCCCTATGGTAGTCTTTGTTTACTCCTCGAGGGGAGTGGAATAGGAGGCCTGATGGCCGGGAACACTATCAACGATCAG
>CAZRZQ010000054.1:1467-6090 GCA_964604585.1 uncultured Gammaproteobacteria bacterium
GACCGTGTGGGAATGGTTCACAAGAAGGACGTCGATGCCGCGCGTCGCGGCAAGTCGACCCATGTCGTCACGAGAGATCGGGACGGCAGGGTCAACGGTTCGGTCTCCGTCGACCGGGGGGATCGCGTCGTTCGTGTGGGGTCGGTCCTCAATGGTCGCCGAGGATGGGGACCCTGACGTGCGGGTCGGGGGACGTTGAGTGTGTTATAGTACGGGACCCGCGCCGTCAAACATTTCTCGGCCGCGTCTCGTTAGTAATTAAGTTGTTATTTACTAACGAGAGCCGAGAACTGTATAAAATAAGAGACCTTGTTAAATAACGGGGTCTTTTTTGTTTTTTAACTTGGGGATTGAAATTTTACGCTAGATAAGATATAATCTCCTTAAATACTATGGTCATGCCAGTTTCCTTCCATCCCAAGCTCGCCGCGGCGGGCGACCTCGTTATTAACGCTGTTTTTTTGTGGGGGTTTTTTCAATTGGAAAACTGGTGGCTCGTTGCCTTATGGTTTTTTGCTCGGATAATATTTTGGAGTGTTTTGACTTTTTTGGTCTACTTTCCCAAAAAAGCCAATCGGATTGACCACGTATTATCTCTTGCAATATTTCTCATCGGTTGTCTGTTCTTGTTTTTGTTTATCGAGTGGAATTGGTCGTGGTATGTTGTCGGATTTGGGTTCATTCTTTTCCCCGCCATTTCTTTTTGGTTAATCCCACCAAAAGGCGATGCTCTTTCTTTCACTTACAAATCTTACCGCCGCTGGAAAATGTTGTTAGCCGTCCTCGGTCTGTCTGGTATGTGGAGCGGTGTTAGTGCAATAATTGCTTTTCAGGTTATTTACTGGGTGGGCAATTGGGTCTGGCTGGTCTTAGGTTCAGTTATCACGGCCGCCTTGACAGCTTGGTGGTGGAAAAATTATGATATCTCGATTACCAGAAAATTTTGGATCTGGTCCGCTATTAGTTGTCTCCTCATTTTCGAACTTTCCTGGGTTATTTATTGGTGGCCGCTCGGGTACCTCGCGAGCGGAGTGTTTATCGCCTGGGTCTGGTATATTTTTTGGCTCATTATTCGTTTCCACCTGACCAGAGAAGATGTTGTCTGGCAAAAGCAACGCTGGTTTATCGCGACAAACGCCGTTTTAATTTGCGCTTATTTATTACTAGTAGTACGTTGCAATTAAATACATATGTTTCCTCCTCATTTACCTGCTCCATCTTGCAATATTCAAGAACACCATCGTTGGCAACGGGTTAAACTTATTATTGCCGCCGCAGTCTTTGGTTTAGCGGGCGGTATGACCGGTGCTTCTATGGTACTCGGCTGGATCTGGCCGGGCTATGGTGGGGGAGAGACGCTCATGATCGCCCGTGGTAGTATTACTGTGAACGACCGCCAGTTGGAAGAAAAAGTACGAAGCGAGATTACTGAACGTATCGCGAGCGTTTACTCGGCAAGTTTAACCGATGGCGGGTTAAGATATTTACCAGAAGAAAATAAACTGGGTGAGGCAATTGTTGTTGGTTCAGATGGTTGGCTCGTGATGTACGCACCCGAAGTTATAATCTACAACAAAAATTACCAAGTGGTGTTTGCGAACGGCCGAGTTTTCGGTTTAGAAAAGGTTGTCTATGATTCGGAAGCCAAAGTAGCTTACCTAAAAGTTTTAAATTCTGTTGAAGATGTTACTAGTCAATTTAAAGTAGTTAGCTTTGTGGGGGAATTGGCCTATAGTGATAGTTTGTTTACCCACGCTGAAAATAATTGGTCTAGTTTATCGGTCGGAGGAATTAATTTCCGTGATTATTCCGACGCACATTTGGATACCGCTCCGTTAGTTGTTTACAATTTGTTTGGCGAGAAAAAACCCACCGCCATTGTCATAAACAACCAGGGGAAGTTCGCGGGATTTGTGGAAACCAATGGAACAATTTTACCGGCGCGAGAGATAGAGCGCGCTCTTTCCTCGGTTTTGGTTAGTGGTAAGGCCATCTATCCATCTTTGGGGGTAGAGGGTCGCTTTAGTGAAGAACAACCGGTGGTTATAGATAAAGATGTAAAAAAAGGTTTCTTGGTTACAAAAGTTGTGGGACGTAACAGTTTGCTTCGCCGTAGTGATTTAATTATGGAAATCAACGGGCAAATTGTCGACCCGGCTAATTTCTGGTATAATGTTAATGGACGTGATAATGTTAATATCAAAATTTGGCGGCAAGGGAAGACTTTAGATTTAAATGTCCCAGTTACAAAAATTTCTTTTTAAATAAAAAACTATGCTTAAGGTTTTTGTTAAACATTTACGGTTAATAATTGTTTGGGGTTTAATCGTCGGTATTTTATCTGGCGGTATTAGTTTGTTATTCCCCATGAAATACAGCGCGGAGAGTCAGGTCTTAATTATTTCCCGCGATCGGACCGGTGTTGATCCCTACACCCAAGTTAAATCCGCCGAACGAATCGGCGAAAACTTGGCGCAAGTGATGCGTACCACCGACTTTTACCAGAAAGTTATGGAATCAACGGCCACCTTTGACCGTGAACGTTGGACAAACTTAAGTGAGCGCAAACAGCGCAAAGAGTGGCAGAAAGATGTGGTTGGTGGCATGGTCTACGGTAGTAGCCTTCTAAAGATTACGACTTATAGTGAAAGCAAGGATGACGCCAAAGCTTTGAGCGATGCTGTAACCGGAATGGTTTCTAGCCGTGGTTGGGAATATGTTGGTGGTGATGTCGCTATCAAAAGCGTAAACAGTCCACTAGTTTCGAGTTTCCCAACCAGACCAAATCTTCTTATGAATATCCTTGTTGGTTTCATCGCTGGAGTTCTTCTCGCTGGATTGTGGGTGTATCGGAGTAAGAGACATTTGTTTGGAGATTTCTAGAAAATTGGAAAAAAGATAATATAAAATAACTAAAAAAATCCAGCGCCATAGAGGCACTGGATTTTATTTTAACAGTACTCAGCGATCCTGAAACAACAATCTTTTATTATTTCAGGATCTGGTCGCCGAGTACTGTGCGACCATCTCCATATTTCATGTGCGTGCATGGTCTTTTTTTGCCAGCCAGTAGTCACTCAGTGGTCTCAATTTTATCCACGCTAAGAGCGGAGATAAAACTTCCCCCACAGTTTAATGATCGGAACCCGAGCGAAACCCGGGTTACTTGGCCAATTGCACACACATGGAGGTGGTGTCGTCGGCCAGCGATCACGATCCTTTCGTCGTAGAAACGTGTTTGGCTTTTCGTTTGGTAAAAAACCCGTAAAACTGGTACGGGCTCCTTGACTTTGTCCAGCGTAAACTGGACTGTTTCTGATTTTATTTCCCAGTACACGAAGAGCCGTCCAGAGTCGTCACGCCTCACAATTCGTAGGTTGTCCACACGAAAGGACGCCGGAAGGATTTCAAACTCCCTGTTTAGCATTATTTTCCCCTCAGCACGCGCTTATCCCCCCTCTAAGCGTTTTGTGCTAACAGCTGTGTATTTACTCGGGGATAACAATGTCTTAAATTTAAAACATGATTATTCCCAAGTAAATTTTTAAAAATACCTAACTTTTAATTTTAATGAGCAACAAAACTGGAAGGTTATCAGATCGTTTGCATTCTTTAAATTATTAAGCTATTCCAAACTCGGATAAAGCGGAAAACGTCCAGTTAGTTCTTTTACTTGTGTTTTTAGACTCGCTAGTTTTGTTTCATTTTTGTGGTTCGTAATTACTTCATCAATCCAGGCGGCAATGGTTTTCATCTCCTCCTCTTTCATTCCGCGCGTCGTTAAAGCTGGAGTCCCGAGGCGGATACCGGATGGGTCCATCGGACTCCTAGGATCATTCGGTACCATATTTTTGTTTAAGGTGATTCCGGCTTTGTCGAGAGCAATCTGCGCTTCTTTTCCGGTGACACCCTTGTTGGTTAGATCAATTAGTAACAGGTGGTTGTCTGTGCCCCCAAAACATAAGGTGTAATTTCTTTTTAGGAATTCCTCTTCCAAAATTTTGGCATTAACTTTAATTTGTTTAGCGTATTCCTTAAACTCCGGTTCCAGGGCTTCTTTAAAAGCAACAGCCTTGGCGGCTATATTGTTTTCGTGTGGCCCGCCCTGAAAACCAGGGAACACCGCCTTGTCGATTTCTTTCGCTATTTTTTCTTTGCACATGATCATGCCCCCGCGTGGACCGCGTAGGGTCTTATGCGTGGTGGTGGTAACGACGTCAAAGAGGGGAACGGGGTTATTCATTTGTCCACCGGCAATTAACCCCGCTATATGGGCAATGTCGGCCATCGTATAAGCGCCAACTTCGTCAGCGATCGCTTTAATTTTTTCGTATTCAATTTCCCTTGAATAGGCGGAATAGCCGACTAAGATAATTTTCGGTTTGTGCTCCAAGGCCATCTGGCGAAGGTTGTCGAGGTCAATCTTTCCAGCACTATCGGTTTGGTAGCGAACAAAGTTAAAGATCTTGGCCATGTAAGTTACTGGGTGTCCGTGGGTCAAATGTCCGCCGTGAGCGAGGTCCATTCCCAGTACGGTGTCGCCTGGTTTTAGGAGAGCAAAGTAGACCGCAATGTTAGCGGGGGCGCCAGACAATGGTTGGACGTTGACGTATTCAGCGCCAA
>CAZRZQ010000055.1:0-5638 GCA_964604585.1 uncultured Gammaproteobacteria bacterium
GTTTTGTCCTTAATGGTTTTAAGTTCTTCTTTCAAAGCGGCCAGACTATCGGCGCTCATGTAATTCTTTGGTTCGTCCATAAAAAATATTAAATATTATAGTGGTGTTTAAAAGTATAACACATGAGCTTAAGGTGTCAAATATTTCTTTCCCCACCAAGCGAGAAAGTCTCGGGCGATTGGCATGGCGGCTGTCGCACCTTCCCCGCCCTCTTCCACCATGACCGTTACCACGATTTTCGGGTCGTCATACGGGGCGAGAGAAGTAAACCAAGCGTGGGTATCTTTCGTGCTACTCCATTGGGCGGTACCGGTTTTTCCACCAGCTTGGAAAGGTAGGCTTTGGAGCAGTTTGCAACTGCCGGTAGTCACGCATTCTCGCATACCTTGGCGAACAATTCCGAGGTGGCTGGCGCTAACGTTGACTTTTTTTTCGTTTCCTTTGTAAAGGACGGTCTCGGCTTTAGTGATCGGATCAGTTAATTTGACACCAAAGTGTGGTGTAACTATTGTTCCCCCATTACCCACAATACTAGTCCACAAGGCCACTTGAAGCGGAGTTACTAAGAGATCGCCTTGACCGATGGAAATATTGTAGGTATCTCCAATATACCAGCGTTCGTTCTTTTTTTCTTTTTTCCAAGTTTCGCTCGGGATAAAACCAGCTTTTTCGCCCGGAATGTCAATGCCAGATGTTTCGGACAAGTTAAACATTTTAAAATATTTAGTCAGGCGGTCAATGCCAAGGCCGACGAAGTCGTTGTAGCCACCGCCAACGTAATAGTAAAAAGTATTTACCGACCAAGCGATTGCCTTGGTGACGTTGGTTATTCCGTGGCCGCCGGCTTTCCAGTCTTTAAAAAACCAGTTTCCAACTTGGAGACCGCCGACACTACTAAAGACCGTGTTGTAGTTTACAATACCCTCTTGTAAAGCCGCTGCGCTTACAATGAGTTTAATCGTTGAACCGGGCGGATAAGTACCGGCAATGGCTCGGTTAAAGAGCGGTAGGTTTTTATCCGCGGTATATTTTTGGTAGTTTTCGTTGGTAATGCCACCGGAAAAATCATTGCTGTCAAAGCTTGGTAAATTAACCATGGCTAAAATCTCCCCGTTTTTGGGGTTCATAGCGATGGCGGCAATTTTTTCTTTTTTTACTTTCACTAAATGGGCTTTGGCAATTTCTTCGAGCTTACTTTGCGCCTCTAGGTCGAGCGAAAGATAAAGATTGTTTCCGGGGTGGGGAGCTTCTTCAGCCAAGACATTTTGTTCGTGCCCGAGAGCATTGACCTCAATTTTTTTCTTCCCGTATTCTCCCCGGAGAGCGGTTTCAAAGTTTTTTTCCAAACCAGATTTACCAATGTTATCTGACGGCAAGTAGCCGACACTTTTTAATTCCGACAGTTCTTCTTCGTCCAATTTACTTAAATACCCCAAAACATGGGACAAGCTTAGGGTGCTCGAGGTATTGTTTAAATATTTGCGTTTGGTGCCGCTTTCGACCAAGACGCCAGGTAAATCGGCGTTTTCAACATACAATTTTAAAGCGGTATCATAGGGCAAGTTTTCTTTGACGACCAAAGATTCGTAACTGTAGTTTTTATATTTTTCAAGTAAGTTTTTAATTTCCTCTTCCGGGATTTCCGCTCGGGTGGAGAGGGTTTGCACCACTTGTTGGCGCTTCTCCTTATCTTTCGGTAGATCTTGGGGGACGATAGCAAGCGAAAAGCTAGGGATATTTTGGACCAGTTCTTTACCAAAACGATCGTAAATAATCCCTCGCTCGCTCGGGATTGGTCGCAAACGTATGCGGTTGCCCTCGGCTAGGTCGCGGTATTCGCTGCCTTCGACAATTTGTAAGATAAAAACCCGAGTTAGGACGATTCCGACCCCCAAGGCAAAGATAATCAAGGCGGTAACAATTCGCCAGAGCGGAATGCCGCGGCCGACATAGTTTCTAGCTTCATCATTAACACCAACCGTTGCCTCGTGGACTTCGCCATGAAAAGAATCTTCAACCCAAGACATCCGGTATTTATGTTTCATCCGGCCAGTCTTGTCCCCCTCCCCTTTAATATTAAATGGTCGAAGATCGCTCATAGTTTGGATATGCTGATATACGAGGGATTTAATTTTTTAATAAAGATAGTGGTTAGGAGATAAAACAAAGTTAGTGTAATGGTCGTCACAATGATCTCAATGCCATATAACGAAAAGATGCCCCCTAAAGACCAGTTAATATTTTCTTCGCCGGAAGTAAAGATTAAGTGGTATAAAATGTAACAAGATCGGTAAAACGTCATCCCAATAACCCCGAGTAGCATAACAATTAGTAATGATCGGTTAGTAAAGTAGTTAATAAGCAACCAAAAGATTAGTAGAAAAGAAAACAGCAATAATAAACTATTTAAACCAAATTGCGAACTGCCGAAAACTTCAATTAAAAAAGCCAGTGGGGCGCCGTACCAGAGGACGTTGGCTCGGCCGGTTAAAATTAGGAGCCAAGCCATGGCGACAAAAATGATGTTAATCTGGTTTAAGGGGTAGGGTAAAAATTCTTTAGCCAAAATTTGCAAGAAAAAAATGCCGGCAGAGACAACGAGCGCGATAATAATTTTCCAGATTTTTTTCATTCTTTGGGTTTGTTATTTAACGAGAACGGTCACAACGGTTAGTTTGGTTAAATCGTGGGAAGGTGTAAGAATGGCTTGTTGAAAGGGTTGGTAGGCTTCGTTTTCCACCACGGCAATCTTGCCGATCAAGAGTCCTCTTGGAAGGCCGTCGAGGCCAGAAGTCACGACATCCTCGCTAACATTAATAACTTCGTTGCGAGGAATAAATTTCATGCGTAAGCTGATCCCGTAACCACCTTCAACAATTCCTAAACTGTGGTCGCTGTTTAAAATAGTGGCGGCAATTTTACTGCCGTGATCATTTACAACTCGAACCCAAGCTAGGTTGGCTTCAACTTTAAAAATTCTTCCAACCAGTATCCCCTCCCCGACAATGACTGGTTGGCCAATAGCCAATTGGTGGTTACTGCCACCGTTTAAAATAATAATCTGCTCCGCACTGTTTAGATCACGGCCAACCACGTCAAGCGTAAGATGCTCGGTGGGATTTTTTTGAAGATATTTAATTTGGGTTTTAAGTTCAGTGTTTTCATCTTCCAGGAGTTTAATTTTAGCGCTTAAAACACTACTGTCTTCCTTTTCGGTTAAACAAGTTTCGTAGGCAGTCACAAATTCTTCGCGGTTCTGAAAATACCGGACGTTGTCCCCGGCTTCGACGCTAACTTTGTGGGTTTCGGTAAGAATGGGGCTTAAAATTTTACGGACGAAATTCTCGAAAAAAGTGAGCCAACCGAGGTAATGAAAAAAAACCAGCAATAAGAGGATTGCTGTTAGAATACCGTAGGTTTTACGGTTAGTCCGCATAGTTATTTAACTGAATAATTCACGGGGTTGACAGCTAACTCTTTTAGAAGGGCCATGTCGTCTAACAAGAGCCCAGTACCGCGCACAACAGATGTTAAGGGATCGTCAGCTACGCGAACAGGCACTTCGGTTGCTCGGGCAATGAGTTCGTCTATACCACGAAGCAATGCTCCGCCACCGGAGATTAAAATACCGCGCTCGTGGATGTCTGCAACTAATTCGGGTGGAGCGATTTCAAGTGTTGCTTTAATGTTGTCCACAATCGTGCGGAGAGATTTTATCATGGCTTCTCGGACATGGGTGTCGTTAATCATAATCTCTTTCGGTAAACCAGTTAAAAGATCGCGACCGCGCATGGGGAATTCCATTGGTTCAGCGAGTGTGACGGCCGAGCCAATTTTAATTTTAATTTCTTCCGCTTGTTTTTCACCTAAGAGCAAATTGAATTCATCACGGGCATATTGGACAATGTTACGGTTCAATTCATCTCCCGCGATCTTAATAGATTTCCAGGTAACAATACCGCTCAAAGAAATGATCGCAATTTCACAAGTGCCACCGCCCATTTCAACGATAAAATTACCAACCGGTTCGCGCACAGGCATACGGGAGCCAATGGCAGCCGCCATCGGTTCTTCGACGACCCAAACTTCACGGGCGCCAGCGTTTGTCACAGCGTCGACAATGGCTTTCTTTTCTACTTCCGTAATTTCCATTGGTGCGCCAATGACGACAGTCGGGCGGGACATAAAGTTCAAGCGATCCTCATACACTTTGTCGATAAAATATCTGATCATCCTCTCAGCAATTTCAAAGTCGGAAATAATGCCACCAGCCAAAGGTCGGGTGGTCACAATGTGGGGTGGGGTTTTTCCAAGCATGTCTTTGGCTTCGTTGCCAACGGCTAAGATTTGTTCGGTTCGGGTATTAACAGCGACAACACTCGGTTCGTTAATAATAATCCCACGATCCTTAACATACACAAGCGTATTCGCCGTGCCGAGATCGATCCCAATTTCTTTCTTAAACTTATTCCAGAAACTATTAAACATAACGGTTGTTTTTCCGGTTACTGAAAATTATCCCCTCAGTCACGATAACTAAAAATACCAACAGGGCCAGATTCCACCAGTTAAACCATTGTTTTTGTAAAAGTAATAATACACAGATAAAAAACGAGGAAAAAATAATACTCTGGCGAAAGGTCCGACGAACATGGCGGAAGACAGCGATCTCATCGTAGACTAGTTTACGGCGTAAGAGAAAACCCACAACAGAAAAAAGACCAAGGAGGGTTAAAAATAGACTAATGTAAAAGAAGGTTAAACCAATCACTCCGGCCTGGGTGGGGTCAATACTAAAGACAATAAAAAGCCAGGCCACGGCGCAAGCCACTGTCCCTAAGCTCATGAGAATAAGATATTGACGTAAAGTCATACGAGTACACCTATTTTAGCCCAAAAGGCTGTAGGTGTCAAAGAATTGAACGCCGTGCCTTTTAATACCACCATAACCAATTGGCTGTGGATAGCCTAGTTGACAATTTAATGATTTTAGAGTATATTTAGCTGTTTGTAGTTCTTTTAAAACCGTGGTCGTGGGATAAAGATGAACTAATTTAAGTTCTTTTTTATCCCCCGACTACACCACTTGTGCGGCGATACAACGGGGGCGTTGGTATCGCTGCGAAGGAGGGCGACAATGTCGCTCGTGTTCCAGCCCATCACGGGCAACAAGTTCTTCGAGGGTCTCGGTATCCCCTGCGGTCGTCTCATCAACGACGCGGGGGACTGTGCCGAGTTCAGCAACATGGCCTTCGGGCGGAACCGACTGGCCCAGGCCATCGAGTACCAGTTCTGCACGGCCGACGAGGCCCAGCAGCTCGACAACCAGATGGCGGCGGCGGGCATCCTCGCGGACCCCGCGGCCATCGTCAGCCACTGCGTCGGCATCCAGGTGCCGGATGGTGAGACGGACGGCTTCCGCTACGAGAGCTGCCACTGCGACGAGGTGGCCGTCTCCCACGGCCGCCTCTACCGCGACGAGGAGATGCTGGCCGGACCGTTCCTGACCCAGCTCGAGGTGCTCGAGGGGATCCAGGACCTGGTGATGGACGACATCATCCAGCCGGCGCAGGCGAGCTGGCCTACGACGACGCCGAGGTCCAGGAGCGGTTCGACGCCCTGTCGGACGAGGTCAAGG
>CAZRZQ010000056.1:0-5637 GCA_964604585.1 uncultured Gammaproteobacteria bacterium
GGATGTCTACCTTTTTCATGCTCTGAATGATAGGAAGGATTATTCGCCAACCCGGTTCGATGGTTTTGATGTATTTACCAAGCATAAACTTTACCCCACGTTGGTACTGGTTGATCTGACGAATGCTTGAGACTATAATCGCGGCGATTATAATTAAAATAGTGTATAAAAATTCCATACGACAAGGAAGTTAAAAATTAAATTTTTTCTTTATTAAAATATGGTCGTAAAACTTCTGGTACGGTAATACTGCCGTCAGCTTGTTGGTGATTTTCAACCACAGCAATTGGGAAGCGACTGAGGACGACAGCGGTGCCGTTTAAAGTGTGAACAAAATCTGTGGAGTTATCTTCTTTGCGATAACGGATGTTTAACCGGCGGGCTTGGTAATCAGTACAGTTGCTGCAGCTGGTTATTTCACCGTAATCTCCCTGTTGGTCATCGTGACCATTCATAATCATCCAAGCCTCGATGTCGTACTTCCGAAAGGCCGGACCACCTAAGTCTCCACTTGGAATGTCGATAACCCGATAAGGAATTTCTAACCCATCGACAATTTCTTTTTCAATTTTCAATATTTCCTCGTGGTATTTTTCACTATCCTCTGGTTTGCAATACACAAACATTTCTAATTTAGTGAACTGATGTACACGGTATAACCCCTTACTCGTTCGTCCATAAGAACCAGCTTCGGTTCTAAAACAATGTGAGAGGGCAATATATTTTTTTGGCCCACTAGAGAGATCGAGGATCTCGTTAGCATGGTAACCGCCCATAGTAATTTCAGCGGTGCCCACAAGACTAAGGTCGGTGCCTTCAATTGAATAAAAATTTGTTTCAGGTCCACGAGGGTTAAATCCAATTCCCTTCATTATCTCGTCTTTGGCTAAATCTGGTGTTTCCATTAGTTCATACCCGTATTTGGCAGCGATATCCATGCCGTAGTTCAACATAGCCATGTTTAATCTGACCAGATCGTTTTTAAGAAAATAAAATTTTGCTCCAGCTACTTTGGCGGCTCGTTCGAAATCTATTAGGTTCCGTTCGGTAAGCAACGTTTCGTGATCTTTGGGTTGAAAAGAAAAAACAGTTGCAGCGCGGTTAGTGTACACTCCCCGGTAATCCTCTTCCCCGCCGATTGGAGAATCGGGATGAGTTAAGTTAGGAACTTGTAGCACTAGAGTTTTTAATTCATCTTCGACTTCTGCCAAGGTGGATTCTAATTCCTTAACTTTATCTCCAACCGCCTTGAGTTTAGCGATTTCTTCTTCGCTCGGTTTGCCTTTAGACTTCTGATTTTTTAAAGCGCGGTTTTCCTCAATTTCTTGGATTAAAGTTCGACGCTTTTCATCTAATTCTAACAAGCGGTCAAGGTCAACCTTGACTCGTCGATTTATACAGTTTTTTTGGATTGTTTCCTTATTCTCCCTAATAAATTTTAGGTCTAACATATTCTTAATCTATATATTTTAAAAGTATTTTTTTGTTTTCAGTATTTAAAATTGTTTTACGGTTTAAGGGGATGAGCTTTTGCTTCATCATTTGTTTATAAGTATACCAGCCGAAGCTGGAGTGCTCCGGAGGGTTAATTTTTAATTTGCCAGATTTGATTTTGCAAATAAATAATATGGTGAAAACTTGGTAATTCCCATCTTTTTTATTTCTTACCGCGGTAAAGAATTTTGGCAATTGCTGTATAATTTCAACCTGGTAGCCGGTCTCTTCAAAAGTTTCACGTTTCAAACACCTTTCCATGGTTTCGCCATACTCTACTCCCCCACCAGGAAATTCCCATAGGTTGTTAAAATCTAATCGTGGATCGCGACGTTTTAAAAGCAAAACTTTTCTGTCTTTAATAATTAAAGATACAGGAACTAAATATTGTGGGGCTTGGTTAATTTTGTTTAAATATTTTTTTAGATCGTGTAAAGCTTGTCCGCGATGACTAACATTATTTTTTTCTTCCACCGTCAGATCGGCAAAATATTTTTTAAGGGGTGGATAATAGAAAACCGCATCATAGCCCATCCCCTTGCGAGGGTCAGGATGAATTGAGGTAGCGATAGTCCCTTTAGCTTGCCCACCAAATATTTGGGCCGAATTATTTTTTGGATCAAACAAACAAGCGGATGTTTCAAAGCGGGCGCTTCGTTTTGTCCCTTTGTATGACAACATTAATTTTAGTAACTTGTTGTTTCTTTCTTCTGCGGTCGCCCCGAAACGCTTGGATTTAATTCCTGGTAGACCGTTTAAACTGTCTACATAAAGAGCAGTATCTTCAGCAATGGTTAAAAGCTGGGTTTTCCGGGCGTAATATTCAGATTTTTTAAGGGCATTGAAATGGGTGGTGTCAAAGGGTTCGTCTGGTTCAGGAATGTTTGCTTTTAAATCATTTAAACCAATAAATTTAAAAGGAAGATCGTTTAAATTCGAGCGGATTTCTTCAACTTTCCCTTTATTGGTGCTAGCGATTAAAATTGTCGGTTTTATCATAAAGATTGATCGCGATCTTTTCTAAGCTTGGAACTTTTGTATTTATTCGGATGATGCGGAGTTAGACGAACAATTTTAGTATGATCGGGAATAATATCTGTTAGTCGATCGACAAAAACTTTTTGGTCATAGCCTAAGGCGATGATGTCGGGATTTTCTTCGGCGATTACTTTGTAGCGGTCGTCAACATATCCTAGTCGAACTTTATCGGCAATATTTAATTTTTTAATATTTTCTAATCTTGCTACCTCATCGTTAACTGCGTTTTTTCCTTTTACTTCTTCAACTGTGTTGTCGCGTGCGACGACCACGATAAGATAGTCGCCATATTCTTTGGCTTCTTTTAAGAGGTGGAGATGTCCGGGATGTAAAAGATCGAATGTGCCAAAAACGATGACACGAATTTTTTTCATATGGCAAGTAAATGAGCAAAGTGGTTAATTGTTTTATTCGTTTTCCTTGGCGGGCGGTTTCAAGGTTGGGAACAGTATCACTTCTTTAAGATTTTCAGAGTTCATTAGTAATTTTATCAAGCGGTCAATGCCCATGCCTAATCCAGCAGTTGGTGGAAGGCCGTGCTTTAAAGCGGTGACATAATCCTCGTCAAACGGCATGCTCTCATCATCCCCAGCGGCTTCGAGCCGTTCTTGTTCGCGAAAGCGCTCTTCTTGGTCGATCGGGTCGTTTAACTCCGAGAAACCATTGCAGAGTTCGTTACCGCCGACGCATAATAGTTGTAATCTTTCGACGTAGCGTGGATCATTAGGTTTGCGTTTGGCTAAAGGAGACAATTCAACCGGGTGGTCGATCATGAAAATTGGATTGATAATTTTGGGCCGAGCATAAACTTTGTAAATCTCATCAATTAATTTACCGCGGCCAGTATTTTTGTCTATGCCGTCAATTTTTAACTCGATTGCTTTTTTGAAAAGATCCGCCTGTTCCGGATAGTCTTCGATATCAATGCCGGCGTGTTCTTGGATTAAAGCCCGCATGGTAACGCGTGGATACGGCGGAGTGAAGTCGACGGTTTGTCCTTCGGTTTCGAATTTTAATGGTAAGCCTAATTTAGTAATTAGTTGTGGTAACAATTCTTCCATAATATCCATGAGATCTTGGTAATCGGCATAAGCCCAGTAAAATTCAATCTGGGTAAATTCTGGATTGTGGTTTTGGTCGATACCTTCATTACGGAAACATTTGGCAACCTCATATACCTTTTCTAATCCACCGACCACTAATCGTTTTAAATATAGTTCTGGTGCGATGCGTAAGTAAAGTGGAATGTCGAGAGCATTGTGGTGAGTTTCAAAGGGGCGAGCTAAAGCGCCACCGTAGAGAGTTTGTAGGACAGGAGTTTCTACTTCGTAAAAACCATGACCATCGAAAAAATTACGAATTTCGCGCACCAAAAGACTGCGAGCTTTCGCGATCTTCAGGGATTCGTCGTTCGCTAGTAAATCTAGGTAGCGTTGTCGGTAGCGAATTTCAATGTCGGACAGACCATGAAATTTTTCTGGTAAAGGTAATAGTGTTTTGGTTAAAATGTCGTATTCGTCAACCATGACAGAGACTTCACCGGCTTTAGTGACAAAGATTTTCCCGCGTACCGAGACAAAGTCTCCGAGATCAAATTGTTTGATAAAAAATTTGTATTTTTCTGGATCGAGCTGGTTGGCAGAAAATACCGCTTGTAAGCGACCGCTCATGTCTTTTAAGTGACAAAAAGCAATCTTACCCATTTCTCGTTTGGAAACAATGCGGCCAGCCACAATAACCTCGCTGTCTGTTCCCGCTTCGCGAGCTTCGGCCAAAGTATGGGTTCGCTTGGTGTGGGCGGGATACGGTTCAATACCAGCCGTCCGGATGTTCTCTAAATGTTGTAAACGTATCGCTTCTTCACTAATGTCTATGGGCATAAAAAAGACTTAAATTACTTATAAAGTATAGCTTATTTCGTTTGTCTAGTCAAAAAACCCTCGGTCATGGCCGGGGTTTTTAGCATTTTCACAAAAGGAGATCATATCCTATCTTTTTTTAGTCGAAACACAACATAGCGGAAGTTGACTGCGTCAGCGTGCGGGTATTTTTTATCAACGGCTAGTTCGTCAGCTGAAAATTGTTGGGTTTGTTGGATTGCTAGTTTCGCCTCTTCGAAGGCAGAGATATAATCTTTCATGGTATGGGCGTAGTTTTGAATGCCAACCTCCCTTTCCCCTATTTTTAGGTTCAGTGGAACGGGGGCTGATTTGATAATTTTTTCTAAATCTGGATTTTCTATTATAGCAAAATTTGCCTGTATTAGTATTTCACCATCATCTTTTAAGGCGGAAGCAAGACTTTGTATTAATAATGATAAATCGCGAGCATACATTAGACTATATCGGGAAAGAATATAGTCTAAAGAATTTTCACTAAGCGGTAAATTTTCAAGGTCGCCATTTACAGGTTCGAGTCTATCCAATTTTCGTTCGGTTTTTCTTTGTTTTACTTGGCCTAGCATGGATAAACTAAGGTCCAAAGCGATGACCCCTTTTGCTCCTCTTCGGCTTAATAATTCGGCGTAGCGTCCGTTACCTGCACCAAGATCTAAAGCAAATTTTCCCTCGAGTGAAGTAGGGATAAGTTCCAAAAAAAATCGATCTAGTTCAGAACTGCTGTCGATTTCAGGGCCAAATACGTCGTAATACCTTTGTGCTGTTTCACCTTGGTATATATCACCAACCTTTGTTCTCCTATCCATCTAGAGAAATATAAATAGATTTATTCAATTTTTAAAATCTCGTAAATTTGCACCCCGGCCGGCGTAGACACTTCTACCTTATCACCCTTTTTGTGTCCCAAAAGAGCCTCACCGATTGGTGACTCGTTGGAGATGTGTCCTTTAGTTGGATCAATTTCTTGAGGACCAACAATAGTGTATTCTTTGGTTTTATCCCCTACTTTTGTGCTAACTTTACTACCTAAAGTGACTGTATCACTCTTTTGGACGGTAATAATTTCCGCGCTGTTGATTAACTCTTCTAATTCATACAAGCGTCCTTGAGTCCAAGACATGTCCTCTCTAGCTTGGTGGTATTCGGCGTTTTCGGAAAGGTCGCCCTGTTGTTTGGCTTCGTCAATGCGTTTAGCAATCTCTGGTAT
>CAZRZQ010000057.1:0-5518 GCA_964604585.1 uncultured Gammaproteobacteria bacterium
GGTTTAAATATACAGGGCTTGATTTAGTAGATGTTTTCTTAAGAGAAGCAAGAAAAAGAGTGACCCAAGGAAAATTTATCAAAATGGACGTGCTTAAATTAAAATTACCTCAAAATCGCTTCGATGCCATTTGGGCAAATGCCATTTTGCTTCATCTTGAAAAAAAAGATATCCCGAGGGCACTTAAAAATATGCATAAGGTCTTGAAGCCGAAGGGAATTTTGCATATTCGTGTAAAATGGGGTAAGGGCACAAAAAAAATTAAGGAAAAATTATCCAATGACAATTCGAGGAAATTTACGTTTTTTTATAAAACTGAAATTGAAAAATACCTCAAAAAAACAGGCTTCAGAATTATATTTTCCAAAGTAGTTCCAGATGATTTAGGTAGGAAGAATTTGAAGTGGGTAGCGGTTTGGGGACAAAAATAGTTCTAACCTCTTTTACTAAGGAGCTCTAAATAAAATTACTCCGGCTTATCTGGGGTAATTTTATTTTGTTTCGTCTTCAATTACGCCAATTTCCACAACCCTTTAAATACTTCCCACATATTATGTGCTGACAGAATAATCATGCTAAACTTATTAACACCCTGGCACTTGACTTTATATTTATAATATATTATCATTCAAACATACATTTGAACTAAATATGAGTACTTTAAACAATAGCAAACTTAAAACATTAGCAAAACTGCTGCAAACCGCGTCAGAGCCTAACCGGTTAAAAATTCTCTGTTTTATTTTTAAAACAGAGAAGGCATGCGTATCGGAAATAGCTAAGGGACTAAAACTAAGTGTTGCCACCACCTCCCACCACTTACAGAGTCTTAATGAGGCTGGCTTACTCACCCCCGAAAGAGAGGGGAAAAAAATATGCTACGGGCTAGTTAAAACAAACTTAATTAACGACTTAAAAAATTTAATTTGTAAATATAAGTAAAAAAATTGTATGCAAAACAAAGTTTTAGTTTATTCAACCACCTCTTGTCCGTATTGCCATATGGCCAAGGATTATCTTAAAGGAAAGGGCGTCGAATTTACAGATTTTGACGTGGGTGCTGACCAAAACAAAGCACAAGAAATGATTCAAAAAAGTGGCCAAATGGGCGTTCCGGTAATAGACATAAATGGGCAAATAGTTATTGGCTTTCGTCCAGATGTTTTTGAGCAACTATTAAATAAATAGAATACAAACTGACCGATCCAAAACTCCCCGCCGGGGAGTTTTTAAATACCGTAAAAAAGAAAAACGATGTATAAAGAATAGGCATAATTTAGGTATACATTATTTCTATTGACAAATAGGTTTAAAACAAGCTCGCTCGCTAATTTATCCCCAGCCACAGCTTTGACATATTGACCAAACACCCAAAATACTGTATAATTCTTTCCAATGTCGGCTACCATTAGCTGGCCCAATCTAAATACATATTTATGTTATATACCAACTTTAATACTTTCGACGGAGACGAAGACAAAGACGCTCTAGGTGGTGGAACCCTTGGAGACGACGATAACGATACAGATGGAGACGAAGAAAAAGATAAAGATGCCGACGATATTGACGATGATACTGAGGATGATATGTAGCACATTCCCCCGACTAGCTCGGGGGATTTTTTTAAACTAAATTATTAACATGAACAATCTTCCGGAAATTCTAGTGGTTGGGCTCCCGAAAGCTCACGGTGAAATTAAGGGCGCGTTTTATAACGGCTATCCAATACACAAAGGCTTTACCGACGACAGTCTAAACTTTGCTACCGTTTACGCCCACGACCACAAAATAATTCCTGATCAAAAAATCGTAACACGCGACCACAAAAATTTCTTGACTACCTTGCGCCAGGCTGGTTTTAAACTTCATGTTCTACCCTTCCCCGAAAAACTAAACCGTGAGGATTCCTTGCACCATGACGGGGTATTTATTCGTGACTCGGGTTTCCTGTTTAAAAAATACTGGATTAAATCCAACTACAGTGTTAAAGACCGCCGGCCGGAGGCCGATGCTTGGGCGGAAATTATTAAAGCCCGCTTCCACAAAACCATTGTCACCCCACCGCCCGGCGCCTACATTGAATTTGGCGAAGTCTATTATTTTAAGACTGCTGCCGGCACCTATTATTTCGGCGGATTGTCCCGTTCGAATGAAAAAGGCCAGCGTTTTGTTAAATCTATTGTCAAACCCGACCGCTTTATTTTACTGCACTCCCACGGCTACCACCTAGACACAGTCATGACGCCGGTCATAAACAAAAACAATGAATTGGTCGCGTTAATCATTACAAAAAACATGTTTCGAGAAGACAGTTTGGACAAATTAAAAAGTTTAAAAATTCCTCTCATTACCGTCGGCCCCATGGATTCATCTGGTACTGGTGGTAAACTTGGTACTTACCACGTTAATTGTCTACCCGGCCCTGGTGTATTGGTAAACACCGGCAAATTTTTGACCCCCGGTGTAGAAGATAGGCTAAAGGCCTTGGGAATAAAAAGATTTTACTCTCCCCTCACCTACTTCCGCTATGCCGGCGGATCATACCATTGTTTAACGAACGAAATTAACAACTAAAAAACCCGCCGAAGAGGCGGGATTTTCTTTTGTGTTTTGTTAGGCGCGGGCGGAATAATCGCCGGTTTCCGTATTGACTAGAATTTCTTCACCCTCTTTAATGAAAATCGGGGCTTGAACATGGAGACCGTTATCTAAAATTATTTCTTTCGTCACATTGCCCGAAGCACTGTCACCCTTCACAGCTGGTGGGGCGTCCACCACTTTGTATTGAATCTTTTTTGGCAACTGGATACTAACTCCTCGTCCTTCGTACATGCCAATAATTACTTCCAAACTTTCTTTCAAATATTTGGCGTCCGGACCAATTAATTCACCATCCATCTCAATCTGTTCGTAATTTTGGGTATCCATAAAAGCGTAGTTGTCACCACTTTTATAAAGATATTGCATGGTAGTAAACTGCACCTGGACAATATCCACGTTTTCACTAGTTTTGTAGGTAGTTTCAATTACCTTGCCGTTACTCAAATTCTTCATTCTCGTTCGGACAAAAGCCGCGCCCTTCCCAGGGTTTATGTGTTGGAACTCCACTACAACAAAAAGGTCGTTTTGGTTACGTATAACAACACCTTTTCTAATTTCTGAAGTCGAAGCCATAATTTACGAATATTAATAACGGAAAAAATCCCTCTGGCTTTTGCCCGGAGGGAATATGTTTTACTTTGGTAAGTATGGCATTAAAGATGCCTCGCGAGCGCGTTTAATGGCGGCCGCTACTGGTCGTTGGTGCTTAGCGCAAAGTCCGCTTCGGCGTCGTGGAGCAATCTTCATGTAAGAAGAGACGAATCGGCGTAAAGTGTTTACATCTTTGTAGTCCACTACCAACTTATTGTTGGTGCAGTAATAACATTCTTTAGTTTTAGTATCTTTTTTAACTGGCATCATAACGATAGATTAGTAATTATTTCCTTACAATTTAAAATGGAATATCTTCAACTTTTATTTCTTCGTCGGTTGGCTCGCTAGGAGCGGCGCTTGGAGTTTGCCCCGTACCCGTAGCGGCTCCGCCGCTAAAACTTTCACCTCCGCGAGCCGAGTCTAACATGATCAAGTTTTCACCGACAATTTCTGTCCGATTTTTCTTCGCCCCATCTTGGGCCGCCCATTCTCGAGTTTGCAAACGTCCTTCAATATATACTCGAGCACCTTTCTTCAAGTACTGGCCGGCAATTTCTGCCAACTTGGACCACAACACCACATGATGATATTCGACTTGTTTTTGTTTCTGACCGTTTTGGTCAGTCCACTGGCGGTTCGTTGCGATCCCGAGCACAGCTACAGATTTACCAGTTGGTAAACTGCGTAATTCTGGATCGCGGGTCAACCGACCAAGGATGGTGGCGCGATTTAGGTCCATCATACTTATTAAAGTTAGAATAAATTAAATTTAGGAATTAGAAATAATATTTCCATCCAAAATCTCATCCAACTTCTTGTTGATATCTTCAACGTCAATTTCTTCTTTTTTCTCTTCTCTCTTTACCGGCTCTTCTTGCTCCTGCATAGTAGTAACACCGATAGCATTAGTCGTATAGTTAATCTTCTGACTTGTAGAAACATTGGTGTTGAAATGAGTAATCATGGCACGAAGAAGATCGCGCATTAAACGCAACTTATCTTGAAGTTCACGAGCTTTGGCCGGTTCGGCTTCAAAGACGATGGTATAAAAATACCCGTAGCGAATCTGCTTAACCGGATAAGCCAAGCGATTCTTGCCTTGGTTATTGGTTTCGACACTGTCGCTGTGTTCTTTTACCACTTCTACCACCTCACCTAATCTCTTTTCTGCTTCAATGTCGTCAAGCGTACCTGGCAAGATCAGGAGTAATTCGTATTTTTGCATAACAAAAAAATATTAGTAAACAACTGTCTTCTTTTCACGGAGCATACGGAAAAGAAGACCAAAGGCTTATAATTACGCGTCTATAGTAGCAAGAACAAGGAAAAAAGTCAATATTCAGGCCGCTGAACTAAAAACACTGCAAAAAATGCAGTGCTTTAACAAATGGAGGGCGCCCGCGGCACTCACGACGGTCGGCGAACCGACGCGCGAGGCCGCGGGCAGGGACAACGGTGAGTTGGGGAGCGCCGGGAAGGCGCGGGATTGCGGGCGCGCTAGCGCTGGATGGCGGCGGTGGCTTCGGCCAGACTCACACCCTTCCGCTCGGCCATGGCCTTGGCCCGAGCCTTCACCGACCCGGTCAGACCCGAATTCTTGACCGGAGCCCGGCCGATCGTCGTCCGCAGCCCCTTCTTGCGCCCATGTCTCATAGAGACCTCCTCCCGTCCGTTGCCGAGCCCTCTCCGCCACCACGGCGAAGAGGACTAGATTGGAAAAAGATAGCAGAAAAAAGCCAAGTGGTCAATACTTGGCTTTTTAGCTTTTTATTTTTAGTTAAAAATCCTACTCATTGGCTTCCTTTTCCTGGTCTTCATCTATTTTGAACTTTTGATCATTAAGCATAAAAAGGAGGAGCATAAAAGCGGTGGTTAAAACAGCTAAGATGTAATAATTCGCCGCCACAGCCATGCCAATTGCCGCCGCCATCCAAAGACCGGCTGCGGTTGTTAACCCCTCAATGTGGTTGCCACGACGTATAATCATACCCGCACCAAGAAAACCAATACCTGTTACAATCTGGGCGGCCACCCGTGAGGTGTCACTACCGAAAACCGACAAAGATAGGATGGTAAAAAGAGCTGACCCTCCGGTTACTAAGGCATAAGTCCGGGGTCCGGCTGCCCGACCCTGTCTTTCCCGTTGCCAACCTAGTACCGCCCCCAAAACCACTGCCAAAACAATTTGACCAAAAAAATATAGTTCATTCATAAAATTTATTTTATTAAGCTATTATACCATTTCCCTACTTTATGTTAAACTAAGCTTAACCAGCATTGACTTTATTATCTTAAACTGATATAGTATTTCTGCTTTTTGGGC
>CAZRZQ010000058.1:0-5340 GCA_964604585.1 uncultured Gammaproteobacteria bacterium
CCAGCTTGCTCCATAAGCGTCTTGGTCAAAAACTTGTTGGAGTTTATGGCGAGCCCGAGCATCCCGGTTCCGACATAGGGGATGTTCATTAATTCCAAAGTGGCTGGTATCACCGGACAAAGATATTCTTTACCGCGGATGGAATCTACCAGGTTTAAGACGAAAGCAAACGGACCTTTGGCTTTTAGCGTATCCACTAGCTCCTGGTTACCTGGGATAAGTTCAGTCTGAAAGCCTAATTTATCAAAATAGGGGGCGACTATTTTGGCTCTCTTATACACTTCTTCCTCGGTAATAAACTGCTCCTCAGTTGGGAAGTACTCACGCTTGGCCTCGCTGTAAAGGATTGCTATTTTTTTCGATGTTAGATCTGGCATAGTAAGTTAAATAAAAAAACCAAGCAAACTCATCGTTGACTTGGGCTCTTAATTGGTGGCTGAAAATTTTTAGGAAACGGGTCCTCCGAATCTCCGCCAGGAGAATTCATATAGGGAGATGTGGTACAGTTAAAAGTACTTAAATTATATGCTACAATTTATCACTTTACAATAGCTTGTCAATGATTTGGTGCACAACTTACTCTTTTGCCAACAACAATTCCTCAACAATTTTCCGGTAGGCCACCTGGTTATTAAGACAGTCTACTTTCATGGCGGAGTAATAACATTCGACTGACTCCGGGGTTTCTTGGATTGCTTTGAGAGCCTCGGGGACTCCTACTGCCTCTTTTTCTAACAGACAATACGGCTCGCCCTCTTCGTAAATTACCTCCCTGGTTTCTTCTTTAAACCAAAAGGGGAATATTTTACAAACCGAGGGCCGTTTGTCTCCTAAAACACAGCCTTTTTCATCTTTCAAGAAAGCACACTCACCCCGAGAATCTTTCTTTACCACAATTTTATATATTTTATCTTCAACTTTTACCAAACCCTTTTTCCACCAATCGTCGTAGTCTGTAATGTCGATGGTCGAGTAATCCTTTAATTCCAAAAACTCCTTGGGGTCAAAACCGAGCGACCGGATATTCTCAATATCTTCCACGGTTAATTGAATGCCAAGCCGACAACAATTAGGCTGTCTCTTTTTACACTCTAAACAAATATTTAAGGTAAATTCTTGTTCCATAATAATTATACCAATTTTTGGTCACTCGCTGATTCAAAAATTATTTCGTTAATATTTTTTGCTCCCGTCAGGAGCATAACTAGACGCTCAACGCCGAGCGCGACGCCGCCCGATGGCGGCAGACCAGACTTTAGGGCAGAAACAAAATCTTTGTCATAGGGATAAACTGGCAAACCGGCATTCTTTCGAAACATTTGGTTGTCTTTAAGACGCTTTTCTTGTTCAACCGGATCAACGAGCTCGCCGTAGCCATTGGCTAGTTCGAGACCGTTGATGTACAGCTCAAATCTTTCGACATAGCGAGGGTCGAGGGTGTTATACTGACAAAAAGCCGACATCTTACCAGGGTAGTTAGATATTATTACTGGCTTTCCCACTCCAAGTTGACCTTCGATTTCATTTAAAAATATTTTGTAAAAAATATTCTCGTAACTTTCTCCGTTTTCTATTGAGTAACCCCGAGACTTGGCCAATTGACATAATGAATCAGTATCCAGATAATCATCTAGATTGAGGCCGAGGTACTTTTGCCATACTTCTTTCATAGTAAGCCTATCCCACAACTCGGAAACAACAGAGTTTTTGCCGTTGTATACTAAGTTTTTAACATCCAGCTTGTTAGCAACATCTTTAAACAGGTGCTCGATATCGTCCATAATATCTTTCATGCTACCTGGGGCCCGGTACCATTCAAGCATGGTAAATTCCGGATTGTGGGTATGACCAAAATCTTCGTAATCACGAAATACCGGTGCCAACTGAAAAAGTTTGTTCCAACCAGCCGCCAACATTTTTTTCAGAGCTATTTCCGGTGAAGTTATGAGTAAGTAATCATAAGATCCGCCGTTTGGTTCATGTAATTTTAATGGTACAGGAGACAAATATTTTTCTTGGTCGCTCGAAGTACGAGCAATAGGTGTCACGGCCTCTTCAAAACCGGCTTGCCAAAAGAACTCGCGGATAAAGCGATAGATATCGTGCTTTTTCTGTAACTTACTTTTTGCTTCGGGGTTATCTTTTAATTCCTGCCAAGTGACCATATCTTAAACAACGGTTAGTTTAATTTTAACGGGTTGCCCACCAACCTCAACCGGCTCTTCACTCACTATACCAGAATGTAATTCGGTGGCGAGGACAGATTTTTTAATCTCTTCGCCACTATCTTGGAATACTTCCTGTAAATCTCCGTCGACGGTTTCGTATTCAACTACGACCCGATCGGCGATAGTTAATTTCATATTCTTCCGGAGTTGGTTAATGGTACGGACGATTTCACGGACTAGACCTTCTTTTTTAAGCTCAGGAGTAAGCAAGGTGTTTAAAGCAATTTTAATTCCGCCGTCTTCCTTTAAGACTTGGTTATCCCCTGCTTTAATTTCTTCACTAGCGACTACTTCTTTAATATTCAATTCATCCGCTAAAACTTTTTCCAACTCGTCACCTAGCCTTTCTCCTTGGTAATAAATACTCTGAAGAGGCTGACGGACATTTATCTTAGCGTCCGATCGTGCCGACAGACCCATTTCAACTACTTTGCGAGTTAAGTCCATGGTCTGTAAAATTTTCTCATTGAGATATTGCTTTTCAACCTCTGGCCACATTTCCAAATGTACACTTTCTAACTTACCATCCATTTCTTGGTAAATCTTTTCGGCGATAAATGGTGTAAACGGTGCCATGACTTTGGACAAGGCGGCTAATACATGATGAAGAGTCCAAAGCGCACTTTCTTTATCTGGTGCATCTTCCCCACGAAAGCGATCGCGTGAACGACGTAAATACCAAGTAGACAGATCATCGATAAAATCTCGAATAGGACGCCCGGCTTTGACAGTATTGTAGTTGTCCATGTTCTCTGTCACTTCTTTTATAAGAATTTGTAATTTAGCCAAAATCCATTTATCTAAAACGTTGTTGATTTCTGGAGCATTACTCGGCAAATCAGCATTGTATAACTTATAGAACTCAACGACGTTCCAAAGGATATTGACCACCTTGTTATATACGTCCTTTAGCTCTCGGTCGTTGAATAACAAATTTTCAGCATCCATAACTACGGATGTCATGAGGTAATACCGCAGAGCGTCGACACCATATTGTTCTATAACTATCCAAGGGTCGGTAAAATTCCTTTTTGATTTAGAAAGTTTTTCACCTTTGTCGTTTAAGATCGTACCGGTGGTTACACAATTCTCGAAACTAACATTGTCGAAAAGGAGTACTGACATGACGTGCATATAATAAAACCAGGCACGGGTTTGGGCGATGTATTCAGCGATGTATTGTCCAGGAAAACGTTTTTCGAACACTTCTTGGTTCTCAAACGGATAATGAAACTCAGCAAACGGCATAGAGCCAGATTCGACCCAACAATCAATAACTTCGGGGATTCTGTTCATTACCTCACCACACTTTTCACATCTTAGTTTCACCTTATCCATTTGGTCTTTGTGCAAGTCGATTTCTTCAACTTTGTCTGTGGAAAAAACATCGTCAAAATTAACGGATTTTTCTTTTAAATCTTTGACACTACCAATACATTCCTTGTGTTTACACTCGGGGTTGTCGCATTTCCAAAACGGCAACGGGGTGGCCCAGTAACGATTGCGAGAGATATTCCAATCGGGTGCGGTTTCTAAAATATTTAAAAACCGTCCATGTTTAAGGTGGTCAGGGAACCAATTAACTTTCTCGTTTAACTCAATTAAACGATCTTTAATTTTTTGGATGTCGATAAACCAGGCTGAGATAGCATTGTAAAAAAGTGTGGTATCACAGCGCCAACAATGTGGGTAGGAATGGGTGTGGTTAGCTTTAGAAAAAATTAAACTACGTTCTTCTAAATCTTCTTTAATGGCTTTCTCGGCTTTTTTAAAATAAACTCCTCGAACAAATTCCGGCGCGTCATCATTAAAATGTCCTTTTTCGTCCAAAAGCGGGATCATCGGGAGATCAATCTTAAGACCCAAATTATAGTCATCCTCACCATAAATGACCGCAGTATGAACGATACCCGTACCTTCTTCAGTGGTTACAAAATCAGCTGACGCGACATACCAGGCACGCTTACCAGATTCTTTGACCGCATCAATTTCGTACAAGGGTTCGTATTCAATACCCACTAAATCCGAACCTTCTCTTTCTTGCAAAACTTTGTATTCGTCGTCCTTAAAGATAGCCTCGAGACGATCTTTAGCAAGAATAAACCTAACAAGGTTTTCCGAACCCAGGTCTTTCTTTTCAATAACAACGTAATCAATGTCTTCACCAACCGCTAAGGCAACATTGCCCGGCAAAGTCCAGGGTGTAGTTGTCCAAGCTAAAAGAAAAGTATTTTCTGGTAAACCGTGCTCTCCCGGCTCTTTAACTTTAAACTCGGCAGTTGCGGTTTCTTCGGTAATATCTTTGTAACTATTGTCCATGGCAATCTCGGCTTTTGAAACTGGGGTCTCACAACGAGGGCAATACATGAGAACCTTTCGCCCTTCATAAATTAAACCTTTATCCCAGATGGTTTTTAAAGACCACCAAACACTTTCCATATAGGTCGAATCCATTGTTTTATAGGCATTATCAAATTCAACCCAACGCCCGATACGCTCCACCATCTTTTTCCAGTCTTGGGTATACATTAAAACCTTGGATCGACAGACATCATTAAACTTATGGACACCTAGTTCTTCGATTTGCTTTTTACCGGAAATTTTTAATTCTTTTTCAACGATGTTTTCTATTGGCAAACCATGACAATCCCAACCCCAACGACGACGAACACGATAACCCTTCATGGTCCAATAACGTGGTACTACATCTTTAATTACCGAACCCAAAATATGTCCGTAATGCGGTAACCCAGTTGCAAAAGGTGGGCCATCATAAAAAATGTATGGCTTGTCTTCTGGGCGTTCGTTTACTGACTTTTCGAATATCTGGTGCTCATCCCAATACTTTAATATTTCTAATTCTTCTTTGTTGGAGTTATACATAACATTAAATATTTATTTTGAATCTTGTTTATTGTTAGTTAATGAATCACGAACTGTGGGTGACGTAATTTTTTCTAACATACTTCTTAAGTGATCGTTGCTAATACCTAATTTTTTTATTACCACCAACCAATTATTGCGTGCCAATTCATAGACTAAATCGTCGGAAAACAACTCTGTCAAGCCATCCTTTACCTCCGGATCTTGCACCTGTTCTCCTAACAGACGG
>CAZRZQ010000059.1:0-5161 GCA_964604585.1 uncultured Gammaproteobacteria bacterium
GTAAGTCCAGACACTTTTCGCAATTAAAATCTACATATTCCACGATTAGATGGGTAGCGCCGGGGTTGCCATAGACAGGGTCATCCGAAGTAACAGCTAAAAAGTATAAGTCGCTACTTATAAGCGGAACTGTTTTGGGGCGAGTGGTAATGCCAAGAGTTTTTTTAACCTGAAAACCAAAAATAACCGCCGTAACTGTGAGAGCAGCAATAAGGATTAAATTCAGACCTTTGTGCGAAGCCATAGTTTAAAGTTTAACTTCAAATATACCGGATTGGAATTTATCGGTAAAGAATATTTTACGGCCGGTATTGTCAAAAGAGATATTTTCAATTTGGTAATCACCGCCTAGGTTAATCGGAGTGCGGCCGCCAGTACGTAGATCAACGCGATAAAGATCATCATAAACCCCATCAGCAAGAGTGGGGGCCATACCAGCGCCGCTCGGAAGGTTTTTAGGTACAGCACAGTAAAGATAATTATCGTCGGAAAAAGAACATTTATGTGCCCAGGTGTTTATTTTTAAGGTTTGTCGATTTGATCCAATTTCATCGCCATAGGCGTTGACTACCCAGAGTTCTGGCTTGTATTCGCTCCGGGAGCTGTAGACGCTATAAAGTAATTTTTTACCTGTTGGAGACCATTGTGGTTCAAAACCTACTCCCTCAACAACCGTGGACTTAAAATTTTCACCGTTAAGTCCAACCATTAAAATTTCTCGGCGTTCTGCTCCCAGAGGTTGTCCTGTCTGAGAAAAAGCCACCACTTGTCGGCTCGGTGACCAATCAATCTGAACCTTATCGGCATTGTTACCCATTGGTTCAATGGTTTTTGTTCCAGTGCCGTCGTTTTTAACAGTTACTAGCCAGCGGTTTTCCGGAGAAAGTCCGATGCTTTTTGCGGCGATCTCTTCGCTATCGTTGGAGAAAGAAAATTCTTCCCAATGTTTAGGTAGAGTCACCTGTTTCTGGGTTTCAAAATTATAAACAATTTTTGAATTATCTGGATATTCTAAAACCGCTATGTCTTTAGTTTTGCCCCAAGTTATATTTTTAACATTATAAAATATCTGATCAGAAAGCGCTTTAATCGACCCATCGCCTTGGATGCGATAAAATTTTCCATCAGCCGCATTGTGGTAGCGCATCGAGCCACTGTTATTAAGCGAGGGGGATATTACATAATCATCAGTAAGACGATTGACCGGTTGGGTTTGGTAATAATTGTCTCCGCTAGCCGAGGGAATAAAGTTGGCGGTTGGAAGTCCGCTTGCTCCGCTGGGGGTCGAGGTAATAAGTGGGCGATCTCCAGCCAAGGGGAGCGTCCCGGTCGGGCTGGAAGAGGGGGTAGAACCCCGTTGGAGCGGGTTCGTAGACTGGAAAAGACGATAAAAGCCATAGCCGATCAAAACGGCCACAATAAGTAATCCGACAATTAGTAAAATCTTTTTTGTTTGTAGCATAGACTACTATAATTATAGCCCAAAACAGTTTAATTGCCAATAAGGAAAGTCATTTTGTGTTTAAGAAGTTGTTTTTTTTGGTAGCTCGGCTTGCAATTCTTTGATTTTTTTTCGTAAATTTCGACATTCCGTATTTTCTGGCTTAACAATAAGTATTAGACGGTAGACAAGATATAAAATAGGCGGAACGATAATCACGCAAGAAGAACAACAAGAACAGCAAGACAATGACTGCCTTAGTGACATCCTATACTTCTTCTTTGCTTTCTCCAAAGCGATTTTTGTCTTTCTGATATCTTCATTAATCTCTTTCAGCGGACGGCCTGATTTAGAATTGGTTGTCTTTTTTTGTGTTTGATACAAGCCGGCGGGCGGTATTTCTTCGTTTTGGGGTGGTGCGCCGTTTTCTTCATTAGTCCCTGAAGCGGTATTTGGTTCGCCTGTTTCTGTTGGTTCTGTTTGGTTTTCATTTTTGGCTGTCTTGGCCCGTTCAGCGTCTATTGAGCTTGCCGCGTCTGTTTGATCTTCCGGGGCCAAAGTTGGAGGGGCATTATTTTTGTCGATCTGTTTCCCGAGTAATTCATTTTTATAAGTGTCGAATTTTTTAAGTTTTTCTCCTTTTTTATTTACCCCTCTACTCCACCCATCTTTTTCTTTTTCCCTATCCATACCCACCGGCCCTTGAGTGTCACCAGAAGGGACTCCGGGTTGTGGAGGTTGTGGTAGGTTTTCTTCAGCATCCTGGTCATCAGTTTGTTCGGTCGTTGGCTGTGGCTCGTTTGGTAGGGGTGATTCGACTGTCGGACTTCCGGATGGCTCCACTTTTTCGGATGGAGACGCAGGGGCGGTTGTTTCGGGTTGGGTTACATTAGGCTTTTGCACTTCAGCCGGCAATACTGGAGGTGTGGTATTCTCGCTTAATTTTGGTGTAGGTGAGTCAGAAGTTTCGGCGATGTCGGGGGTTGTAGTTGTAGGAGCCGGCTGAGAAGATGTCGGGGGTAGATTTGGTTTTTCGGATGGAGCGGTTGCGGGAAGAGCGGGAGACGTGTCCGTTTGTTGAGTTTGGTGGGTCGGGGCTACTTGTTTATAGGCTTCATTAATTTGATTTTCATCGTTGAAATAATTTTTTCCATCCGTCCGGTTCCAACCATCAATTTTTTTTCTAATTTCTTCAGTCATTCCGTCATCCACCGAAATGCCTTGTTTTTGTAAACTATCTTTAATTTGTTTGTTTTGTCCATTTTCAATTTCCACTTCCTGGCCGGCTTGTTTAATTTTATCGGGATTTTTAAAATGGTCTTGACCGTCAGCTTTATTCCAGCTGTCTATTTTGGTACGGATTTTATCCGCTGTTTGATCGTCAATTTCTCCACCATCCGGTTTTTTTACGTTCTCTTTAATCCCCCCTAATTGTTCGTTAATTATTGGTGATTCTTGTGGCGCTGGCGCGGTGGCGGTGGGAGTAGTCGGGGTGGCCTGGGAGGGAGTGGGAACATTGGTTTTTTCGCTGTCTGGTTTCGCATTGCTGATCAGATTTAAAACAAATTTTTGGTGCTTTGGATCATCTATTTGGGCTGCGACTTGGTTCGCTAGATTGGCATTCCCGCCTTTTTTTACCGAAATCGCAATGGTCGTTAAAAGGCCTTTAAGGTTATCGTCTTTTAGGTTTTTAAGATCCGCTAAATTAGAAATTTTTCCTTGTAGCAGAGACTCGGCAATGCGTCTGGCAAAAGCCCCACGATCCTCGTTGCTTTCCGGTTGTAGGCTGACTACTACTTCAGTTGGTATTTCTATTTCTTCCAGCTGTTCTTTTACTTCGATAGCGATTTCCTCGCCGATTTGTTCGATCTCATCTTCCGCCTCTATAATCTCTGCTTCAATTTCTTTTTTAGTTTTGTCTGTAATTGGCTTTGTTAATTGAGCAGATTCTTCCTTTTTATTTTTTTTTGTTTCTCCTTTAGCAGTACTAATTTTTTTTGTTTCTTCCAATTTTTTTGTCTTTTCCTTTTCTTCTTTTTTCTTCCGCTCTTTCTTCTCCGCATCTGTTTCCGGGTTATTATATAACTCGCCGATTCTTTTAAAATCTTCGTGTACTTGATCAAAAAGAGTTTTCGAAACTTTTCTTCCCTTGGCCGCGACAAGAAACCCTTTTAAAGCTTTAGCCAGTAACAATTTTTGTGTTGTGTTAGTAGCTCCGCCTAAAGATTTTAGTTTAAGAGAATTTTTTAATTGCAACGAGAATAATCGGTAGGCAGTCCTGGCGCGGGCCGTTGCCCGAGGATCAAAATTATCTTTTTGTCCGGTTTTTAGTAAGACGGTATCTAAAGCCCGGCTTGGCTTGTCGCCTAGTAAATCCGTAATCCGAAAATAGGCATTTTGTTTAAAGCCAGTGCGCTGGTAAATTTTACCGAAAGCGTTTTTCAACGATCTTTCAGGCATAAGACGGTTTTAAACCCTACTCGAGAGTGAGGGCATTCTCCTTAATGGTTAGTTGGTATTCTTTTTTTAGATTCTTCTGGCGTAAGATAAGGGAGGCAATTAGTTTTTCCACGTCGTTATTAATTTCTCGCCGCAGATCCCGCGCCGTCATCTTTTTGTCTTGTGTGTTTTCGATAAACCAATTTAAACTTTCGGGGGTCGGGGAGATTGAGGTGGTGTAGGTCTTTAAGCGGTCATTTAAACGGCGGATTTCCTTTTCAGCAATGCCAATAAGATCGTTTGGTGTAAGAGTGTTGAACAGGCAGATTGCATCCAGCCGGTTAATGACTTCCGGAGTAAAGAATTCTTTAAGTTTCTGTTTTAAGCGATCTTGAGCTCTATTTTTTCCGCTGTTATCCTCCCCAAACCCTAAGCTTTTTTTATCAATTTCTTCCGCCCCGTGTGTCGTTGTTAGAATAACAATGGCATGTCGTAAAGATATTTTCTTTCCAGTTGCGTCGGTAATTTCACCATTCTCGAGAATTTGTAAAAGTAACTTTATTACATCACGGTGGGCTTTGTCGATTTCGTCAAATAAAACTACTGAATGGGGGTTCATTTTTAATTTGTCCGTAAATTGGTTGCTCTCTTTGTAACCGATGTAACCCGCGGGAGAGCCAAGAAGTTTGGAAACGCTAAATCCTTCGTTAAATTCACTCATGTCTAGTTTAATGAGTGCCTCGTGGCCAGGATAGACCACTTTGGCAATGGATTTAGCCAGTTCGGTTTTCCCTACCCCGCTCGGGCCAACAAAAAGGAATGAAGCCAAGGGTCGTTCCGGGTGGGTGAGTCCAAGTTCTGCCTGGCGAATTATATTGGTTACTTTTTCAATTGTCTGGTCTTGGCCAACAATATGTTCTTTCAGTTCCGAGGCTAAATTTTTTAATCGTTCCGTTTCCGACAGCATTAGTTCGCTGGGTTTTACGCCAATAATTTTGCCTAGCTGTATGGCGACATCGTGGGGTGTAATAACGCCGTTTGTTTTATTTTTTTGTTTCAGCCCCAATTTTTCTGTTTTTTTAATCTCCTCGCGCAGTTTATCTTCCTCCTTTTTTAATTTGACCGCTTGTTGGAAATTGTCGTTGCCCGCCGCGGTTTCTTTGTCGAGAGTCACTTTGTCCAATTTTTGTTTTAGCCGCCACAGCTTGTCTTGCCAAGCGGGAGTTTTAGCCGCCAGCCTTTTGGCGGCGGCGGTTTCGTCAATGATGTCGATCGCTTTAT
>CAZRZQ010000060.1:0-5000 GCA_964604585.1 uncultured Gammaproteobacteria bacterium
CAACAATATATTTTAATGCGAAAAGATAAAGAAATTGTTGGACCACAGAATGTTATTGAAGGAAAGATTGAGGAGCCAGACAAAAAATAGGTATGCAAATTAATATCAAAAAACTACTATTGCTCCCTGTCTACACCGAAAGCGGTAATCGTCTCGGCAAGGTCGGAGACGTAGTTTTAGATATCGATAACCACTCCGTTTGGCATTATGTTGTTTATTCCGGTGGATTAATGAGTAAAGACACCTACCTTGTCCGTCCGGTCCAAGTAAAGTCTATTACTGCCGAGAAAATGGTGGTCGAAGAGAGTGTTACCAAAGAACCAGCTAAAGAAAAATCTCTGCCCGCCACTAACCCGGCCAAGTCTTTGGGTAATATAATGTCGCGAGAAGATAATTAATATGGATTCTTTAGAAAATAAACAAGGAGTAAAAGAGCCTGAGACTGAGGAGAATGATGCGAATACTCGTAGCGATAAAAGACGGGTTGAACAAAAATTTGCCAAAGAAAAACAGCAGGCAATTGAGTTTATTAAGAACCCCGATGGAACATTTTCGGTAGATTTAAAGGGGCAGATTTTGGACGCAGACATTGTCGATCGAGAAACGGTTGAGGAAATATTTACCTTAGTTAAAGACCCTGCCTTGGAAACTGAAGCTGAAAGGAAAGAAGGTCTGATTAATGAAGTAAAAAATGCAGCTAATGATGAAGAACTAGAGGTAGCAAAAGAGAAAGCGCAGGAAGTGGTGCGAGAAACCGCCCAGCGGATTAAAGGTTATATGGACCTTTACAACTTGTTTATGGAAATGTGCGATGGTTTTGATACTATCGGCGCAAATAATGTAACGAGAATGTTGGTTTTAAAACCGGGTGCAGAGAAACATCTGCAGAGTTGGTATCCTACTGAGTTTAAGAGATATGACCTGAACAATTATAATAATCGACCAGATCGAGGTTTAGATTATTATTTTGTTGTTTCACCGGCTAATTTGGATAAGTTTTATGACACCTTCAAACGTTGCCGTGGAGAAGAAAGCGCTGTTAAAACCGGTTGGGGTTTCCGGGGAGAAATAAACGGTATTCAAATGGCTTTTATGTCTTCTCCTGGGCATACAGAAAAACCACCTGCTGCGAACGATAACCGTCAAGAGTCCGAAGAGCGTTTTGCGGCTTAGAATTACTACTATGGTTCCTGAAAAAGAACTAGCCATAAGCATTGTTAAAACTTTAAGTTATTTCGACATTTTTTCTTATCCTCTTACCAAAGAGGAATTTTTTTTAAATCTTTGGCAACCGCCGGCTGGTTTGAGTTATATTTCTTTTGTAAATTTTTTAGGAGAGAACGCCAACAATGATTTATGGAGCGAGAAGTGGGGACTGTATTTTTTAAAAGGTAAAGAAGAAAAGATTGAAAGTCGGCGAGAACGGCAGTTGGCGAGTGTTTTGAAATTAAAAGCCGCCGAGCGGGCGGCCAAAAAGCTAAGATCAATTCCTTTTTTACGAGCGATATTTATTTGTAACACTGTGGCCGCTGGCCAGGCGAAGGAAGATAGTGACATAGATTTTTTCATCGTCGCTCGACAAGGCCGGGTCTGGATCGTTCGGTTTTTCGCCAACCTCATCTTGCGTTTATTCGGACTGCGGACTTTTGGAAATAAAATGCGCGATCGGATCTGCTTATCTTTTTTTGTTGACGAAGAGAATCTCAACCTAAAGCCCCTCTCTGTTTTAGAACCAGATATCCACTTTATTTATTGGCTTAGCCAAATGATCCCTCTCTACGATCCTAAAGGTGTTAGTAAAAAATTCAAGGAAAGCAACCGCTGGGCCGGCCAATATGTTCCCAATTATTTTGAACACAATTCAGTTGAATATTTAAAGACAGTTAAGGAAAATCCCTTTGGAAAGGTTTGGCGTCGATTTTGGGAGATTTCTTGGCAGGGAAGCTATGGCAACTATATTGAAAACGAGGCGCGGAAAATCCAGATTATGAAACTGGCTTTGTCAGTAAAGCAGGCGGCTTTAAAACTAAACAAAGGAGTGGTTATTGGTGAAGGAGTGATCAAGCTGCATGAAGAAGATAGCCGGGAGAGAACGGAAAAGCAATGGGAAAATAATTTATCTTTTTTGTTACCCCTAGTCTATGATGAACAAAATCATTAATTATTTGTCTCTCATCTTGCTGTTTCTTTTGCCTTGGCAAACGCGCTGGATTTACCACGAGGATTTTTTGAATGGTGTTCAAAATGAATATGGAACTTTAAGTTTTTACGGCACGGAAATATTATTGTGGCTCATTGTAATACTTTTTGTCGTTAACACTTTTTTAAATAAAGAATTTCTTTCATTAATTAAAAAAAGAAATTTATCTTTCTCCTCAGCTACTCGATTGGGCATTTTGTTGTTAGTCATAGTATGGTTAGGTTTAATTTTGTTTTACAGCGGTAACTACGAAGTGGTCTGGCAGTTTTACAATCGTCTAATTGGCGTTGTTGCTTTCGGAATTATCCTTTTTATCCAGGTGGCCAAAAATTCACTTTCTAAAACACAGGCGATTATCGCCTTGTGGCTTAGCGGGGTGGTACAGGGCGGTTTAGGGGCTTGGCAGTTTTTTACTCAGGGTATTCCCGCTAACAAATGGTTGGGGCTGTCCGAAACTTTTCCTAGTAGTTTGGGGGTGAATGTGATTGAAACAGAGGGGGAACGTTGGCTCCGGGCCTATGGCAGTTTGGGTGGTCCGAATCCGCTCGGAATATACTTAGCCACGATTTTAATAATTGGTCTCATTCTTTATTATTTTTATCGTCATTCGAAAGTGCGCCTTCTCATCTTGTTGGGGAATTTGGTTATTTTTACCGGATTGTTTTCTACTTTTTCGCGTGGCGCCTGGGTGGCTTGTGTCTTGGGTGGGGCAATCTTTGCACTTGTGTTATTAGTGTCTAATAAAATTGAGATAACCGCTCGAGCGGAAAAAGTCTGTTTGTTGTGTCGCCTCGTTATTCCTTTTTTAATGCTTTTCGTTATTTTAAACTTTTTGTTTTCTCCTTTAGTGCAGACTCGAGTGACGGGGGTGGGGAGGCTGGAGGAAAAATCTTTAAGTCAAAGAGTCGATCAAATTAAAGACTGGAAAACAATTTTTGTTAGCCATTGGTTGGTTGGTGTGGGGCCGGGGAGTTACACGCGCGTCTTGACGGAGGAAGGGATAAGAGTAAACACGGGTTATAATCTTCCAGTTCATAATTCTTACTTATTAATCTTGGCTGAAATGGGAGTGGTATTTTTTCTTGCGTTGATTACTGGGTGTGTAATTCTGGTTTGGAAAGTTGTCAAAACTAACCCACTTTATTTGTCTGTCATAGGCACTTTGGCTATCGCCGGTTTATTTGAACATTGGCCCTGGAGTCTTTTCCCTGGCTTGGTTTTTATGGCCGTGGTAATCTCCCTTTCTCTAACACCTAATAATATCTCAAAAATGGCTTGATAAAGCCATCTTTTCTTGTGGATATTTGTTTTTATCCACACTCTTGACAGCCTCGAATTTTGGTGTAAAATGATTAAGCAATTATCACTCTAATAATTCGAGTGATAAAAATTAATTAATTAAATTTTAATCTATCGAATATGATTAAACCGATCGGTGACCGCGTTTTGGTCAAACCAGCTAAGGAGGAAGAAGTAACTGCTTCCGGTATCGTTTTACCGGCGACCGTCGATAAAGAGAAAAAAGCCGAAGGCGAAATCGTCGCTTTGGGTAATGGTGAAGAACTCACCAAATTAAATTTAAAAGTTGGGGACAGGGTTATCTTTGAAAAATGGGGTGGAGAAGAAGTGAAGGTTGGTAAAGGTTCGGAAGAAATCGAGTACAAGATTTTACCGCACGATAAAATTTTAGCAGTTATTGAATAAATTAATTTTTAAATTTTAGAAGAATATGGCTAAACAAATTTTGTACCGCGATGACGCGCGCCAGAAACTATTAAAAGGTGTTAATACTTTAGCTGACGTCGTCAAAGTAACTTTAGGCCCTAGGGGTCGTAATGTTGTTTTGGATAAAGGCTACGGTGCTCCAACAATTACCAAAGACGGTGTTTCGGTGGCTAAGGAAATTGAAGTCGAAGATAAGTTCGAAAATGCTGGCGTCGAATTGGTCAAAGAAGTGGCCAGCAAAACCAATGATGATGTTGGAGATGGTACTACGACCGCTACTGTCTTGGCTCAAGCCATCGTTCGTGAAGGCCTGAAGAATGTCACGGCCGGCGCTAATCCTGTTGCTTTAAAGCGCGGGATCGACAAAGCGGTCGACGCCATCGTTAAAGAATTAAAGGAAAATATTTCCAAACCAGTTGACCAAAATGAGATTGCTAACGTCGCCGCTATTTCAGCGAACGATAAAGAAATCGGTGAAAAGATTGCCGCAGCCATGAAGGAAGTGGGGAAAGATGGTGTTATTACTGTCGAGGAGTCTCAGTCTTTTGGCATGGAAATTGAAACTGTTCAAGGTATGCGTTTTGACAAGGGATATGTCTCTATGTACATGGTCACTAACTCCGAACGCATGGAATCCGAATACGTCGACCCATATATTTTAATTACTGACAAAAAAATTACTTCCATCCACGACATTTTACCTCTGCTCGAAAAAGTAGCCCAGAGTGGGAAAAAGGATTTAGTAATTATCGCGGAAGATTTAGAGGGTGAAGCTTTGGCGACCATCGTGGTCAACAAACTCCGTGGTACTTTCAATGTGTTGGCGGTTAAAACTCCGGGCTTTGGCGATCGTCGCAAGGAAATGTTGCAAGATATCGCTGTTTTAACCGGTGGTAGAGTCATTACCGAAGATATTGGTTTAAAGCTTGATGCGACTGAGCTTGAAGATCTTGGTCATGCTCATAAGGTAATTGCAACCAAAGAAACCACTACGATCGTTAAAGGCCAAGGCGCTGAACAAGCAATCCAAGATCGGATCGCTCAGATTAAGAAAATGATCGAGCAATCCGATAGC
>CAZRZQ010000061.1:0-225 GCA_964604585.1 uncultured Gammaproteobacteria bacterium
TATTGGAAAATTGGCATGATCGTGAAAAAGACCATGGCGATAATACCGATCAGGACAATGACGGTCCAGAGCGATTTAGCAGTTTTGTGACGCATAAATAAAATTAATTATCTTTTTAATATAGCGAGATAGGCCTCGGTCGGAATTTCGACTGTGCCACGACCGCGTTCCATCATTTTCTTTTTTCCTTTTTTCTGCTTGTCTAGTAGTTTGTTTTTGCGAGTA
>CAZRZQ010000061.1:235-4852 GCA_964604585.1 uncultured Gammaproteobacteria bacterium
CCATACAGTTTGGCAGTAACGTCTTTGCGTAGAGCGGACAAGCGTTCGGAAGCGAGGATTTTTCCACCGACAGCGGCTTGAATTTTTAGTTCAAACTGTTGACGGGGGAGGGTCTCTTTTAAAGAGGCGACGATTTTTTTGCCAACTTTAAAAGCCTCATTTTCCCGTACTAGGGTCGCGAGTTCTTCAATCTTTTCTTCAGCTACCATGATATCTAATCGTACAACTTCTACTTTGTGGTAATCTGTGTATTCGTAGTTCATGGAAGCATAACCAGAAGTAACGGTTTTTAATTTGTCGTAAAAGTCGGTAATGAGGGACGCCAAAGGAATGTCGTAGTGCAAAAGAACGCGGGTATCGTTTCCAGTACTCAGATATTCCGTGTTTTTGTAATTACCATTTCGTTCGGCCACCAATCCCATTACATCTCCCACAGTCGCCTTGGTGGTAATAATGTCTAGTGTCATCCAAGGTTCCTGGACTTCAAGATAAAAGTTTGGGTCTGGCATTTCTTGTGGGCTGTGGACAACAATATTTTCACCATTAGTTTTTTGGACTTTGTAAGCGACGCTCGGAACGGTGATAGCAACTTCCAGGTTATATTCTCGTTTTAATCTTTCCTGAAAAATATCTAGATGAAGCATGCCTAAGAAACCACAACGGAAACCAAAGCCTAAAGCCTGGGAACTTTCTGGTTCGTAGGTCAGGGAGGAGTCGTTTAATTTAAGTTTTTCAATGGCATCGCGGAGATGTTCGTAGGCGTCGCCTTCTTTGGGGAAGATTCCGGCAAAGACCATCGGCTTAATTTCTCGGTAGCCTGGAAGGGGGGCGGTTTCTGGTGAAGTATCTAGGCGAGCAATTGTGTCACCAACGCGACAATCTTGAACATTTTTTAGTCCAGTAACAATGTAGCCAATTTCTCCACTCTTTAGTTTGTCCGCTGGTTTGAAATTAGGCGTGTAATAACCAATCTCTAATACTTCAGCCGGAGTTTTCGTGGTCATGAGGATGATCTTGTCGCCTTTTTTCAATTCACCATCCACCATACCAACTGATGCAACCACACCTTTGTATTCGTTATATTCAGAATCAAAGATAAGAGCGCGTGGTGTGGCTTCGCCTTGATCATCTGGTGGGGGAACGCGTTTAATTACTGCTTCCAAAATTTCTTCTACCCCTTGGCCGGTTTTACCAGAGGCCAGAATTATATCCTCTTCTTTACAGCCGATAAGATGGATAATTTCCGCTTTGGTTTTGGGAATGTCCGCGATGGCCATGTCCACTTTGTTAATAACGGGGATGATCGCAAGGTCTTGGTCGAGGGCGAGGTAAAGATTACCAATAGTTTGGGCTTGAACACCCTGGGTAGCGTCTACCAAAAGTATCGCCCCCTCGACAGCGGCCAAAGAGCGGGACACTTCGTAGTTGAAGTCGACGTGTCCAGGAGTGTCAATTAGGTTAAGAATGTATTTGTTTTTGTCCAACTCATAATTCATGCGAACCGGTGTTAACTTAATTGTTATCCCGCGTTCCCGTTCTAGTTCCATAGTATCCAATAGCTGTTCTTTCATGTCACGCTTGGAAACCGTGCCGGTAAATTCTAAAAGACGATCGGCCAGGGTGGATTTACCGTGGTCGATATGGGCGATAATACAAAAATTTCTAATGTTGCCGGTCATATCTATAATTCTTTCAAGTCAATACCTTCCTGATCGGTTTTAATGTTCTTAATTTTTAGCCATTTTTTATGGAAACCTTGAGCTAAATTCATCATTTCTGGCAGTCTTAGAATATAGCACAGGAGGAGGTAAATGGAAAGCCCAGAGATCCCCGCCACTAATCCCTGGCCAAAGATGCCCCAGAAGTAGTCTTGGTTGAAAATGGCGGCTAAGGGCGTCTTAATGTACTGCATGACTAAGCCCATGGCAATGGCGGCAACAGAGATGCGGTAAAGAGAAGATAACAACTTGCTTTCTTCCAGATCGTGGAGAGTAGTTTTCAGATAAATTAGGAGCAAACTAAAATTAATTATCGCTCCGATTGAGGCGGCTAGAGCAAGGCCCGCGACACCCAATGGTTCCATTAGCACGAGTGAGGCGATGATATTAACCAGGGCGGCGATGACACCGATTATGAACGGCGTTTTCGTGTTGGAGAGAGCGTAGAAAGCGCGAGCGAAAAGGGGGATAAGGCTTTGGGCGAAAAGGCCCAAAGCAAAGAAGGCCAGAGCATCGGCTGTGTTAACGGTGGCGTTCCAGTCAAAAGCACCACTACCTAAAACAACACGGACGATTTGGGCACGGAGGATTAGAAGTATTAAACTGACGGGGATAATTAAAAATAATATTTGGCGCATGGTACTTCCGAGGTTGGCCACGAATTTTTCCTTGTTTCCTTCCGCGACGCTAGCGGACAACATGGGGAAAGTGGCGAGAGCGAAGGAAATCCCAATAACACCAATTGGCACCCACTGGAGGTTGTCGGCATAGTTGTAGACGGCAACACTTCCGGCGGGAAGAAGTGAAGCCAAAATGGTTGTAACAAAAGTATTTACATTACTTACCGCTAGCCCCAACGTGCGGGGAATCATGAGGCGACCAATAAGCCGGGTATTTTTTTCTTTCAATCTAAAAATTGGCGACCAGCGGTAGCCAACAAGATGCGCGCCGTAGTATTGGAGAGCAAAATGGATGAAAGCACCGATGGCGACACCGATCGCGAGGCCAATCGGACCAACGAACTTGGTTAGGCCAACGGCCCCGAAGATAATGCCAAGGTTGTAGAAAATTGGCGCGAAAGAATATAAGACAAAACGTCGCAGGGATTGTAGTACTCCACCCAAGACCATGGAAAAGCCTAAAAAGATCGGCGAGAGAAACATGATGCGTGTCAGGCTGGTAGTGAGGTTCAGATTTTCTGAAGTAAAACCAGGGGCGAGTAGTGGCACAAGAAGCGGTGCAAAGATAATTCCAAGACCACAGAGTACGACCAGAGTAACGGCCGCCAAATTCAAAACATTGTTAGCCAGTTTCCAGGCGGTACTTTTGTCTTTTCCTTCCAAAAACAGTTTGGTAAAGACTGGAATAAACCCGGCTGTTAAGGCGCCGACGATGAGAAGATTGTAAACGAGGTCAGGGATTTTAAAAGCGGCGTAATAAGCGTCGGTGACCGGACCAGCGCCATAGTAGTGGGCAATAATTCGGTCGCGTAAAATCCCGATTATCTTGTTTAATAAAGTAGCACCGCCGATCAGAAGGGCGGCGCCAGTAGTAGAATTGGATTCGGAGTTTAAAATTTTAAACATGGGGCTAGGGGGCAATGTTAACAATTAGCGAGGCGTAACTGGTCCCTCGTCCATTTACTGGTCCCTCAACATACATTGAACCACTTACTTGGTCACTTTCTCTTTGGAAAGAAAATTGTTTAACAACCTTGTTTAAATTTTTCCCCTCACTTTCCGCTTCAATTGTAAAATTCTTTTTCTTCAGTTCGGTCATATAATAGTTTATAACAAACAGGGGATCAGCATTCATGTCGATCCATTTAATTTGGACAGTGTCGCGGTGATCGCCGACCGGTCGGCTTATGACGTCAACAAAATCTTTGAAGATGCCGCGCGAGTCGCGAGAGTGTTCGTCTCCGGCAGTTTGGTTATTTACTAAAAGGGGGGAGAGGATAAGTTTTGGGAAAAGGGCGGCGATTTCTACGCCACGGTTTTTGTATTGGCCGGAGATAAAAGTAATGGTTTCAATATTGTCCGCGTCGTAAACTGGGATATCTTTGGGGAAATACTCTGGCACTGTTTTTAAAGTTTGTGGTCCTGGCCCAACTGCTAGTTTGAGGGCAATAATTGCCCCGATAATGAAAATAAAAACACAACCGCAGCCCGAGAGGCAGGTGCGTTTGAAGCCAGAGCGTTTTTTGGTGAGTTCTCCAATTGGCGGTTCAACAATCTCGACGTTATCAATAACCGGTCGGCGCATAAATAAACAGGTTGTTGTTAACTTGTTTTATTGAATACATTTTAACAGATTTCTCTAGTTTTGGCTAGTTTTAAAACACCTGGACTTTTGGCCAGGTGGTGAATGGTGTGTGGAGTAGCCGCGGCCTCCTGGCGCGGCTACTTGTCAAATGGGGAACGCCCCGAGGCGTAGAGCTTCTTACGACGCCCTGCCTCAGTGAGGTCCCCATTGCGTTTTAACAATGGCTTGGTATACATCCCGAAGGGTCGGCCCTGGGTGATGTCCCGAGCGATCATCATTGCCCGATCGGCGAGATACTTTTTTTCCCGCCAGCAGGCAACTTCTTTCTTGAGAACAGGATTTCCTTTCAATCCCACCTCCTTTATTCGAGAACAGGAGATTATCTACCTTTTTGGTTGTTTTGTCAATATGAGGGTTTTTTATAGCTTGAGGTTGAGATGATGTGTGGTATAATACAAAAACTACTTTAAGGTATTATTCTTTATTATGTTTGTATCATTTTATGGTGCGGCGCGGGAGGTGACTGGGTCCAGTAGTTTGCTTGAGACTGGCGGGCAGAAAATTCTGGTGGATTGTGGTATGTTTCAGGGCGGAGAATTTAATAGTGATAAAAATTTTAATCCTTTAGTGTATG
>CAZRZQ010000062.1:0-4837 GCA_964604585.1 uncultured Gammaproteobacteria bacterium
TGTGAAGGTACAACAACGTTATTCGCCGTACCGTACTTTGATCTCGGTACAGCCTACCTGTCTCAATCCGGTCAGTTATATATTGAAGCCGCTATCGCTTCAGTTGGCCGTTGTTATGACTTTGGCCCGGTCTTTCGAGCGGAAAAGAGCAAAACCAAACGCCATCTAACAGAATTCTGGATGATGGATGCTGAGGGTGCGTTTATTGAGCACGAAGATAACCTAAAAAACCAGGAAGGTCTAGTTCGTTACATTGTCCGTTATGTTTTGGAGCATTGTGATGAAGAATTAACGATTACCGAGCGAGACAAGGAAAGACTGCTCCAAGCGGACGCGCCGTTTACTAGATTAACCTATGACCAAGCGATTGAAAAATTACACGAATTAGGATCAGACATTAAATATGGCGAAGACCTGGGTAATGATGATGAAGGGCTTTTAACCAAAGACAGTGCTGTCCCAGTATTTATTGAAAAATGGCCAAAGAGTATTAAACCGTTTTACATGAAGCGCGATCCGAATAACGCTGACCTGGTTTTAAACGATGATCTTATCGCGACCGATGGTGGGGGAGAGCTAATAGGCGGTAGCCAGCGTGAAGACAATTTTGATCTCCTTCTCGAGCGTATTAAACACGAAGGTTTACCACTTGAAGATTATGAATGGTATCTAGATCTCCGTCGCTATGGCGCTGTGCCTCACTCTGGCTTTGGTATTGGCCTCGAGCGTACCGTCCGCTGGGTTTCTGGCACTGAACATATTCGTGAGTGCATACCGTTCCCAAGAACAATTGGCAGGTTGAAACCGTAAGTGAAGTAAAAATTTAAAATAAAACACCACTGCAAATCGAGTGGTGTTTTAAATTAAGTATTTTGTTATTACCTCTCAATATCTCCATCAGTTTAAGATAGAAATATACTTGAGGCCCGAGGACACGACGCTGGGTGATCCAGGTCACGCCTCGGGGCAGTGACGCTGTCGGGCCACGAATGACCCGACGGCAGATGTTCTCACAGGTTGTCTCCCGCCGGGCGCTGGCAGGACGACACGACCGAGAACGAGTCGCGTCAATCGAGAACGCACGTGCTGTCCTGGCACGTGCCTCCGGGGCACTCGGCTCCGTCCGACCGTCCCCGGTAGTAGCACTGACCCTCTACGGAGTTGAAGAGGTAGTCGGTGCAACCCACCGAGTCCGGGGCGATGTCGCCCGCGTCCTCACACCACGTCGCGTAGCCGAGGCAGAGGCCTTCCCACTTGCCACCGCCGCAGAAGTCGTCGGTGCTGTCGGAGTTGCCGTCGTCACATGTCGTGTTTTCCGGCAGGGCGTTGTAGACGCACTCGCCCGCATAGCCGCTGCCCTTGCCGAGCGACGGACCTTGCTCGAAGAACTGGCACTCCGCCTGACGGCACTCGACCTGCGGGCACTCGTCGTCGCTGTTGCACGGCGGGGCCACGCACCAGCCCAAGCCGTTGAGGGGGTCACCCGAGTCCCAGCAGATCTGGTCGATCGGGCACTCCTCGTTGGTCTGGCAGCAGCCCAGGGCGCCGATGCAGTCGCTGTCGTCGCAGTCGATGGCGCCGTCGCCGTCGTCGTCGACGTAGTCGTCGCACGTGCTCTCGGTCCCCACCTCCACGGGGACGGGCACGCAGTTGGGCGCCGTGTTCCCGAGGCTCATGGCGATCAGGAACAGCAGGCCGACGAGACCGAGACCGAAGAGTCGCGCGTTCATGGGTCCCCCCCTTATGCATGTCGCGACCGAAACCAATGGGCATAGCAATCTGCCAGCCCACTCTCGAAACCGCCACAAATCGCAGTCGTGTAATTTATGGTAGTTTCGAGAGATAAAATTTAAGGTACAAAAGTGCCAAATTAGTGAAAATTTGACTTATTAGTATAACGTATGTGATTAATTTTGTCAAGCCAACGACAGAATTTTTTGTTTAATTTTAGCCAAAATAATAAAAAAACAGCCCTGTTTAGAGCTGTTTTTTGGCTACTATTATTTTATGTCTAGCAGTACTATCTCTGGCACGGCCATAAATCTGAATGGCCCACCCGATTCACCAATGCCAACCGAAGTGTAGATCGGCGTATTATCATAATAGTTCAAACCACGGTAATAAAGGTCGGGAAGATCGATTTCAGCATCACCACCGGGCCCGATGAGTGGTAACCAGACCTGACCGCCATGGGTGTGACCAGCTAAAACCAGATCTGGTTTTTTTAGGTTTTCTGGCCATTCGAGAATACCGTCTGGATTATGTACTAAAAATATTAATGGTAATTTTTGGTCCCAATCATTTAAATTTTTGAAATCTGGTTTTCCACCCCAAAGGTCATCAAGGCCGTAAATACATAATTTTTGTCCTTTTATTTCTGGACAATCTAGCTGGTTCTTAAGTAATGGTACGCCAATTTTTTCCATCACTTTAATAACTTCAGGGGCGCGGTTTCCAGTTTGTCTTTTGGGGAATTTAATTACTTTTCGGCTGACACCGTATTCATGATTACCTAGAACGTAATAAATGGGGTATTGGCCAACTAATTTTTGTAATGGTTCGAGATACTTAGCTTCGTCGGGCGGAGTGCCTTCGTTGTCGATTAAGTCTCCTCCTAAAAGCACTAAATCTGGTTTTAATTCATTAATTCTTTCTACAATTTTTTCCATCCATTCTCCTCGTTTGTGGTTACCGACCTGTGGGTCGGTGATGAGCGCGATTTTAAGGTCATTTAACCCAACTAGGTCTATCTCCACCTTCGTTGTAACCATCCGCCATGGTTCGATAAACCGAGCGTAAGCGGTGGTTAAAATACTTAGGGAGAAAAGCGAGATAAGAATCCAGGCGAGGGGGCGGTGTCGACCAAGATAGTATTCTTTTTTTCTCTGGTCGCGAAAAAAAATAGCGATGAGAATCAGGGCTATAATAATGTATCCAATGGATAGTACACTAAGGAGATTCATAATTTATTTGGTATTTTTGTTTTAAAAACAGACCTTACGGCCTGGTAAGACACGGGTTGTGGCCTCTTTAAAACTTAATCGGGGGTTGTTTGTTGGCTTGTATAAGTTTGACGATGTCAGTTTGAAACTTGCTCAAGTCAGTTTTTAAAGTATTCCAAACCAGATTTAAGTCAACACCAAAATATTCATGGATTAGAATATCTCTCATGCCGGCTATTTTTTTCCAAGGCACAGATTTATGTTTGGATTTAAATGAGACTGGTAAATTTTTTACGGCTTCGCCAATTATTTCTAATCTACGCATTACGGCATCTTGTAGAATCGGATCAGACAAAAATTCTTTTTTGTTTATTTTGTTTATATATTTTCCAATTAAAACGATACTGTCATTAATATGTAAAAGGTAAACGATTGGATCCTTGGCCATATTAAAATATTTTTACTTGTTCTTTGTCAATTCTCTTTTTTAAATGCGGAGAAATCGAGGCAAAAGTCACTAGGTCAATCTTGCGCTTGGATATTTTTTCTAGCCCCTCCTTTAGATCGATTAGATCAAATAACGAGGCTGGGTAGTCAAAATCTACCAGTAAATCAATGTCACTGTCTTTGTGGTAGTCGCCTCTCGCGTAAGAACCAAATATTGCCCCACGCTTAACCCCCGCTTTTTTTAAAAGTGGTTGGAAAGACTTTTTAAGATTATTAATATCTTTGGTCATAGTTTGTACCTACCTATTATATGGTAATTACTGGCTTTAGGCAACAGACAGTTTTTTAATTAAAAAAGGATCGTTATGATCCTTAGTGCCGATGGTGGGAATCGAACCCACAGGCCTTGCGGCACACGATTTTGAGTCGTGCATGTTTACCAATTTCATCACATCGGCGTTTTTATGCCTAGGATTATACCTGAATTTTGCTTGGTTGTCAATTCTATGATATAATTAGACCACCTTAATAATAGTTATGTCCGTTATCATTTCTATCGTCAACCAAAAGGGTGGGGTGGGGAAAACCACTACCGCTGTGAACTTGGCCGCGGCCTTGTCCGAGGCCGGAAAGTTTGTTCTACTTGTAGATTTAGACCCTCAGGCCAATGCTACCTCTGGATTAGGCATTAAACACAAGGAACTAGACAAGGGCCTCTACCACTCGCTCATGGGGCTACAACGCCTTCATGACGTTGTCCACAACAGCGCGCACGCTGGCCTTCGTGTTGTACCTTCTACTTCAGATTTGGCCGGGGCGAATGTTGAACTCGTGAGTGTTGAAGGCCGTGAGTCCAAGCTCTCAGATCTTTTGAGCGAGGCTCGCCATGCTTATGATTATATTATCATCGACTCGCCACCTTCTCTCGGTCTTTTAACTTTAAACGGGCTAGTCGCTGCTGACCACATTCTTATCCCGGTCCAGGCTGAGTATTATGCCCTCGAGGGATTAGGCCAGCTTTTAAAAACCATTGAATTAGTTCGAGATAATATTAAACCTAACTTACAAGTTCTTGGCGCAGTCTTAACCATGTTCGATGGGCGCAACCGCTTGAGCGAAGAAGTCTTGCAAGAGTTGTATAAATATTTCCCGAATAATATTTTCCGAACCGTTATCCCGCGTACGGTTCGTTTGGCCGAAGCTCCTAGTTTTGGCAAAAGCATTTTTCACTATGAACCGCGCGGTAAAGCCGCCAAGGCCTACGAAAGACTGGGTCGGGAAATAATGGACATCTTTGAAACTAAAGAATAATTTTTCTAAATTGTAATCTAAAACCATATGGCTCTAGGGAGAGGATTGGGTGCCTTGATCTCTTCAACCGGCCCCAAAAATTCCAACAATTCTTCTAACGATCTCCACCGTGTTTGGCAAGTTCCGGTGGATAAAAT
>CAZRZQ010000063.1:0-2754 GCA_964604585.1 uncultured Gammaproteobacteria bacterium
CGACGACGCCCAAAGTATATATTCTTTCCGCGCGGCGGACATCCAAAACATTCTTCGTTTTGAGGATGTTTATCCCGACGCTAAAATTTTTAAACTAGAAACTAATTACCGTTCACATCAGGAGATCCTTAATTTGGCTAACGATGTTATTGCTAACAATTTTAAACAGTTAAAGAAGAATTTACGGACTGCTTTAAAACAAGTAGAGAGTCTTAATAAACCCGAGCTCTATCCGGAAATGGACGAAGCAGAAGAGGCCCAGTTTGTGGTGAAGGAAATCAGACGCCTCAAAGAAAAAGGCGTCGTCTCTCCAGAGATTGCAGTATTGTTCCGCGCGGCGAGCCATGCTCACAGGTTAGAAATGGAATTGGTAAAAGCCGGCATCGCCTATGATTTTCGCGGTGGTTTAAGGTTCTTCGAACGGGCCCATGTTAAAGATGTTTTGTCTTACCTACGTATTTTGACCAACCTGGCGGATACTGCCGCCTGGATGCGGGTATTGTTGCATGAAGAAGGAATTGGCCCGACTGGTGCTAACCGGATTGCTGCCGAAGTGAAGCGGCTCGTCGATTCTCGCGAGGTTTTAGGTTTAGATTTAGTTGGTGTATCTGAAAAAGCCAAGGTCGGTTGGAATAACTTTGTAAATATTTTTAAAACTCTAATTACCGTTGGTCCGACACCAGATAAAATGATCGCCGCCCTCATCGATTCGCCTTATCGAGACTATTTGGACAGTGAATTTATTGACGCCGATGAACGGATCGAAGATTTGGAGGAGATGATGGGTTTCGCGAGCCAATACGCAACCGTTGAAGATTTTTTAGCAGAAGCCACTTTGCAAGAAAGTTTTATCTTACAAAAAGATCGCACCACTGATACCAAAGATAAAATAATTTTATCTACCATCCACCAGGCCAAAGGCCTGGAATGGGAAGCGGTCTTTGTTATTAACCTAACTAATGGTGCTTTTCCTAATGAGCGGGCTTTAAAAGAAGATGGTGGTTTGGAGGAAGAGCGTCGTCTGTTTTATGTCGCCGTTACTCGCGCCAAAAAATATTTGTATCTTTCTTATCCCATGGAACAAAAAAACTGGGGTGGTACCGCCGGCCCCAGTATTTTCCTTGATGAAATCGATCGTGATTTAATCGAAGACCATTCGTTGTTGTCTTCCAGTAATTACACGGTTTTAAATGATGACGGTGTTACTTACGAAGCCGAGGACCAGCCAATCCGGATTAAGCCAGGAAGTCTTTTGCGCGACATTGATGATCTCTAAGCATCTTTTAAGACCTTAAAGCCAAGCTCCTGACCGCGCTTGGCTAATTTTTTTGTTGGCCTTACCAAAGTAGCATGCTTTACAATGCGCAACATCTCGTAATCGTGCCAAGAGTTGCCGTAGGCAAAACTCTTTGAAAGGTCGATGTTGTGCTCGTGAGCTAGTTCGATGAGTTTATCTTTTTTAAAATCATCTTTCATAATATGCCCAATCACTCGCCCAGTAAATTTACCCGCCTCTACTTCAGCCTGTGTGCCGTACCCAGGAATATTTAGCCAATGGATAAAAGGTTTTAAAATTTCTTCTGGCTCTTCGCTCACGATAAATAGCAGGTTATTTTCCGAGCGGTGCAGGTCAAGAATCTCAAGCATCTTCGGGAAGAAAATAGTCTTAGATTGTTGGTCTAATTCTTCGCGAAAATGTCCGATTAGTTCTTCGGTTTCAATACCGCGCAAGGATTTAATGGCCTGGAGATAAAAATAGCCATGTTTTTTAAGGATTCTTACTAGGACCAATCGGAGGAGGTGCAAGAAAAGCCTGGGCGATTTTTTCTTCCAAATATATTTTTTAACCATTGCCTCATATATATTTTTTCTGGTTAAAGTACCATCGAGGTCAAAAAAAGCTGCCCGGTTGCCTTCCGGATAGTGGGGGATGCTTTTTTCGGTTACATATCTTTTTGGCAGGTGGTTAATAATTGTGTTTTCAATTATGACCACATCTTGAACTTCGTCGGTATTTAATTCTGGGAGCCAGATTGGTTTTTCTACCGTTACCTCTAAAGCTGTGGGTGATAGCAAAAACTTTCCCGGCGGGAATAGTCGATCTGCTCCTTTAATAACGATTGGTACCACTGGGCAGTTAGCCCCCAAGGCGATTTTTGCTACTCCGACATGGAACGGTAATAGTTTGTGTTTGTATTCGCGTGTTCCCTCGGGGAAGATTAGAAGAGACTGGCCATCGACAAGAGACTTAACGCTTTTTGTTACCACTTCATCGTGGTGTAAAGCGTTGTGGAATTTTAATTCTTCAAAAATATCTCGCGCCACTTCAAAATATTGCATTTTTTTAAACCAGGGGGCGATTGGAAAGGGGAAAACTTTAAAAGGCGCCGTGACCGCGATAAACGGTCGGCGCACGAGGTGGGAAACCAAGAGGCCATCGAGATAGCTCTGGTGATTGGCACAAAATATTGCTGGACCATCTGGAATATTTTCCAAGCCGTTTATTTTTATTTTGATTCGGCAATATTTAAAAAGCGCATCGATGACTTTTAAAGATAATTCGCGCCATTCGACCGAACTTTTTTTACCAGTCATTATCCCATAGAGATAATAGACAATAAGGAGAGTCACAAAGACCAAGTAAAAATGGATGGTAAATAAAATATTTTTAATTTTCATAATGATCTGTGTTTAATAACGAGTAAACGGTTTGTTGGCCGATCCCTTTTAAATGTATAATTTTTTCTTCGTACT
>CAZRZQ010000063.1:2764-4658 GCA_964604585.1 uncultured Gammaproteobacteria bacterium
GATCAAAATCTCGTTTTTTCCCGCATTCTGGCTGAGACGAGCGGCGTAGTTTACGGTTTCGCCAAGAAAATCCCAAATACGTTCATGCTCTGGCCCGATTTCACCGGAAATAAAATCCCCGTATTCTAAACCAATCCGGAGTCCCCAACCCATTTGTCTAACCAAGGACATTAGTTTTTGGGCGGCTTCTAGGGCTCCAATACAAAGCGTTGGGTAATCCTCGTTTTCTTTGTACCCGCCAAATACTACCATGATCCCATCGCCCAAGTACTTGTAAACCCAGCCACCCCGGGATTTTACAATACTATTAGATAAATCAAAGAAACGGTTTAAGTCTTTTAACATGTCCGGGAAATTTGGCTCGGCATGGACCCGACCGGAAAAGTCAACTAGGTCGGCGAACATCACAATACCACGGTTACGGCTGGGCACTAATTTCTTGGTGGTCATTAATTCAACCAGGTCGTCTGGCAAGTGCGAGGCCAAAATTTGGCTTAGTTGGTTTTTCAATACCTCCACCTGTCTTTTTTCTTCCGTAATTATTTTGTTCCTTTCTTTAATCGTTTCTTCTAGTTCCTGAGCATAGCTCTGGAAATAACTAATCCGCTCCTCCAAATCTTTAAAGGAAACATTAGTTTTTGAATGGGGATGGATAAGATTCTTGAATCTTTGTTTGAATGGCAGGTGATCCCAGCTAACTTTAATAACAAAATACGGGACATCATAAATCTGGCCAGGGATTAAAAGGGGATAGGTTTTGTACCAGAGTTCTTTGGTAATAAGGACACCCTTCGGTGCATAGGGGCTTTCTACTTTTTTATGTTTACCAAGACAAATCGAGCCGAGAGCCGTGTCTTCATTAACAAGTTCCACTACTTCACCGTAAACCGTGTCTTCGATATATAACTTGTCATTACGAAGCTCGGCAAAAATTTGGAATTGGTTTCGTAATAGTTTCACCACATCATACTCTAGTAAAATCTCGTCCACTTTCCCGGGTGGGAGGTTCCAAATCCGAGGGAGGCTGGCAAAGACTCCTTTAACAAGAGGCCCAGAAACAAAATCTTCTTCAATGTCGATGCCCCCCCGAAAGCGGACACGTAGATAAGCAGAGTTTTTTTCACAGGAAATAATTTCCATGTACTTGGTTCGGTTGAAGAACTGGTTGTACTCCGGAATTTTTTTCATCACAAAACTCGGATCAGCAAAGGTGGATCCGATTAATCTTTTTAGTATTTCCACAATGCCAAGACCACCCTCTTCGGTTGCGAGTAGCCCGACCTGGTAAAAGATGTTCGGGTCGTTGTCTATTAAATGTTGGACCCGATGACAGAGTTTAAGGAATGTTGGTAAAGAAATCCAATGATCTGGGTTTTTGAGATAATCCGCTGGATAACCTAAATTATCTAAAATGTCATTTTCAGATAACCCCTTTTTGCGACAATAGGTGAGCACTAGCCCAACATTACGGTTGCAAACCAAAAGTTCCTCCTTTTCATAGGATTTTTCCATATTCACGATTATTGTCCTGCCTGTATATTAACCAATTTTAGCGGAAAAGACAATACATCAACCACTAACAACAAAAATCCAACACCGTAGTGCTGGATAATATGTGCTCCCATCAATCACTTCCCAGTTTCCCTTAAGTAACAAATTATTCATCTCATTTTTTACCTAAGGGCGTCACTGGGAAGCGACGCGATTGTGGATTGGCCTGAATTAGGCCTTGGTGGGCTCTGTGCGCCGATCGGGGCGCACCCAGTCAAGGTGTGTCCGGCGCTTGAGGTGATGGCCGGCGAGAAAGCCGTCGATCTCCTCCATTATCTGGGAGTAGCGGTGTCTGCTCGGGAACGCGGACCGGTACACCTGAACCAGCTCGCCCACGTACCTC
>CAZRZQ010000064.1:0-4102 GCA_964604585.1 uncultured Gammaproteobacteria bacterium
GCACGACCGCCAAGTTTATTCTCATGAGTCTGGTTCCCCACTTGGTTTCAAACCAAAAAGATGCCATTTCTTCAAAGCGGTATGTCTTCTCTTGAGATTTCAGACCCCAAGAAGTCAGCTCGGTTTTTATCAATCGAGGTTCTGTCTTGGCCATCGCCCACAACTAACAAATTTCTATGTTTAACAGCTAATTTCTGGATTAGAGAAGACTGTAACCGGTTAGTGTCTTGATACTCATCGACTAGAATATATCTAAACTGTTCAGAAAACTTAGCTTGCATTTTTTCCTGGTTCAGAAGCAGTAAGAGGTTAAAGAGCAGATCATCAAAATCCATGGCGTTGGCTTCTTTTTTCCGGCGTTCATAAGCGCCCCAGATATCTTTAATCTTTTCGGCATAAACGTACCAATCCGGATGGCGTAAATCTAAAACTTGGTCAACGGTCGTTTCGGCATTACGCGCATAGCTGTAGATATTTTTTAAAACCCGAGCCGAAGGAAAGCGCTTGCCCATTTTTTCATCTTTGTATTCTTTAACACAGAGTTTTATCAGGGCTTCGCTGTCATCAGTATCCAAGATGGTGAAATTATTCTTGTAACCAAGAAGCGGGGCGTACTGACGAAGGATTTTGTTCGCGACATGATGAAAAGTACCGGCCCAAGGTAACCGCTCGGTGTGGCCGGTAATTTTCTGCACACGAGACAACATCTCTCCAGACGCTTTGTTGGTAAAAGTGACGAGAAGAATTTCTTCTGGCTTCACAGCATTCGCTAGCAAGTGAGCGACACGGTAAGTAATGACGCGAGTTTTGCCACTACCCGCTCCAGCCAACACTAAACACGGGCCATCGCCTTGTAAGACGACGGCCAATTGTTCTTGGTTTAGTTCTTTGGTGAAGTCTAAGTTAGCCACATTATTTAAAAAGACCAGATAAACGGAGAAGTTGGGGCATTAATTTATTTTCAATGCCATAGCTTACATTTTTTTTCTCAAGGTTTATATGGATATTTTGAGGTTTTTTCTTCTCGCCACTCCCTTTCTTAGCTCCGAGATCACGGCGCCTCTTAACTTCGAAACGACGTATGTCCACTCTATAATGAGTCACTCGATTATCTTTTTTCCCTTTAACCTCAGAAAACCGTACGTCGAACCCTTCATTAAGCAAAATATCTAATAGGTTTTCTCCCGTACCAGCAACCGCTTCAAATTGCCGTTGTATTTCTTTTTTAATCCAGCCTTCAAAACCCGGCTCTGATTCAACCACATCTCCAAAATGTGGTATTTTATCTACCGCCGACTTCAAGGTTCTCCTGCTGAGGCTGGTTCCAAACTTAACATTTGTTCGGGATGCTCTAACCACCTTATTGTGTTGGTGTTGCTGATTAAAATAGTCAGCACCTTTACTGGTTAAAAAATATTTTCCTTCAGCTACCCGCAAGATTCCGTCTTGTATTAATTTTTTTATTTCTCGTTCAAATTTTTCAAATCTAGTTAAATCGCCAAAAGGGGTATTAGATAAATTTACCTCGTCCCCTTCTTTATATCTTTCCTTGGCCTCAACTGCTGGGCGCACGTCTTTCCGGCCGGCACCACCCTCAGGCGCACCCGGTGGTCTTCTTATCGCCCTAGAACGACGCTCCAAAATAGCGTTAAAAAATTTTACTGCCCCTTCTTCCAGCACAAAGCCGTCGTCTCTAAGAGTAATCCAACCCGCGCTCAAATGCTCTTGAAACAAAACATTATCTTCGCGGTCTTGAGTATTGGATAAACTACCATAAAGCGACGTATGGCCATAAGGTACAAACTGTCCCACCTGGTATAATTTCTTTCTTCCCTCTCTCGAAGCCGATCCCTCTTGTTCTGGCCCCCAATACACACCAGCAACATCTGGATCGAGGGCGTCGGGTTGCAGTGAGACAGCTTTGCCGCTACGTTTATAATCAAACCGATCTCCTTCGGGCCAAACTATTTCCTCTTCCTTTTCTTTGGAGCCTGTCTCATCCCTCTTACCATCATCTGGTATACCTGGCCCGTCGAACCTTCTTTCACCATTGCCCATATAACTATAGTTATTAAAAAATATTTTTAAAATGTAATTCATCTTACCATACCTTGCCAAAATTTCCAAAACAGCGTAAGATGGGCCGTAATATGAAATTTTTTGAACTAATCCACCAGGATAAGGATACCCACGCGCGAGCAGGGGTGATGCATACGGACCACGGAGACGTGGAAACTCCGGTTTTTATGCCGGTTGGCACCCAAGGAGCGGTCAAGACGCTAGATTCCAGCGATCTGGAGTCTTTGGGGGCGCAAATTATCCTTGGTAACAACTATCATCTGCATCTTCGTCCTGGTGAGGACCTTATTAACGACCTTGGTGGATTACATAAATTCATGAACTGGCCACATCCAATTTTGACTGACTCTGGCGGTTTTCAGGTGTTTAGTCTTGGCCTACAAAAAGAAAAAAGTGCTGATCGTGGTGGTAGTAACGCCAAACTGGTAGAAATTGATGAGGAGGGGGTAACTTTTCATTCCCATGTTGACGGTAGTAAACACCGCTTTACCCCGGAAAAAGCAATCGAAACCCAACATAAAATCGGGGCAGATATTATTATGGCTTTTGACGAGTGTACCCCAGACTCTATCCCTGAAGAATATATCCGAGCGGCTATGGAGCGCACCCATCGCTGGGCCGAGAGATGTTTGGAAGAACACAAAAAAATTAAGGCTGACAAAACTGGTTTGATTAAATCCCCACACCAGAGATTTCTCTTTGGTATTATTCAAGGGTCAAACAACCGATCCCTTCGTGAAGAGTCCGCCAAGTTCATTGCTTCTAAAGATTTTGACGGTATTGCTCTGGGTGGCGAGTCAGTTGGTTACAACATGCAAGCCACCAAAGATATCTTAGATTGGGTTTATCCATTCTTACCAGAAGACAAACCACACTACGCCATGGGGCTTGGCTTGTCCCCTTTGGACTTCTTCGACGTTGTCGAGCGCGGGGTAGACATGTTTGACTGTGTCGCTCCTACTCGCCTCGCTCGGCATGGCGTGGCCTACATTTCCAAACCAACCAAGGACAAGGATAATAACTACCGACTGAATTTAAACAACGCGGCTCAAGAAAAAGATAACGCTCCGATTGAAGAAAATTGCGCCTGTCCAACTTGCCAAAATTATTCCCGTGCCTATTTACACCACTTACTCGGGGCTAATGAGATTAGTGGCCTCCGGCTTATTACCTTACACAATGTTTACTTCATGCTAAATCTTGTCCGAGAGATGAGACAAAGCATATTAGAAGACCGCTTCCAAGAGTTTAAAAAAGAGTGGGGTAAATAACCCACTCTTTTTTAAACAGCTATTTTTTCTTCCAGGCTTCGAATTCTTTCCGGACAATCGCTTCAACTTCCAACCAATTATCTGCACCCGGACCAGCTAGGTGCGAGTTGGTAGAATTACGGAAGACTATTACGTTATATCCATAACTTCTTAATGATTCAACATTGCCCGGTGAGTCATCGATATATATGTTAGCCCCCACTTGGGCTTTGTCTTTCATAAAACACAAGTCCCAATATGGAAAACCGTGGTGGTCGAGCCACTCAACGGTTTGGCGGACGGCTTCTTGGTGAAAATGTTTAATAAACAAACGGTGAGTAATAATCCGTATTCTAATTCCTTCGGCAGACAACTTACGGAGTGCCACACTAGCGCCAGGAATCGGAGCTACCCGACGAAACAAATCTCTTTGCGTTACAGCAAAGCGATGTAATGGTTCGTAACCACCCACTTCGTCAATCTTCCATTCTTTTAAGCCAAAATCTACTTCTTTAACCAAGGATTCTACAGGTTGACCCATCCATTCCGCCGCGATTTCGCGCATGGTGGTATAAAAATCTGCGCACACTCCATCCAAATCTACGCCGAGGATAAAATCTTTGTCTTTCATAAAACAGTTAAATATTTACATTAGTTCACAAGATAGACGAGAACTCCAAGGTACTTCTTCTGGGCCGAGCTCCTTTCGTCAGTCAAATGATTTATAATTTCTTCATTTTAAAAATTTGGCGTTTAATTTCCAGGTCGCCGGG
>CAZRZQ010000065.1:0-3957 GCA_964604585.1 uncultured Gammaproteobacteria bacterium
TCGCATGTGCCGATACGTTATATTAAATAATTTTTAAAAGCTATGATCAAAAAAACTTTGTTGGGTATATTAATTATCGTCATTGGTGTTCTCGCTTGGGCACCCTGGATGGCTAATAACGAAAGTCAAAAAGCCATCTTTACCGTCGCCCGACTAACAAAAGACGGCGAACGATGCCAAGAACAACTATGGAGCGCTTCCTGGGCACCATTTGGACGCTGGATCCACCATTGTGGTAAAAAATGGTATTTAGGTTTTTGGAATTTTTAAACATGAAAAAAGTAATCATTGCTTCTCAAAATCCAGTTAAAATTCAAGCGGTTAAAAACGGCTTTGAAAAAATGTTTCCTGACGAAAATTTCGAATTTGTGGACGTTTCTGTTCCTTCAAACGTAGCCAGTCAGCCAGCCACTGACCACGAAACGTTTACTGGCGCTACTAATAGGGTAAACAATGCTTCTCACGAAATTAAAGACGCAGATTTTTATGTCGGCATCGAAGGCGGAATCGAAACCATGGGCGAAGAAATGGAAGCTTTTGCCTGGGTAGTAATAAAATCCAAAGAAAAATATGGAAAAGCAAAAACTGGTACTTTTTTCCTCCCAAAAAAAATAGTTGTTCTGATCAAAGAAGGCAAGGAGCTAGGCGAAGCCGATGATATTGTTTTTAAACGCTACAACTCTAAACAACAAAACGGGGCAGTCGGAATACTAACTAACGATGTCACAGACCGCACTAAATACTATGTGGACGCCGTGGTATTAGCACTTGTCCCCTTTAAAAATCCCGACCTGTATTAAAACAAAAGTTTAACTGTATGAAAAAATATTTTTTCTTGGTAATAATCCTAAGTGCCCTATTATTAAACGGCTGCTCGCTACTAAACAACAAAAAAACGTCTGACAACAAACTAAATTTAAGCAATCAGGAATTAAAATCCATTCCCGATTACGTTTTTAAACAAACTAATCTTGAAGAGCTAGACCTGTCTAATAATCAACTTACTGGATCGGTCCAAGCCGAGATTAGACACCTAACGAATCTTAAATCTCTAAACATAAGCAACAACCTCATGACCGGAATACCGGCCGAAATTGGCCAATTAAAAAATCTGCGGGTACTGGATATATCAAACAACCAACTTACTGGTTTACCATATGAACTCGGTAACTTACAAAACCTGAATACTTTTAACCTATCCGGTAATAGCTACTCAACCGTTGACTTAGAAGTAATAGAAAAAAATCTACCGGCTAATGTAAACATTATTAAGTAAAAAATGCGAAATAACATAATACACCCAGGCGCGGACGAACTGAGATACGAAATCCGCGAAATCGTTGAGGTCGGAAACCAAATTCAAAAAACTGGGTTACCAATTATTTGGGAAAATATCGGCGACCCGATAGCTCAAGGTGAATATCCGCCACAATGGATTAAAGACCTCATCTCCGACACTGTAAAAAATGATAACTCAAGCTTTGGCTATTCCCCCACCAAAGGTCTTTTAGCGACGCGCGAATACATCGCCTATGAAAGAAACATCGAGGGTGGAGCGCAAATCACGCCAGACGATATTCTTTTTTTTAATGGCTTGGGTGACGCCATCGCTACCATTTATAACTATTTAAATAAAAACGTACGAGTAATCGGACCAAACCCCGCCTATTCTACCCATTCTTCAGCCGAAGCCGCCCACGCCGGCTCCCCCCACCTGACCTACCGCCTTGATCCTGACAACAGCTGGTACCCCGATCTACCGGACCTGGAAAATAAGATTAATCAACACCCAGAGATTTCCGGCATTCTTATTGTTAATCCTGACAATCCCACCGGCATGGTCTATTCCCAGGAAATAATCGGCAAAATGGTTGCTCTCGCTAAAAAATACAACCTGTTCATGATTTCCGATGAAATCTACTCCAATCTTTTTTACGGCGGGGTGGTGCATAAAAAACTAGCTTCAGTTATTGGCGAGGTACCCGGCATCGCCATGCGCGGAATTTCTAAAGAGTTTCCTTGGCCGGGATCACGTTGCGGCTGGATCGAGTTCTATAACCGCGATCAAGATAGCGACTTCGCCCGCTATACCAAAACTATCATCGATGCCAAAATGCTCGAAGTTTGTTCAACCACCCTACCCCAAAAGGTACTACCAAAAATAATGGGTGATCCGAGATATTATCCCTATCTCGCCGAACGCAACGCTAAATTCTGGGAAAAATCCAAACTAGCTCATCAAATATTTTCCCAAGTGCCTGGTTTAAAAGTTAACAAAGCCTATGGGGCCTTTTACATGACCATACTATTTGAGCCAGGCATACTTAACAATAGGCAAACTCTAGCTCTACCCAACTTAGCCGTTGAAGAAATCATAAAACCGTTTATTAACTCGCCTAACTTAGATAAACGATTTGTTTACTACCTCCTTGCCTCCAAAGGAATCTGTGTAGTACCGCTATCCAGCGGCTTTAATTCCGATCTTTATGGATTCCGTGTTACTTTGCTCCAACCCAATATACAAAAATTTACAAAAACCATGGAAACGATTGCAGAAGCAGTAAAGGAATACTTGGGTTAGCAGTAGATTTTAAAGCGCCGTGTTACCGGCGCTTTTAATTTACAAAACATTTTTTAAATACTTTCCCGTGTAACTCGTCGTCGATCGCCTCGCCACCTCTTCCGGTGTGCCGGTCGCGACCAATTCCCCGCCTTTGTCTCCCCCCTCCGGGCCGAGATCAATAATCCAGTCGGCACATTTGATTACATCAAGATTATGCTCAATAGTCATGACGGTGTTACCCTGAGATACTAATCTCTGCAAAACATCTAGTAATTTTCGAACATCATCATAATGCAGACCAGTAGTTGGCTCATCTAACAAATAAAGGGTTTCGCTTGTCCCACGCTTCGCCAACTCACGAGACAATTTAATTCTTTGTGCTTCACCGCCCGACAAAGTGGTGGCGGATTGACCGAGAGTTAAATAATCTAAACCGACTTCATTCAACATTTTTAATTTGTCGTTAATAAGCGGAATATCTTTAAAAAATTCTTCCGCGTCGGCCACGGTCATCTCTAAAATTTCGGCAATATTTTTATCCTTATAATGCACCTGTAAAGTTTCTTGGTTAAAACGCTTGCCTTTACAGACGTCACAAACAATTTCCACGCTCGGCAAAAAATGCATCTCAATTTCTAATATTCCTTTCCCTTCGCAGTTTTCACATCGACCACCCATACCACGATGTGATCCTTCCTGTGGTGGATTAGACGGAACATTAAAACTAAACCGTCCTGGTCCATAACCTCGTAGCTTAGCTTCCGTAGTTGAGGCGAACAGCTCACGGACCTGATCAAAGGCTTTGGTATAGGTCGCTGGGTTAGAACGAGAGGTGCGGCCAATCGGACTCTGATCAATCGTAACTATATGGTCAATGTATTCCGTCCCAGTGATTTCTTTACATTTGACCGGCTTATCATCTATTCGGAACAAACGATTTACGACCGATTGACGAAGGACACTGTGCATTAATGTCGATTTACCTGAACCAGAAACACCGGTCAAACAAACAAAACGCCGCAAAGGTACTTCTACTGATAAATTTTTCAAATTGTTTTCATACGCCCCTTTAATCTTTAATTTCGGCGTGGCAGAATCTACTTTTCGTCTTTCTTTTGGGACCGGAACACTTACTTCGTGTCTTAAATATTTACCCGTCAAAGATTTTTCCGCGCTACCGATAACCAAACTATTAAAATTGTCGGCCTTCTTAGAGGGCGAAAACATCTGTTTTAAAGGACCAGAAAAAACTACTTCTCCGCCATGTTTACCTGCTCCAGGGCCAAAATCTACGATCCAATCACTAGTCCTGATCGTGTCTTCGTCGTGCTCAACGACAATTATGGTATTACCAATATCACAAAGATTGCGCAAGGTATTTACCAATTGCTCAT
>CAZRZQ010000066.1:0-630 GCA_964604585.1 uncultured Gammaproteobacteria bacterium
TTCCAAGCTATCTGCCAAGGGCGGTGTAACAACAATTGGAGTAGGTTGTGATGCGGGCACAGAAGGCGTTGGACTAATTACAGGTAAATTGTTTGGGGGTTGGCTAACAGGGGTCGGCGCCTTAATTTTTTCGCCCAATACTTTCGGAGTAACAACCGACTCAGGAGTTTTAGCGGCGACTTCTTCAGTCTTGTTCTTAGCCGCAAAATTATTTATCTCTTCATAGATACTTTCGGCATCGTTAATAAGGTTGCCGACGAAGGTGTCGATGTACCCGAATAAACCAGTGCGAAACTTGGGGAGTTCAACCGCAACTGCATTTTTCTCGGTCTCCTCAAAGAATAGTTTTATTACCCCGGCGCTGTAGCCGATGGCTTTTGGGAGGAGGTAGTTTGAGTAGTCGGAGAGGACACTGGGATCAGATACTAAACAACTTTTCTTAACATCGCCAAAATTTATATTCCAAACATTTACGTTGCCGTACCAACACAGCTTAACACCGTAATTATTTTTTAAATATAAATCTGTCTCTCCAATATTATTTTTTACGTAAACCTCAGTAAGATTTTTATTATGCAAGCTATACTTACCGCTATCCACGGTATCATCACTATAAAAATTATTATTAGA
>CAZRZQ010000066.1:640-3912 GCA_964604585.1 uncultured Gammaproteobacteria bacterium
AACGCTCTGTGTTAAAGAATCTACCTTAATAAAATCGTATTCTAAATTAGGATAAATTTTATTCCAGTTATTTTTTACATAATCTTCATAAGAATCTTTTGGCATTACATGTATGTCTTCTCTAGTGTGCGCCGGTACAGTCATATCCGCTAAAATATGCAAAACATGCCCTAAGGCTTTAAAAGATTTTTCTTTGTCGCCTCTAGAATAATCACTTAAGGCTCTTTGCCAAGACTGATCACCTAAAGAAAAATTAGTTTGGGCTTTTGGATTTAAAATCCAATCCTTAGCTGAATATTGTTCTTTGCTAAAGGTTAATCCTTTTTTATAAATTGGATCATAAAAATGATTTAACCAACGTGTAGGGGTGTCCTCTTCTTCTGCGCCCTGTTTAATCCAGGATATTTCTTGTTTAGATAAGTCTTTGTCAAAAGTGTCATTATACAATCGAGCAGCTAACTCAGCGATGTTAGGATGAGCTATGCTGGTGTCGTAGCTAAATACCTTATCTTGTAAAATTGATCCAATTAAAAGAAAAACAAATAAAAAAATAGCACTAATAATATATGCTATCCCCTTCCTCCTTGATTTCATACAAAACTATTTTTTAGAGTGAATTAATTAACCACTTACCATTATCATTTAAAAATTCTAAAAAAGATGTTAAATTACTACTTTTTGTAGTATAAGAGTAAGAACTTCTATCATCACTTTCGAGTCTAACTTTTATTGATGTATCCAAATCACTTATCATAAGTTGCAGTTGTTCCTTTTCCGCAACTCTTATCAAACCTTCTCTCATCTCTTTTTGTTTACTCTTAACCACACAACACTCCACAGCCTTGTCTATATCCCCCTCTTTCAAAGCGGTCAGAAACAACCGGTGTGTTTGTTCTGGCGTCTGTGTTGTTGGAACATCTACGTTCAGATACTGAGGATACATCGTGTTTAATTCTTCCAAAGTGTAATCTCGATACGGAAACTTTGGATTAGCAACACCGTTAGCCACACGTTCTTGTTTTTGTAAAAACCAACCATAGCCTACAACAAGCCAGAAGATGCCTAAAACAAAAACCAATATTAAAACTAATATTGTGAGACGGCGAGCGCGAGGCATATGGATGTGTTTTAATATTTAAAATAAATTATTCGCCCCTAATGAAGCGAATAATTTACCCCTCCCTGCGCGTCATTATAGCACAGTAGGGTGAACTATAAAAATTTGCTTGTGGATAACTTTAAATTTACTGCACGATCTTCCAAACACTATGCAGAGTAATCCAAACGAAGACCAAAATAATTGGAATTGACATGAGCGAGGCATACTTCACCCCATAACGCCTAGCGTCCAAATCCCCCATTTTCTTCGCGCGCCAATAGATTAAAACCATGAGTACTGCCTCGACGCCAATAAACAACCCACCGACGGTATCTAGGATAGCAACAAAACTTCGGAAGCCAGCCATAAACAAAGCCAACGGCGCCCCAATAACAAACATGGTCGATAGAAACGGGGATATCTTGTGATCCCAGATCAAAGTCTGGCGGAGGGCGGTGCCCAACCCAAGAAAACCCGTACCCATGGCAAAAATGGCAAACAGATTGGCAAAAAACAAAATACCTTTGCCGTAGGTTTGACCTAACCCCAATGTTGCGATTCCGGTCGTACCTGTACCAGATACTCCGACTACGGCGAGCGCGAAAAGCATATATACCACGATCGGGATCAAAGTGCCAAGCAAAAGTGCCTTCCGAAAATGTTTTTGGCTACCAGGTAAAAGCGCATGCACTTCGGCCACCGCCGGCGAAGCATGCAGGGCAAAGAGAATTACACCGTACGGCATAAATATTTTAGCGTAATCATGATAAAACAGATTCTCAGCTTGAAAATCTCGAAGGAGATAAAAAGATAACCCCACGATAATCGCAATAACAAGAGAAGCAAATATTTTATCCACTTTTTTCACTGCATCCAAGCCGCGCCAGACAAAAAAACTACCAACCGTCCAAAACAAAACACTCCACCAGGCCGGGTTGCCACCAAATAAAGCCGCGAGTGTTTGTCCTTCACCCACGACATAGGCGAGGAGAGCACCGGTCGCGCTAAGAATGGTTGTTACAGACAAAAGCTCCTTGGCCCAGGTGCCGAGATATTTGCCGGCGAATCCCGGGGTCTGTAAACTTTTCTTAGTTCGAACCGCTACTTCACCGACCATTAAGTTCAATGACAACATTACGATGCCCAACACCACGATGTACACCAGCCCAATCAACAACCCTACCTGGCTCACTACATACGGTATACCCAAAACACCCGCGCCAATGGTCATGCCGGTAATCATAAAGACAGCCTCGGCCACAGTGGCTTGAGGCTTGTACACACCCTGATGCATTTTTATTGGCCGATCGCTAACACGATGACGGAGGAAGAGCATGGAAGTAGGATTAAGCTTTTACATTATACCACAAAAATTACAGAAGTTCATCACGCTCTTTATCCAAAAGCCGTGTCGTGCTAAAATAGCCAATATTTATTCATATGCCTTTAATACCCACGCCAATAAATAATATGAAATACGATCGGTCTTTTTGGTCGTTGCTTACGGCCAATGTTATAACTATTATTTTTGCTCTTTTTGGACACTGGAGTTTGGGAACCTTGGTTTGGGTGTATTGGTGGCAGAGCTTTGTGATTCTGCTTTTAAATTTTATAACAATCCTAAGTTTAAAAAAATATTCTACTGATGGTTACAACGCTAACGGTTTTAATCGTCAGGCCGATGGCTGGACAAAGGCGAGGGCGGCAATAACTTTTTTTCTTTTCTATGGTTTGTTTTTCTCTATTTACTACGGCTATTTAAAAAAATATACCACAGACACTAATGCTATGCTGGGTGAAAACAGCTATGTTAATTGGTGGGATGTGATGCTGGGCGCAGGACTATTTATGGCCAATCACATTTATTCCTTTATTTACCAAAAACACCAAGAAAGAAAAAATAAAAAACTTCCTAAAATCGCGCATCTATTATATCAGCCCTTCTTTAGAATTTTTCCACTTCACTTAGCTTTTTTTGGTTTTATTATTGGGACTTGGGGTGTAATGCTATTTCTTTTTCTAAAAACGATATCTGACCAGCTGGCCCATATTTGGGAACAAAGGATGAAAAATAAATAAAAAAACTAAAAAACAGGCTGAAAGGCCTGTTTTTTATGGTGCACGCCAAGGGATTCGAACCCCTGACCCTCTCGGTGTAAACGAGATGCTCTAA
>CAZRZQ010000067.1:0-3861 GCA_964604585.1 uncultured Gammaproteobacteria bacterium
TTAAACTTACTTTCTCCCCTCACCCAACTATTCTTATTGTTTATAATAATCTTTTTCATAGTTGGCCTCTATGATCTGGGCCAACTCAAAAACAATTGGCTAACCTATCAAAAAATCATTCTCGCCACCCTCATCTGGCTTGGACTAGGCATTATCTATTTCTACCTCCACCCCACCCTTCAAATTTCTCCAAAAACCATCCTTCTAATTTCAGCCGGTTTAAATTTAGCATTAATTTCACTTTGGAGATATATTCACAACCGTCATGTCAGTAAAAATCTCTGGCAAGTAGGCGTGTTGTTTGTCGGGGCCACACCAGAAACTATCGAGATAATTGATTTCATTAAAAGCCAACCCGAAAGAGGCTACTTTGTTTTCGGGGTTGTCCCGCTAAACACTGATCCAGAAAAAAAGTTAGATGTCCCCACTTTTCACAGCCTAACTGTAATTGAAGGCAAACAAAGTCCGGGGCTTATCGTCATCGCTCCAAATTTAGAAAAAAACGATGAACTAATAAAAAACCTCTACACCATGATTTTCCAACACGTTAGTATTTTAGACCTCGAACAATTCTACGAGGAGTTGATGAAACGTATTCCACCCTTCACTTTTTCCCAAACTTGGTTTTTGTCTAATCTAAGAGAACAGCACAAGCGCATCTACGATCGCTTTCGCATTGTAACAGACTATTTGATCGCCTTAATCATTGGCGCTATCTTCATTGTCACCTTTCCTTTAATCGCTTTGCTTTTAAAAATCTTCTCACCCGGTCCCCTCTTTTTTATCCATGAACGAATCGGACGAATGGGAGAAAAATTTCGGATCATTAAATACCGCAGTATGAAGGTGCTGGGAGAACATGGCAGCGCGGAAATATCTGGTCCCGTCTATGCCAAAGAGAAAGATGACCGTATTACTGGGATTGGCAAAATCCTTCGCCTTACTCGATTGGACGAAATTCCTCAATTTATTAACATCTTGAAAGGCGAGATGGCGATCATTGGCCCACGACCAGAACGCCCGGAATTTGTTGACGAATTGACCAAACAAATGCCCTACTATGCGCTTCGTCATATGATTAAACCAGGGTTAACTGGTTGGGCCCAGTTACAAAAAAACTATTACGGTACGATGGAAGAAAATCTTAAGAAATTAGAATACGATTTGTATTACATCAAAAACCGCAGTTTGCTTTTAGACGTTGTCATCCTACTTCGTACCCTCAATGTTATTTTTGGATTTAAAGGGAGATAAATATATGGAGAACGATGGCCAAAAAATTCATTTTATAATGACGGGCGGAACGATTGATTCTCAATACGACGGGACTAAAGACACTGTCGTTCCTGGTGAACATTCAACCATCCCCAACTATATTAAAAGTTTAAAACTGCACCTCTCTACCGAATTTACTGAAGTCTGTATGAAAGATAGCCGAGATATTACCCTAGAAGATATGGAGATGGTGAAACAAGCAATCGAAAAATCTTCCTATCAGCGGTTTATCATCACTCACGGTACCTACTGCATGCCAGATACTGCTCGCTACCTTAAGGCGCACTTGAAAGAACTGAATACAACCATTATCCTTACTGGTTCGATGATTCCTTTGCATGGTTTTGCTGGCTCTGATGCCCCATTCAATATTGGCTATTGTGTGGCGGCGATTTTTAATCTCCAGCCGGGAATTTACGTCTGCATGAATGGAAAAATATTTCAGCCGGAAGAAATTGCTAAATTAATCGGCCAAGGACGATTTGTCTCAATCTTCGGAGAAAAACAAAAATAGACCGTCTTAAATCTATTCGAGACGTCCAAGGCGCTTCCTAACTAAAATTGGATAATAAAAAAACAGGGCTCAGCCCTGTCTCTTTATTTAATATTACTTTTTTATCGCCGCCTTAATGAGCCCCATAAATAACGGATGTGGGTGTAATGGTCGCGACTTCAATTCAGGATGAAATTGACTCCCAACAAAATACGGGTGATCTTTTAATTCAATAATTTCAACCAGGTTCTTTTCCGGATTAATACCGACAAACTGGACACCATTTTTTTCCATTACTTCACGGTAAGAATTATTAAATTCATAACGATGACGATGTCGTTCGCTAATTTCATTCACACCATACAATTTTTGCACTTTGCTCCCTTTTATCAATACACAGTTATAAGCCCCCAATCTCATCGTCCCACCATAACGATTATTTTTAACATTTTTTGCTTGCTCACCATTAATGTGGATGACGGGATCAGGTGTTTTGGGATCAATCTCCAAGGTATTAGCTTGTTTTAGTCCTAAGACATTGCGCGCGAACTCAATGGTGGCTAATTGCATACCGTAACATAACCCTAGATAAGGAATCTTTTTTTCTCGCGCGTACTGAATAGCCAACATGATTCCGTCAACACCGCGCGCACCGAATCCCCCCGGTACGATTATAGCATCGTACTTGGACAACTCATTAATCCTCTTTGGGTCTTTCTCGTAATCCTCCGAATCAACCCAGGTCATCTCCGTTTTCGCATCGTTATATACTGCCGCATGCTTTATTGCCTCAATGACCGAAATATATGAATCGGACAGAGTATACTTACCCGTACCAAAGTATTTACCAACTACCGCTATTTTTACTACCCTTTTCCCATTCTTTACTCTTTTGGCAAAAATATCCCATTTCTTATCTACCACTTGCGGCAATTTAAAATGTAAACCTTTAGAAAGTAACTGACCAAAATTCTGTTTTTCAAAAACAGTTGGGATGTCATAAATACTTTCAACGTCTGGGGCGGAGATCACATGGTCTTTAGATTTTAGCCAGCAAAAGAAAGCCAACTTTTCTCGGCGCGGTGTATCCAATTCAGTCGTACCGCGAGCCACAATGAAGTCTGGTTGGATACCACTATTATTTAAAGCCCGGGCGGCATGCTGGGTTGGTTTAGTTTTCATTTCCCCGATATGTCCTGGTACCGGCATGTAACTTACCAAAACAAAAGCCACATCTTCCGGATGGTCGAGTTTCATCATGCGCGCGGCTTCCAAAAACAAAATATTTTCGTATTCACCGACCGTACCACCAATCTCGATAATCATTACATCGGCTTTAGCTCGTGCCGACGCTCGTTTGATTGAATCCACTACTTCCAACGGTATGTGCGGCACCACCTGGACACAGTGACCTTTGTAGAACATGCTTCTCTCTTTGTGGATGACACTTTCGTAAACACGACCGGTGGTTAAATAATTATCTGAAAGAATATCTGTATCCAAAAATCTTTCATAATTACCAATGTCTTGGTCGGTTTCATAACCATCATCGGTCACAAACACCTCACCATGTTCAACCGGGTTCATTGTTCCCGCATCGACATTAATATACGGATCAATCTTCATGGCCGAGACCTTTAGCCCACGATTCTTAAACATCCGGCCAATCGAAGCTGCGGTGACGCCCTTTCCCACTCCAGACAACACTCCTCCAATAACAAAAATATACTTAGTGCGCATAGTTAATTAAATTGAAATTTCATAAGTTATTAACAATTGAATATTATACACTATTTTGCCATAAAACAAAAACCCTCCGCAGAGACGGAGGGACTATTCTTTAGAGACAGCGATGCTCACTTCTGATTCCAGGCCATGTCGGAGCTTGACTTTAACCTTATGTTCTCCCACTGACTTAATTTGCGGCGTAACAATTTGTTTCCGTTCGACTTTAAAACCCATTTTATTTAAAATATCTGAAATTTTCTGTGGGCCAACCGCCGCATACAGTAAACCAATTTCATTAGCCTTTTCTTTTAAGTCTAACTCTAAACCACTTAGTTTGACCGCTAACTCTTGTTGTACCTGTAAAT
>CAZRZQ010000068.1:0-1895 GCA_964604585.1 uncultured Gammaproteobacteria bacterium
TATAATTGCAGATAAATTGTACATCAAATTTTTCGATGATAACATGTTGTATTGGTTGGGAACAGAGGAGAAAATTAAAACGCAAATTAAAAATCATCTAAGCTCTTATAGTTCTTCCGCTCAAGATGAGATAATAGGTATTTTGAGTCGGCCAGTTGAATTATCTTACGCCTCAAAAATTGAGAATGAATTTACTAAAATATTAATTTTAGCCAGAAAACATGGTGTTGACTCACTTGGGGTAGAAAAATCAATTAGAATTTTTATAAATAAATATGTTTGGTTTCCGTATGAGTATGCTGGGCCAAAGATTTATGATTATGACACGGTAAAACAACGTCTCTGCGAGGAATTAACTTCGGACACTAAACATAAACTGTCCACTTTAGAAGACATATTCCAAAAACAAAAACTAATAATCCAAAAGTATAAACTAGACCAAGAAACGATTCGTTTGTTTAAGATAGTTCAATTTCTTTCTTTATTACAAGATGATCGTAAACGATACAACTCTGAAGCTTGTTATTTATTTAACCAGGTAGTATTAAATAGTTTGGCAAAGAAAATTGGTATACCAGAAAAAAATATTAAGTATCTAGATCAAAGTTTGCTTCTAAAATATATTAAACAAGGTAGTACCAAGAAATTGGTCGCTGAACTCGAGAGCAGGTGTAACTATTCTTTGGTCGAGTATTGTGACGGACAAACGAATTTTTACTATAACAAAGAAGCTGATCGGGTTATGGCACAAGAAGGGGTGCGCCTAACGACGGAAATTCTTGATACTAAGAGTATTAATGGAGTTGTAGCTTACGCTGGTAAGGTTATAGGAACTGCTAGAATCATAAAAAATGGTTCATATAATAAAAAATTAGGTCTTGGTGATATACTTATTTCTCCCATGACCACCCCGGACTTTTTACCTTTAATTAAAAAAGTTTCTGCCATTGTTACGGATGAAGGGGGAATGACATGCCATGCGGCTATTGTTGCACGCGAATTAAAAAAACCTTGCATTATCGGAACGCATGTCGCTACACAAGTTATAAAAGAAGGAGATAGAATTGAAGTTGACGCTATAAAAGGCGTAATTAATATTCTTAAATAACTGATACTATGGTCGAAGGAACAAAACACACAGAAAGGGAAATGATTAGAGAAAATAGGCCACGAATACGTTTGGAAATTTTTCGTCATGATCGGAAAGAAAGAAATCCTGATGATTTCAAGGTGCGTCTTACTGCTGAAGGACGAACCAGAGCGACGGAGGCAGGTAAAACCAGAAATCCTAGACCAGAAAGAGCGGTGGCCATTGGTTCGCCCCGCGAACGATCTCAAGAAACTGCCGTGCGTAACATGTTAGCCAATGAACCTTGGGTTACCCCGGAGATGAGCCTGGAAGATATGGTGGTTGGCATCGCCAAACAACAAAAAGTCGGACGAAAAATAATATCTACTGAGTTGCTAGACTTTTTACCAGCGCAAGAAGATGCGCGCTATGCTAAAGTTGCTGATCCTCGTTATTTGGTAACAAAAGATTTGATTAGGTTTATTTTCGAAGAAAGTGATCAATTAGTTAAAGATCTGGGCGACGAAAAGGATTATTCATACTCTAGACTGGCCGGAAATGTAGCTGAACTAGTTTTAAAATATATCAGAATGTATCCAACCGTTGAGCGCGTATTGAACAAAACACAAAACGCCAAAAAAGATAAAGAGGGCGGTCTTAAAGAAATGCAAAGATTCATTGCCTCACATAACAGTGTTATGGAGTCATTTTTGTTAAAGGTGATTGAAAAGATGGAAGGCCGGGAGGCAGCGAGGCAATTTGTTGAAGACATGCCCGATAAAAATGGTTTTGCGTTTGACGAAGGATATTCGGTTGTAATAGATAA
>CAZRZQ010000068.1:1905-3832 GCA_964604585.1 uncultured Gammaproteobacteria bacterium
CTGTAAAATACAAAGACAAAGAGTGGCTAGTGCCTGTTCGGATAATCGAAGAAATCATAAGAGACAGAGATGTGTTGTTAAATGAAGTTAAGCAAGAAAGTAAATAATTTTTATAGCTTTGTTTATGGAACCTACAGAAAACAAAAAACCCATCTCTCGCAATGTCGTCGTCATGGGCCTCGTTAGCCTCTTCAATGATATTGCTTCGGAAATGATCTACCCGATCGTTCCTTTGTTTCTAAATGTTGTTTTAGGTGCACCAGCCACGATCATTGGTGTCATTGAAGGTATCGCCGAATCAATGGCCAGCATCTTAAAGGTTGTCTCTGGTTGGTTTTCAGATAAGATCCGCCGTCGTAAACTTTTTGTTACTGCGGGATATTCCTTGTCTACTATTTCAAAACTTTTAATTGGTTTGGCTCAGACCTGGGGCTTTGTATTGTTTGCTCGCGTTATTGACCGGATTGGAAAGGGGACACGTACTTCCGCTCGTGATGCGCTTATCCTAGAAAGTGTTGATCCAGCTTACCGGGGGCGAGCTTTTGGTTTGCATCGTTCGATGGATAGTCTAGGAGCAGTCTTTGGGCCACTACTAGCGCTACTACTTATCCATCTATATTCTAGTAATTACCGAATGATCTTTTTCATTGCCTTTATCCCTTCACTCATTGGCGTCATTTTACTCGTCTTGTTTGTTAAAGAAAAAAGAAAGAGTGCGGAAGAACTGGGTATCGCTAAACCAAAAGATGAAAAACCATTTCGGTTTAACTGGAAAGAAATGGATCCGCGGTTTAAAATGTTCTTACTAGTATCTATGCTTTTCGCCCTTGGCAATAGTTCAGATGCTTTCCTTATCTTACGGGCTAAAGATTTAGGGTTGGCCGTTACTTTAACTGTTATGGCCTATGTTACATTTAACATTACTTACTTTCTCTTTTCTTATCCAGCTGGATGGTTAAGCGACAAGATCGGGGCGCGAAAAGTGATGATGATTGGTTTCTGGTTGTTTGCCCTTGTCTATTTATTCTTTGGTCTCACCGGATCAAGTTTCTGGGTTTGGTTTCTATTTCCAATTTACGGCATCTACATGGCCCTAACCGATGGTATTAGCAAAGCCTACATTTCCGAACTAGTGCCAAAAGAAAAATCTGCTACCGCCATTGGGGCTTATCTCACCGCTACGGGTTTAATTATGTTTGTCGCTTCTACTCTAGCCGGTTTTCTTTGGAAATACGTTAGCCCGTCGGCACCGTTTTACCTTGGCGCGGCTACAGCTACTTTAGCCGCCATTCTTTTTATGACTCTTTTACGTAATAAAAAATATGCGTTATAAACCGTTTTATCTTCTAGCTTTAATTCTGGTTTCACCAATTTTTTATTTCTGGTCCAAAAGTTCTTGGGATCTTTTAGGAGTAGACACCGAAAGCACGCTTGTCGCCCTCGGTCGTTTAGCTGGTTTACTGGGTGTTTATCTTATCTTGTGGCAACTACTTTTAATTGGCCGGGTTAAATGGATTGAAAAATATATTGGCTTAGATAAATTAGCCAACCTACATCATTACAATGGTTTCTTTGGGTTATTGTTTGTGGTATTGCACGGATTAATGATTCTCTTCGCCTATGCCAGCCTAAGCAATTGGTCTATTTGGCTACAGTTAAAACAATTTATTTTTGTTTTTGAAGACACCTTAAGCGCCATCGTTGCTTTAACTTTACTAATTGGCATTGTGTTATTGTCAATCGCGATTGTTAGAAAAAGAATGAAATATGAATGGTGGTATCTTACTCATTTATTTACTTACCTCGCCATTCTTCTCGCTTTTGGGCACCAGATTGAAATAGGGTCGAGCTTGCAAAACTCCGCCTTCCAGGGTTATTGGTATTTCTGGTATGCTTTTGTCTTTGGAAATTTAATTGGTTACCGTTT
>CAZRZQ010000069.1:0-3254 GCA_964604585.1 uncultured Gammaproteobacteria bacterium
TCTTTCGGAATATTATTTAGTAATAAATAAAATTAACGACGTGGTCGAGATAAAAAGAGACATAAATTTATCTGGGCCAAGTTTAAACAGTAAGGTTTTCCAAGATAAAAGAATAATTGTTAGTGTTAAATATGAAATGGCAAACATAGAAGACAGGCCCGAATCAATTTGGGTGTATGATTTGGTAAAAAAAATTAAATCAAAAAAATTAGATATCCCTGTCGGGGAAACGGTTTTAACCTGTGGATATGACTGCTATTTAAACACTGATTTAATCACCCTGCAAAATAATGTTTTAACAATAAAAACACACATCAAGGATTTTAGTTATGACCCGTCGGATACTACCACTCCTGCCGCCGCTCCCAAATCAGCAAATGAGTATAAAATTAATTTATAAACTTAATTAACAAATTTAATTAATCATATACGTATTATGTCAAAAGTTCTCGGAATCGATCTCGGTACAACTAATTCTTGCATGGCGATCATTGAGGGTGGTCAGCCGAAAGTGTTAGAAAATAAAGAAGGAGCGCGTACTACTCCATCCGTAGTTGCCATGTCAAAAAATGGCGAACGTCTGGTTGGACAGTTGGCAAAGCGCCAGGCTGTTACTAACCCAGAAAATACTTTGTATTCGATCAAGCGTCTGATCGGTCGTCGTTGGGACGACGCTGAGGTCCAGAGAGATTTAAAACTCATGCCGTATAAGATTGTGCAAAGTGGTGAGGGTGTAAAGATATCCATGAGCGGTAAAGAATATTCTCCCCAAGAGATTTCAGCCATGATTTTGCAAAAGATGAAAGCGGACGCTGAAGAACGCTTGGGTGAAAAAATTACCGAGGCCGTTATCACCGTCCCGGCTTATTTCGATGACTCGCAACGCCAGGCGACTAAAGATGCCGGTGAAATCGCTGGTTTGAATGTTCTTCGTATTGTTAATGAGCCAACCGCTGCGGCTTTGGCCTATGGTTTCGACAAGAAAGCTGAGCATAAAATTGCCGTGTATGACTTGGGTGGTGGCACTTTTGACATTTCTATCCTGGAAGTCGCCCCAGATACCGTCCAAGTATTATCTACCAATGGCGATACTCACCTTGGTGGTGATGACTTTGACCAGGTGGTTATACGTTGGATTTTAGATGAATTTAAAAAAGACCAAGGAATAGATTTGGGCAATGATCCTTTGGCTTTACAAAGAATTAAAGAAGCGGCCGAGAAAGCAAAGATCGAGTTATCTACTGCACAAGAGAGTGAAATTAATCAGCCGTTTATTACTTCTGACGCCAATGGGCCAAAACATTTGGTCATGAAATTGACTCGGTCTAAATTGGAAGAATTGGTCGGAGAATTGATCCAGAAAACTTTAACTCCAGTCAAGAAAGCTTTGGAAGACGCCAAGTTATCTACGGGAGATATCCATGAAGTTGTAATGGTTGGTGGTATGACTCGTATGCCACTGGTATTACAGACTGTGGAAAAGTTTTTTAACAAGAAACCAAATATTAGTGTCAATCCGGATGAAGTAGTGGCCATGGGTGCAGCCGTACAAGGCGGTGTGTTACGTGGTGATGTAAAAGATGTTTTACTTTTGGATGTTACACCATTATCTTTTGGTATTGAAACTTTGGGCAGTGTAATGACCAAACTTATCGAACGCAATACTACTATCCCAACCTCTAAGTCTCAGGTATTCTCAACCGCAGCTGACAACCAGCCAGCCGTGGAAATCCATGTTTTGCAAGGTGAGCGTCCAATGGCCGGAGACAACAAAACTTTGGGTAAGTTTATCTTAGATGGTATTCCGCCTGCCCCACGCGGTGTTCCGCAAGTTGAGGTATCTTTTGATATTGATGCTAATGGTATCTTAAATGTTAAGGCTAAAGACAAAGCCACCAACAAAGAGCAATCCATTCGTATCGAAGCTTCATCTGGTTTGAGTAAAGAAGAAATTGAAAAGATGAAAAAAGAGGCGGAAATACATGCGACAGAAGATAAACAGAAGCAGGAACTGATTGAAACCAAAAATTTGGCTGACACCATGATTTACACGACTGAGAAGATGATGAAGGAAGTGGAAGAGAAGAAGGTTGAGATCACCGCCGAAGAAAAAACCAAGGTGGAAGAAAGTTTGAAGGCTGTGAAGGATGTTAAAGACAAGGATGATGTCGAGGCAATTAAAAAAGCTTCAGAAGAATTATCCAAGGCCGCTCAGACGGTGGGGATGAAGATGTACCAGTCTAATCAATCGGCACCGGGTGCTAATGGTAACCCTGGCGAGCAACCAAAGGCTGATGAGAAAAAGGATGAAAAGAAAGATGATGGACCGATTGAGGGAGAAGTAGTATAATATTGTTTGATGAGGGGCGAGTTAAGGCTCGCCCCTTCAATTTATAAAGTATATTTTATGCTAAACGAAATATTCAACTCTTTGGTGTATAGACCACCAGTATTTATTGTCGGGTTTGTTGTTTCGATTTTAGCTTTTTATGGGTTATTAAATTTAAACCTTTTTTTATTTTATAGATGTAGCAAATCACGTTGGGCCCCAGCGACTATTACTACCGTAGTGTTATTTGTAGTTTTATTGTTTGGTTGCATGTGTGCCATTTTTGACTGTGATGGCGAAGAGTGTCTGGCCGTACCATTTTTAGTTTATTATTCTCTGTTTATTATTCTAGGAAATTTTATTTTGCAATTCTTAGTTACTAATATATACGCTAAACGTAATACGAGTTATAAGGGAGTGCTAAAATTTTCAATTCCATTTTTCGTTTTACTAGCATCCCTGCTTTTAATAATTGGAGTAACTTGGCGCGTCAGATATCCATTTCCACGTGAAAGCCACGCAGATTGGTTCAAGGTGGCCGCAGAGCAGAATGATCCAAATGTCTGTTTAGATAATATGAAAGGTGCGGAAAATATTAGCCTTTGCCTCAATAAGGCCTCGATAGCAACTGGTAATATAGATTTTTGTAACAGCATGGATAGAGTTGTCGCCACCGACAGGAAACAAGTGTACCCAAAAGAAGAGTGCATTTCGCAGTTGCAAATGCGATGGAATTATATGAAGGATGAATGCAAAATTGATTTTTATGATATTAATTGTCTGAAACAGTTTCAAGCCTGCAAAAGCATAGAGTATGGCTATTGTAACATGGTTTATGTTTATAGGGCGAGAGCAATGAACGAAAAGAGGCCGGAATTTTGTGATAAGATAAAATCCGTTTATTTTTTTGAAAGTCAGAAAAAAG
>CAZRZQ010000069.1:3264-3556 GCA_964604585.1 uncultured Gammaproteobacteria bacterium
ATTGTTGAATTATGTCCAAAGACTATTACAAAATATTAGGGATCGAAAAAAACGCTTCGGCTGACGAGATCAAAAAAGCTTTTCAGAAACTCGCGATGCAACACCATCCAGATCGACCGGGTGGAGATGAAAAAAAGTTTAAAGAGATTAATGAAGCTTACCAGGTTCTTGGAGATGCTGAGAAACGCACGAAATACGATCAATACGGCAGCGACTTTGAACAACAAGGTGGTTTTAGTGGTGGAATGAATTGGGAAGATTTTATGCGTGCTGCTCGTGGCCAAGGTGGTGG
>CAZRZQ010000070.1:0-2964 GCA_964604585.1 uncultured Gammaproteobacteria bacterium
GTTGCAGTTGTAAAACCAGGTACCGTTTTGTTTGAAATGGGTGGTATTACTAAAGTGTCAGCTAAAGAGGCGATGGATCTCGCTGGTTACAAGTTTGGCGTTAAAACTAAATTTGTCGAAAGGCAATAATCTAAATTTATGGATTTTACTGAATTAAAAAATAAAGACGTTGCTGAATTGAACGAAATGCTTGGGTCTTTGCGCGAAGAAGTGCGCGTCGCCAAAGCCGGTGCCCGGTCCGGGACTTATCGACAGAATCATAAAATAAAAGAATTAAGAAGTACGATTGCGCGGATTAATACGTTAATTCATCGCGCCAAATAATTTGTTATATTATGGAAAAAATCGAAAACAAAAAAATGACCCGTGTGCTTGAAGGCCGAGTGGTAGGTACTGTCATGATGAAAACTATTACTGTTCTTGTCGAAAGCGTCAAAACCAACTTGAAATACAAGCGCAAATTTAAAACTACCAAGAAATTCCCTGTGCACGATGAAAAAGGTTTGGCAAAAGTTGGTGATTTAGTTCGCTTTATGGAATGCCGACCATTGTCCAAAACCAAGCGCTGGAGAATCCAAGAAGTAGTGAAGAAATAATTATTATTCAAAAGTTTCTAGAGCTAAAAGTATGATACAACACCGATCCATGTTGAATGTCGCCGATAACACTGGTGCTAAAAAATTACAATGCATCCGCGTTTTAGGTGGCTACAAAAAGCGCTATGCCCAAGTCGGCGATATCTTTACCGCTGTTGTTAAGGTAGCGGCTCCTCGTGGCATGGTTAAAAAGAGTGAAGTGGTACACGCGGTGGTTGTACGCCAACACAAAGAAATACGTCGTCCCGATGGAACCTACATCCGTTTTGATGAGAATGCCGCGGTGATTGTCGACAGGAAGACTAAAGAACCAAAAGGAACGCGTATTTTCGGCGGTATTTGTCGTGAATTGCGTGCTAAGGGTTTTCAGAAGATCATTTCTTTAGCTCCGGAAGTTTTATAAACAAAAACATATGAAAATTAAAACCAACGACCAAGTAAAAATTATTCAAGGCAAAGACCGTGGTAAAACCGGTAAGGTTATTCAGGTATTTCGTGCTGAGAACAAAGTGGTCGTCGAAGGAATGAACAAGATTAAAAAACACATGCGCGCCAAAAAACAAGGCGAGAAGGGCCAAACGATTGAATTATCTGCCCCGATTACTGGTAGCAACGTGATGCTCGTTTGCACCAAGTGCCAGGCTCCAACTCGCGTTGGTTATAAATTTGAAGGTGATAAAAAAATGCGCGTTTGCCGCAAATGTAAAGAGGTAATCGACTAAATTTATGCAAAATATTTTATATCAACAATATAAAGAAAAAGTTGTTCCGGCGGTTATGGCTGAATTGAATTATAAGAATCGCATGCAAGTGCCAAAGGTCAAAAAGGTGGTTATTAATGTTGGTGTTGGCAAATTTGTTAAAGACGCTAGTTATATCGACAATGTTGAAAAGACTCTTTTAAAGATTACTGGTCAAAAGCCAGTCCGGACCAAAGCTAAAAAGGCTATTTCCAACTTTAAGATCCGTGAAAACCAGGAGATCGGCGTTGTTGTCACTCTTCGCGGTCCACGCATGTATGACTTTTTACAAAAATTGTTAATGGTTACCTTCCCTCGCGTTCGCGACTTTCACGGTATTTCCGCTACAGGTTTTGACCGCCAAGGAAATTTGACCATTGGTTTTAAAGAAAATGTCGCTTTTCCTGAAGTAAAAATGGATGAGTTAGACAAAGTACACGGTTTAGAAATAGTTATTAATACCAATGCCAAGAATCAGGCGGAAGGAAAGTCACTTTTAACTCACTTAGGTTTTCCTTTTATAAAATAAGATATGGCGACACAAGCACAAAAAGCAAAATCCAATCGCAAACCAAAATATTCCACTCGCATTGTTCGACGTTGTTGGAAGTGTGGTCGTGGCCGAGCCGTGATTGGAAAGTTCGCCCTTTGTCGCATCTGTTTCCGCGAGTTAGCGAATGAAGGAAAGATCCCGGGTGTGCATAAATCTAGTTGGTAATTTATTTCTAAAAGCAATAATATATAATCACTTAAAGTTATGTTGACCGATCCTATCGCTGACATGTTAACCAGAATACGCAACGCCTCTATGGCTCATAAGAAAGAGACGGCGATGCCATTTTCTAAATTGAAATTGGCGATTGCGGAAATTTTGGTACGCGAAGGCTATGTTTTAAAAGCCGACGTAAGCGAAGAAAACCCAAAAAATTTGGTAGTGGTTTTGAAATATAACCATGGCGCCCCCGCTATTCAGTCCATCGTTAGATTGAGTACCCCTGGTCATCGCCGTTATGTCAAAAAGAGCGAAATCAAGGCTGTTTTGAATGGTTATGGTCTTTCAATTTTGTCCACACCAGCGGGGATTAAAACCAACAAAGAAGCGATCAAGGAAAATGTTGGCGGTGAATTGCTTTGTGAGGTATACTAACCTAAAATAATATGTCACGTATTGGAAAAAAAGTTCGACCGATCCCAAGCGGAGTCACCGTCGAAATCAATAAAGTAAGCTTAAAAGTAAAAGGCCCAAAAGGCGAGTTAACTTTAAAGTTACACCCTCGTATTATTGTCGCGGAAAAAGATGGTAACTTAGAATTTTCTGTCCGCAATGAAAATGATAAAAATGAACGCGCTATCTGGGGTACTTTTTCTAGCCTGGTTAACAACATGTTAGATGGGGTGACCAAAGGTTTTAAAAAAGAATTAGAAATTAATGGTGTTGGTTTCCGCGCTGGTATGAAAGGTCAAAATTTGAATCTAGAAATCGGTTTTTCTCACCCCGTAGAAGTTAAACCAATGCTTGGTACGGTTTTAAAGGTAGAAAAGAATATCATTACTATCGAGGGAATAGACAAGCAAGCAGTTGGTGAAATGGCCGCGATTATCCGTGGTCTTAAGAAACCAGAGCCTTA
>CAZRZQ010000071.1:0-2954 GCA_964604585.1 uncultured Gammaproteobacteria bacterium
AAAGAAGAAGCTTGTAGCGCTGGAATAAGGCGTATTAAGGCTATCGTTGAATAACTCACCATGCTTGAAAAGATTGTATCCTATTATCATCGAACAAAAAAGGAGTTTTTCCGTTATTTTGTTGTTGGGGTAACCGGGGTATTATTAGACCTAGGGTTACTCGTAATTTTCAAGGAGTATCTCCTTTGGACCGCTGTTTTTTCGGTGGCGATAAGCCAGATAATCGTTATCGGCTACAATTTTCTTCTGAACAAATACTGGTCTTTTGGGAGCAAAGAGATGCCTCATCGTCAACTGATCCGATTCTTATTGTTGGTCGGGGTAAACTATGCCATTTCTCTCTTAATTATCTATATTTTTAGCCAAAAATTGGGCTTTGACTACCGCCTGGTACGCCTTGCAAACATTATCCTTTCAGTCAGCTGGAACTTTGTATTGTACAAGTATTGGGTGTATAAAGTGGAAGAAGTTGTGGGTCAGGAGTTGCCAAAAGAGCAAAAATAGGCTAAAATATGTGTATAAATTGGACAAGGGGGACTTGACTTATTTTTCAAAATCGTTTATTATATTCACACCTAACATTTATTGAATGGCCAACAAGGAAGACATTATCGAAGTTAGAGGCAAGATCGAAGAACTCTTGCCAGCCGGTACCTTTCGCGTGCTCCTTGAGAGCGGTCAGAACATTCTTGCTCATTTGTCGGGCAAGATGCGTCTGAACAAGATCCGTTTGGGGATCGGCGACGAGGTCAAGGTGGAAATGACTCCTTACGATTTAACACGGGGGAGAATCACTTTCCGCTACTAACAATTTAAACAAATTACTGAACTATTAGTTCAGGAATAAATATCAACCGGTGCGGTGGAGCCTGAAGAAAGTTTAGGCGTCGATATCGCGGCAGTGGTTGGTATTTTTTCATTAAAGAAAATAATTATGAAGGTTAAAGCATCAGTCAAGAAAGTTTGCATGAAATGCAAAGTTTTAAGGAGAAAAGGGCGAGTAGTCGTGATTTGTAGCAATCCAAAGCATAAACAACGCCAAGGATAATTTTGTTATATATTTTTAACACAGTCTATGCGTATCTCTGGTATTAACATTCCAAACGACAAGAAGATCGGTATTTCCCTTCGCTATTTATATGGCGTTGGCCCGACTTTGGCTAAAAAGATTTTAGCGGCAGCTAAAATTGACGAAAATATCCGGACAAAAGAATTGACTCCGGATGACGAAGATAAACTACGGGCGATTGTCGAAAAGAGTTATAAAACTGAAGGCGATCTACGTCGTGAAGTAGCCGCCAACATCAAACGCTTGAAAGACATTAAAGCTTTCCGCGGTATTCGTCATATGCGTCATTTGCCAGTTCGTGGTCAGAGAACTAAAACTAATTCTCGTACCGTCCGTGGTAATGTCCGCAAAACCGCTGTTTCTGGTAAGAAACTAACTGGTCAAAAGACCTAATTTTTAATCACTCCCTCCAAATATAAAATATGTCTGAAGAACAAATTGTAAAAACCGCCGGGAGCGAACCCGCTGTAAAAGATGAAAAGGCAGCTGGTAAAGCGACCGGTAAGGCTAAGAAGCGTAAGATAATGCGCCAGGTACCAAAAGGCAATGCTTACGTCCAGGCTTCCTATAATAACACTATTGTGACGATTACTGATCCAAACGGAAACGTTTTGGGTTGGTCTTCGGCTGGTGTTAACGGTTTCAAGGGCCCAAAGAAAGCCACTCCTTATGCCGCGAGTATGGTGATTAAAGACGTTTTGACTAAGATCGGCGACGTTGGTTTGAAAGAAGTTAATGTGTTTGTTAAAGGTATCGGCGGTGGTCGTGAAAGCGCTATCCGCGCTCTTCACGCCAATGGACTGGTGGTGCTCGCGATTAGCGACGTTACACCTTTGCCACACAATGGTTGCCGTCCACCGAAACGCCGACGCGTCTAATCCCAAAATAAATATATTGAATTATGTCTACTAACCCTATTGTAAAAACTAAAAGTTCCAAGCCAGCCCCAGCCGCCAAAGGTTCGGGACAGGGTAGAAATCGCAAGACTTCGAGCTACGGCAAGCAGTTAGCCGAAAAGCAAAAGGCTAAGGAAGTTTACGGTTTACGTGAACGTCAGTTTTCTAACTATGTCGCCGAGGCTTCTAAAAAGACTGGTGATACCAGTAAACTTCTTTTAGCAGCTCTTGAGTCTCGTTTAGACAATGTTGTTTTCCGTGCTGGTTTAGCGACTACTCGTGCCGCCGCTCGTCAGATGGTTGGTCATGGCCACATTCTTTTGAATGGCCGCAAGTTGTCTGTTCCATCTTCTCACATCAAAGCGGGGGATGAAATTAAATTAACCAATCGCGCTAAAGGCCGCAAGGGTTTTGAAACCTTGTCAGAAACTTTGGCTAAAATGGAAGCTCCAGCTTGGCTCACGGTTAATGCCAAGGAATTGAGTGCCAAAGTTTTGAATGAGCCGGCTCTTGAAATGCCAGCCTTTGACACCAAATTAATTATTGAGTTCTATTCTCGTTAATTTTAACCACATTATTTATGGAGAACTTTTTATTACCTTCCAAGGTAGAGTTCGCCCCTTTGAAGGAGGCCAATACTGCGAGTGTTATCATTACCCCTTGTTACCATGGCTATGGTACAACTTTAGGTAATGCTTTACGTCGTGTATTGTTATCTTCTTTGCCAGGTGCGGCGGTTGAGTCTTTTAAAATTAAAGGTGTCAACCATGAATTTAGCACTGTCGAAGGCGTCAAAGAAGATGTGGTGGAAATTATGTTAAACCTTAAAGAATTAGTGGTTAAGGTCCATTCCGATGATCCAGTTGTGTTGACTCTAACTAAAAAGGGCCCAGGCCCAGTTACCGCTGGTGACATTACACCGAATAGTACGGTGGATGTTATTAATACCGATTTGGTCATCGCTAATTTGACTAGCAATAAAACTCTCG
>CAZRZQ010000072.1:0-2883 GCA_964604585.1 uncultured Gammaproteobacteria bacterium
GAAGGGGTACGGGGGGTAAGTGAATTGGCGGATGAAGATATTGACTGGATCGGAATTCACGCAACGCGTTTAAACGCTCACTTCATGCGTACCATTTTTCGTAAGTGGTCTTATCCGGTAGTAACCAAAGATCCGACTAAGAAAATGAAATGGGAAACTGGAGTTTTGATCGGTGCTGGTTGGAAACCAGGTTGGTCAACAGATTATGTCGCTGTCCGTTTGGCCAAACTGTACGGCGCTAAAACTGTTATTAACCTTTCCAATATAGATTACGCTTACGACAAGGATCCTAAAGTATTCAAGGATGCTAAGAAAATAAAAGATATTAAGTGGAAAGAGTTTAGAAAAATTGTTGGTGACAAATGGGTGCCGGGATCGAACCTGCCTTTTGACCCAATTGCTAGTCAAGAAGCCGAAAAAAATAAAATTAAAGTTATTATTTTAAAAGGAAACAATTTAAAACAAGTCGGTAATGCCTTGGATGGTAATCCTTACCAAGGTACAACCGTTAGCTAAATTAATATGGAAGAAGTCGCCACTAAAATTGAAGACGCCTTGGCGGAGGCTGCCAAGCCTAAAGGTAAAAAATTAAAAACAACCCTGTATTTGGTTGGGGCAGTGGTGGTTTTGGCTTTGGTTGTCCAAGGAGCGGCTTTTGCCTACGCCTGGAGTTTTAACGGCCAGGTATATAGTGGTGTGGCTTTTGGTAATTACGAGCTTGGTGGAATGAACAAAGAAGAAGTTGTAGAATATCTTGAAGGTTTAAATAATCGCTTAGCTAAAGAAGGGGTAATTTTGGAAATTAAAAACAAAGAGGGTTTTAAAGAAACCGTTAAGTTAAATACCTTGGTTGGTGAGGGGGATAATTTTTTTGAAATTGTAAAGTACGATAGTGAAATGTTGGGTGAGTGGGCAATTAGTCGGGGGCGGGGTGGTAATTGGTTTGCCGAGACCTGGCAGCCAATCTGGCTAATGTTTAGACCGGTCTCTCGACCGGCGTCGTTAGCAAAAGACGATGCGCGTTGGGAAGAATTAGTTGAAGCTACTTTGCAACCCTATGAAGATCCTTACCAAAATGCCAATGTAGAGGTAGAAAATTGGCGAGAGGGGAAATATAAGGTGATTGAGGAAAAAATAGGTAACATGTTCGACACGGATGTTGTTAAAACAAAGATTGAAACTAATTTAGAAAATTTAGTTTTTCTTCCTTTGGCAGTGGAGACGCAAGTTTTCACGCCACTTGTCAAACAGGCAGATGTCGAAAAAATGTTGCCAGAGCTACCCAAGCTTTTTGCCTATGGAGAAATTGGTTTGAATTACATCAATCCACAAACCAAACTTCGGAAAGATTGGACTTTAAAACCAGAAGATTATTCTTCCTGGCTGGAAGTCGTAAAAGATGAAAACAATGATTTAATTTTCGGATTAAACCAGGAAAAAGTTAGCAAATATCTAGAAGATCTTCGCATGTATGTTGACCAGCCGGCTGAGAGCGGTCGCTTTGTGATGGAGAACGACAAGGTTAAGGAATTTAAGGGTAGCCAAACGGGTATTACTTTAGATGCTCTAAAAACCTATGAAGAATTAAACAGGGCGTTTAAGGCCAGGAATTATGAACCGGGGGATACAATTAAGACCGTTGCTTTGGTAACAGAAATTGTTGAGCCAGAAGTGAAGTTGGGCGATGCTAATGATTTAGGGATTACGGATATTATTGGAGTAGGGTATTCGACTTTTCGAGATAGCCACAATAACCGGATTAAAAATATTGCTCACGCTGTTCAGAGGTTAAATGGTGTTTTAATTAAACCAGATGAAGAATTTTCCGCTAACCATTATGCCGGCCCATATACAGCAGAAAATGGATATCTGCCGGAGGCGGTAATTAAAGGCAATGAGATTAAAGATGAGATTGGTGGTGGAATGTGCCAAATTGGTACGACACTTTTCCGGATGGCCATGAATTCAGGTATGGATATTACCCAGAGACGCAATCATTCTTTGGTGGTTAGTTATTATGCTGATCCAGTGAATGGCAACCCTGGTACTGACGCAACACTGTACGAACCAATTTTAGATCTTAAATTTAAGAATGATACCGGCAACTATCTTTTGCTTCAAACAGATATTGATTACAAAAAACAACTGCTAACATTTACTTTGTGGGGTAAGCCAGATGGACGTACTGGTTCTTATACCCATCCGTTTGTATCAAAGTGGATACCTGCTGGTGCACCGCAAGTAATTAAATCAGAAAAGCTAGCTCCGGGCAAAAAAGATTGCCAGGCCGCTTTCCGTGGTGCAGTCGCCAGTTTTACTTACACCCGCATTACACCAACCGGCGAAAAGATTGACCGTGTTTTTGACAGTTATTACCGCCCATTACCTCAGATTTGTTTAGTTGGTGTTGATCCAAACGAAGTGGTGGTCCCACCACCGGTCGAATGCCCAGAAGGCGAAGTCTGTGAACCGGTTGCCCCAGTTGAACCAGTAATTGACGTGCCTAATACCACAACCACCAACTAACATAACAAAAAAGACAAAAATAAAACCCCCCTGATGTGAGATCAGGGGGGATTTTTTGTGCGGTCGCATGAAAGCGACCATAACCGCATCCAAGAAGATGTGTTAAGGGAGAAGTCGAGCTGAAAGCCTGAGCTGTCCGTCAACACATCTCCATGCTTGTCGTGGATACGGGCTAGTGACAATTACTTTACGCTTCAAAATCTGATACTTGGCACAAGCCCACAACCACTTATCTAAAATTTTAAGCAACAGAGCATTATACCTTAAAAACAGGTTTTTGTCAAGGGAGTGGGTGGATAAGTAGGTGAAATGGGCTAAAATAAAGGAAATTACAGCCAAAATATGGCCCAACCCATT
>CAZRZQ010000073.1:0-2833 GCA_964604585.1 uncultured Gammaproteobacteria bacterium
TCTAAAGGAGATCCCCACCGAGGATTACAAGGTGATTGGCATCGATGAGGTACACATGTTTCCACCTGAAGACACGGTGGTTATAGAGAATTTATTAAAAAGGGGAGTCAAGGTAATTATTTCTGGTCTTGATCTAGACTCCCGTGGTCTCTTGTTTGAAATCGTCAAAAGAATTCTTGAACTTGGTCCGAAAGAAGTGCGATACAAATGGGCAGTTTGTGAGCAGTGCAAAAATCCCACGGCCACTCATACTCAAATCCTATTAAATGGTGTCCCCCAAACTGACGCACCCCCGGTCTTACCAGATGATGGTACCTACAGTTACATGGCTGTCTGTCGGAACTGTTTTGTGAAGAGAGATCATTACGTGCCGATAGTAAATTAAAAATACATCCCTAACAAAAAAGCACTCACCAATTAGGTAAGTGCTTTTATATTTTTTACAGTACGCGACTCTCCAGAAAAACTAAATGTTTTTAGTTATTCTGGAGATCGAGTCGCATACTGCTTCTGCGATCGACCCCCGCCCGTGCCTTTCCTATCGCACCTTCAGGTTCGAGGGAACCGCCTGGCCGTTGGCCAAGCAGACCTCTCGAACCTTCTGGTAACAGCCATCGAACCCCCAGCCTTCGACGGTGAACCCGTCGAGGTTCGGCAGAACCTCGCTCCCCGAAGGCAGAACGGGGGGCTCGTCCTTCTTCCTCCAAGCGACGTAGGAAGTTGTGCCGTTCCTCCTGTAGACACTGCCCTTCAGACTCACTCGGTGACTCATGTGTCCTCCCTCACATCCCAAGTCGGGAACTTCCGACTCGGTCGAGCGGCTTTTCCAAAGCTAGCCGACATATTAAATACCTGGTATAGATATTCATTATGACAGCTAGTTTTGCTAATTATTGATAGATTCACTCTGATTTGTAGTCCTGTGTTATCATTTTTTAAAACTAAAGTCAATAAGCGGAGAGTGCCAAGGTTCTATTTCTAAACGTATATCTCACCTGTGGATAACTTATTGGCTAATCTTAGTTAAAAAATAGATCACCTTCTTCTTCAGCTTGCTTGTTACTTAAACACCCTCTGCTACAATGGACACACTTTTACATATCCGCCGGAGAAAACAATTAACTCGGCGGACTGTAAAACAAAATTTGGTCTCTATGAGAGATAGAGATAAACAGGGCAAATTTAACAATCGTCCCTCCCTCGGGGAATTCTGCTCGATGTGCGCGTAATCCGCGGACCTCTCTAAATGAGCAAACAAATTATTCTTTTCATGAAATCAAAAACCTTATCGTCCTCAAAACGCGTTTTTAACGCCTTCTTAATCATCTCTATTCTTTTCACCACGTTATTCACTAGCATTGTTGAGTCCCAGGCAGCCAGTTTTGCCGTTAGTCTAACTCCTACACCTTCAACTTTAGTTGTGAATACAGATAACACCTTGCGTCTTTCCGTAGGTGGTTCAGTTTTAAGTCGTGGGATTATTAATCTAGAAATTTACAATGAAAGTAATTCTCGTGTTTGGCAGAAATATTTGGAAAACCAAAATATTTCAACTGGCGAAACCAAAAACTTTGACTTTGTTTGGAAGCCAGCTAATACTGGCAAGTACAAAGTTAAAGTTGGTGTGTTTGGTGAATACTGGAATCCAAATTTAGCTTGGTTTGACAATGTTAAAGAAATTACTGTTCAGGCTCCCGCTTCTCAGCCAGCACCAACTGCAACCTCTAATGTTGTAACGTCACCCACTAACCAAAGCATTAGCGTCTGGTGGCCGACCAATAACAGCGTCTTAAATGGTACACAACCATTTAAAGCAGTCTTAGATGGCAGAAGCGTAAACTCTTACGAAATGTATTGGCAGGTGGATGGTGGTGGCTTAAACCATATGCCAACTAATTATACCGATCTGCCCCATAAAGAAACTTTAGTTAATGTTGGGTCATGGACTTGGCGGGGCAGTGGTCCGTACAAAGTAAATTTTGTCGCTAAAGTGAATGGTGCTGTTGTGGCCCAAAAGCTCATTTCTATTTCTACGGGAAACAGCCAGCCAGCTCCAACTACTGTCGTTACAACACAACCTGCACCCACTCCAACCCAAACGGTTAGCACTCCCGCAACCTCTGCACCCTCTACTTCGGGTTTGTATGTTAACCCTTTGTCTCCAGCCTTGGCCCAAGCACGTGAGTGGCAGACTAGTCGACCAACCGACGCTGCCTTGATGTTGAAGGTGGGTAATGAGCCAAGTGCTCGTTGGTTTGGTGGCTGGAATAGCAACATCTACCAAGATGTAAAAAGTTATGTTGATGCGGCTGCTAGCGCTAACGCCACCCCGGTTTTAGTCGCTTACAATATTCCTCAACGTGACTGTGGTGGATATTCTGCCGGCGGAACAAATAGCCCGGACGCCTACAAGACTTGGATTAGCAATATGGCGAACGGGATTGGTGACCGGAGCGCTCTGGTTATCCTGGAACCAGACGCCACTGCTTTAACAGATTGTTTATCTGGTACTGACCGCGAAACTCGTTACCAACTTCTTAATTTTGCGGTTAATACCTTAGAAGCGAAACCAAACGTCAAGGTATATATCGACGCCGGCCATCCCGGCTGGATTGGTAGTAGTGAAATGGCCAATCGTTTACGCCAAGCTGGCGTAAGTAATGCGGCCGGTTTTGCCTTGAATGTTTCTAACTTTTACACCACTAACCAAAATGCGTCCTACGGTCAGGAAGTGTCTCGTTTAATTAATGACAAGCACTTCGTGATTGATACTGCCCGGAATGGTCTGGGTGGTAATGGTGAATGGTGTAACCCGTCTGGTCGAGCTCTCGGC
>CAZRZQ010000074.1:0-2232 GCA_964604585.1 uncultured Gammaproteobacteria bacterium
GACCCAAACCCTAGAACATAATCTTTTTTCAGTGGTACAATTTTCTGGACATAGTCCGGGTAATTAAATTGGCCAAGGCTGACGGGGGTATGGGGATTGGTCAAGTTAAAAATGACACCGCCTTTTTCCCCTGAGTAAAGGATAGTACCTTGCAATTTTACTTTAGCAATTTTATCTTTGTAATCAAGACCACTGACTAATTCATTGGTAACAGCATTCTCATACCAACCAAGCTTGTTTAAATGACTATCAAAAGTATACAACGAGGCGCTCCTTTCGTTTAGGCTATTCGGGTGGCTGGAAACTACTGCTAAATTACCACCGCTGAATTGTAGAGCACTATAATTAGCAATTACTCCAGGCACGGTATTGCTACTGTCTAAAATGAATTTTCCGCCAGCGAGATTAAATTTATATATTTCGGTTTTAGCGGCCGGGTCACTTAAAAACTCCGCCACTGAGCGGTCGTTAAAGTTTAACGACAAAAGGTACAGGCTGCCCCCTTCGAATATGGGACTTTCCGTCGAGCCTAAAATCGTCCGATTCATAACCTTTCCGCCGTTTAAAGGAACACTAACAAGAGAGAGGTAGCGCGAGCCTAAAATTCGTCCGACATATTCGACTTCGTTACATTGTTTTAAATTAATTTTAGTTTCTTTCCCTGTTCCGATCTTATCCTTGTAAGTAAAAGGTAAAAAGTCAGAACTCTTGTCAGTGGTCTCGAAATTCGTTGCACCACCAACTAGGGCTAAATAGAGATAACCGTTTTTGACTAAAGAATCCTTTACCAATCCGTTTAGGACAACTGTTCTTTTTAAAACTGGGTTAGCCGGGTTAGCTAGAGAATAGATATATAACCGTGTCTCATACCAATCAACTTTGTTGCTGGTATATTTTCGAGTATAAACGAAAAGATTATTTCCAGATATCCCAATATTTTCAATATCGGCTGTTGAATCTGGCAGAGAGATCTCCTTATATGACTGCCAGTTGCCGTTGTTTGTTCTCGTAAAAATTGCACCTTTGCCGCTAGTCCTTAAAAAGTAATAGTTATGGTCGCGATAGGAAACTAAAAGATTTTCGTGTTTTAACTCCGCGTCATTAAGAGTGGCATACTGTAAATAATTTTCAAAAAATATCTTCGCCGCAGTGTTTGACACTTTGTTAAGTGGTTGGGACAAAAGGCCTCGCAACTCACTGTCATTTTCGACCACATCAACTTCTGTTTGGTAGTGGACAGTATCATCTTTTAATTTTTTATCTAGGGCCGCACAGGAAGAAAACATTTTGATTCCTCGCGGGGCAACGGCTTTGACCGCGGCTGGAGCAGTATATTTTTTTGTTCGCAGATCAAAACTGCCCTTTCTGCAATTGTTATTTCCAACACCTACTGCTTCAGGATTGGTTGGGCAGAACCCGTTCTTAATTTCCCATTCATCCGCATAACCATCATAGTCAGTATCAATATTCCAAGGATTAACACCGTATTTACTCCAATCGCTACGTGATAAACGATTAACTTCGCCAGCGGCCATGGCCGGAGCAGAGGCAGTAAGACCTAGGATAAGGCCCAAAAAAACTAAAAATAACTTAGTCATATGTATATTATGAATTATACGGTATATTTTAAGCCTAAAACCAAAAAAAGTAAACCGACTGGGGTTTACTTAAAAAACATCCGATACTAAGATTAAACGAATTATTACACTTCTTATTATCCTTTTACCTCTTCCCAACGTTTCTTAAACTCTCGCTTCAGGGCGCTAGCATCTTTTTTAAGCATTTCTTCTTGTGCGGCATAAGAATCCACAACAGTATCAACAAGATTCTCATAGGTCGACCGAGTTAGTTTTTTTGCTCTGGTGATCTGGCTACTGATTCGGTCCCAAATAGCTGCCACCTGATATCTAATATTCTCCGTCTGCTTTCGGCCGTTGGCAGTACGAGTTAAATAAAGAGCGGTGCCAATGGCAGCCAACGCGCCAATAGACCCACCAACGAGACGATTACGATTTTTCTTTTCCATAGATTTAAATTAAATAAGTAAGGCATATTTTTACCGTAACAGTAAACACAAGACCTGTCAATTATCCGGCCTAATTAAACTAGCAATTCCGTAGAATTACATGAAATATTGACTAAAATCCCTTTTTTAGATATACTGGCTTCAGTTTTCTTAATTGTCAGGGTAGCTCAGACGGTTAGAGCACAGGATTCATAACCCTGAGGTCG
>CAZRZQ010000075.1:0-2006 GCA_964604585.1 uncultured Gammaproteobacteria bacterium
AATCGATTGCTGAATATGTGAGACATAAATATAACCTGGCGGTGGGAGAACGAACTGCGGAAGAAATTAAAATTACCATTGGTTCTGCTATGTACATGGAGAAATCTTTGACCATGGATGTTAAGGGTCGCGACATGATTACTGGGCTTCCGAGAACACTATCTGTTAATTCCGATGATACTACTGAAGCCTTACAGCACGATCTAGAAATGTTAATCGAAGCGGTTAAGGAAGTTTTACACAAAACACCGCCAGAATTATCTGCCGACGTCATCGACAAAGGCATTATTCTGTCTGGTGGTTCCGCCCAACTTCGTAACCTCGACGAACTCATTGCCCAAGCGACCGGTGTCGCAACTTACGTCGCCGAAGAACCATTGCTCTGTGTCGCGAAGGGGACAGGTATCGCCCTCGACAATCTCGAGAGTTACAAACGAAGTATTTTGGCAACAAAGTAATACGCAATTAAAAAAAGAAAACAGAAATACAAAAGACACTCCGTTTTCACAGAGTGTCTTATTTTTTTTACCGTACTCGGCGATCCTGGAACAATAATATAATTGTTATCCCAGGATCTGGTCGCCGGGTACATACGCGGCCAGTCCGCCCCCCCCCGGGGGGGGGCCGCTGTGATGGCGGGCTGAGTCCTGGTTGGGCTCAAGCCCTCTTCTGCCCTCTTCGCCTCCGCGCGTAGACGATCCTCTCGATCGGTAGGCTGATCGGCCAGGCCATCCCCCAGACGATCATGGTCGCGACGAGAGCGAGGGCGATGAGGCCCCGGAGCAGGAGCTTCAGGACCGGATGCGCCGGCTCAGGCCGAGCAGTGATCCACTTCATCATCTTCCCGAGCATGGTGTCGTTGATGCTGGGGAAGCTCAGCGCCGCCACGAAGAACCCCAGACACCCCCAGACAGCCAGCACCGCGCCGTAGAGGAATGTAACCATGTCGCCGTCCCCTTCCGCCGACGTAAGCCCGAGACCTCCCCGGGCGATTTGAGTCCAACTTAACAAAGAGATAGACAGTTGTCAAGAAGTGGGGTGTGCGGTAAAATAGAACGGCTATGATTATCGGTATTGAAGCTGACCATGCCAACAAGGAACCGCGGACTGGAGTGGAAGCGGTTTGTTGGCAGATCATTGAACATTTGAAGAAAGTTGTGCCTAGTGAGGTGCGGGTTATTTTGTATTCTCGTTCGGTTTTGAAAGGGGGGCTTGGTGCCTTGCCTCTAAACTGGGAATCTCAGGTTTTAGCCTGGCCACTTAAAAAACTTTGGAGCCAAACTAGGTTGACCTATGAACTTTGGAAAAATCCGCCTGACATATATTTTGCTCCCGGACAGCTCTTGCCTTTTTTTTACGTACCAAAAAATACCATTACTTTTTTACACGACAGTGCTTTCCGCGTTTTTCCTTCTGCCTACAATTTCTGGGGAAGGCAGTACTTAAAATTAATGGATCGTCGGGTAATACAAGCGAGCAAATTCATCGCCACCTCATCTGAATTTAATAAATCTGAAATGTTACGTTTGTATGGTGAAAAAATAAAAGAGAAAATTCGAGTAGTGCCGCTAGGATTCTCGCCCGAATTTATTCGGGCAGGTAAAAACCAAACAGTATTGGATAAATACAATATTGTATCGCCATACATCTTGTATGTTGGACGTATAGAAGAAAAGAAAAACATTGTTCGTCTGGTTCAGGCTTTTGGTGAAGTAAGGGCAAAAATTAAATGCCAGTTAGTTTTAATTGGCAAGTCGCGTGTTGGCCACGAGGAAATAGTTAATGAGATAAATAAGAGTGAATACCAAAAAGATATTAAAGAATTAGGTTTTGTACCCAAAGAAGAATTACCAGCTTTTTACGCTAGCGCCACGGCTTTTGCTTTTCCTTCGCTTTATGAGGGTTTTGGCTTACCAGTACTTGAAGCTTTCGCGGCCGGTGTTCCAGTTTTAACTTCCGAAGGCATTGGATCAGCAGAAGTCGGCGGAGACGCTGTCCTTACTGTT
>CAZRZQ010000076.1:0-1926 GCA_964604585.1 uncultured Gammaproteobacteria bacterium
AATGAGCTACACCAACTCCCGGACGATTGCTGAACTTCAATCTAATACCGAATTTGTCCAAATTACTTCCGCTGGCTGGAAGGAAAGCGGCGCTCACGATGTGGGCGAAATAAAATAGCTGGCAAAAAGTTATACACAGTTTTCTTCTAGAGCTATTGCAAAAATTTTTTGTTTTTGTTTTAATATGCTAACTCTAGAAAAAGTGCGTAATGTTCTATCATGAATATCTCCGGAATATTACCGGGGGTAAAAATAAAATTAACGACTACTTAGAAGTCAAAAACAACACGCTGTTTTACAAGGAGATCGATCTTTTTAGGTTGGTCAAAAACTATACCGATCCCCTGGAGGTGGCCTACACCCCGATGATCGAGGAAAAGATTTTGGCAATCAAAAAAATTGTCGCAGAGGCGATTGAGCGACATAATTATCCGGGGAACTTCACCTATGCCTACGCCTCAAAAGCTAGTTACTTTAGTGAAGTAATTACCACCGCCTTGAACTCAGCGGACGCGCTAGAGATAACCTCGAGCTACGACTTAGACATAGTGGAATACTTATTCAAAAAGAAAATCATTACCAAGGACCGCTTGATTATTTGTAATGGATTTAAATTCGACCGCTATTTAACGCGGCTTTTTTATTTAAAAAAGCAAGGTTTAAACCTCCGACCAATTGTAGAAAATCTAGATGAACTGGAGGCGCTAATCGAGAGCGGACTAGAGTTTGAAATTGGTCTACGACTAAATGTAGACGAATATCCAATTAAAAAATCCCTTCTACCACCACGTCTTAGTTCGCGCTCGGATACGCGCTTTGGTCTGACCTTTAAAGAAATGTTAGAGAGCGCCGCAAGATTAAAAAATTATCCAAAACTTAAATTCACCACTTTCCACGTTCACTTTGGTGGAATGATTGAGAACATACCCTCTTATATCCAAACCGTAAAAAAAATCTTTGTAAAAAATTATGCGGAGGTAAAAAGAATTTATCCTGGCCTGCACACTTTAGATCTAGGCGGTGGCCTCCCGGTACAATATGACTTGCGATTCCAATTTGACTATACCAAACTTTTTGACGACTTAATCAAAACTCTTGGCCAGGCCGCTACACGGATAAACTGCCCAGCGCCCAATCTGATCGGCGAATATGGACGCTACACGGTAAATGACCACAGTTTCTTAATCTTCAAGGTAATCTTAGAAAAAAATATTCCCCATCATACAGCCAACTGGTATATTATTAACGGAAGCATCATGACCAACTTGCCAGATTCCTGGGCGCTGGGACAAGAATTTGTGGTTCTTCCAATTAACGGATGGGAGCGAGAAGGCAAACTAGTCCGGCTGGGTGGAATTACCTGTGACCCAGATGATACTTTCCATAAAAACCGTGAGATATACCTGCCAAAATTTTCTAAGGACAAAGAGCTTTACGTCGGCGTGTTCGGCGTCGGAGCTTACCAAGAAATGATCTCCGGTGTTGGGGGTATACACCACTGCTTACTGCCCGAGGGTTGTGAGGTTATTGTTTACAAAAAAGATGGCCAACTAGTTTTTGACAAAATTACTCCAATGCAAACCGCTAAAGATGTTTTAAGTGGCCTAGATTACCACAATAAACATATTTTGGGCAATTATGTTCAAAATACCGCCTCTCCAGCCCTAACCTTGACAAAATAACAAAAAACCGGTATAAATACTGCACTTTATATATGTGGGATCCTGACCACTCGGGAGTTTGTACCACGTAACAAATACCTTTATGTCCAAAAGAATGAAGGCTTTAAAGGAAAAAGTAGACAAAAACAAGATCTACTCCCCGATAGAAGCCATTAAGTTAGCTAAAGAAACCGCTAACACCAAATTCGATGCATCTATCGAATTACATGCTCGCCTTGGGATTGACCCAAAAAAAGGTGAGCAA
>CAZRZQ010000077.1:0-1886 GCA_964604585.1 uncultured Gammaproteobacteria bacterium
TGTGGGGTAATGGACTGGCGCGAAAACAAAAATCTGGTGGACGCTGGGTGTATTTTGCCAATGACCCAGAATCTCTTCTTATTAACCTAGAAAAGAAGCGGGCTTCTTTAAATGAGATAATTCCAGATCTAAGAGGGCTCTTCGCCACGCAAAAAAACAAACCTAAAATTAGGTTTTATAACGGCATAGACGAGGTAAAGAATATCTACCTTGAATGTACGCGGTCAGAGGGTCTCTTAGGCATCGGCTCAATCGAGAAACTCTCTGAAGTTATGCCGGAGACACTTACCGTTATGCTTCGTGAAATGAAGAACAATCATGTTGTTATCCAAGACATTTTAACACCACGCTCTAAAACTACTGAATACCCCAGGAACAAAGAGTTGCTCGGGGCATTATATGATGCTAAGTTTATGCCAGAATCAGTATTGGGTAGTGATGATCAGCCAACCGATATACTAATTTGGAATGACAACATCGCTTTAATTACTTTAGAAGAGCCTGTTTTTGGTACGGTTATAACAAACCCACTCCTCGCACGGACATTTAAAATTATTCACAAAGTAATGTGGAACGCGTTATAGGGTTCCGTACTGAACACAAAATGTGTACTAAAAATTCCAATTTAAATCTACAAATATTTAGTGCGTAGATAATAAAATACCTACGTTTGTATACACTAGTCTATACAAACATCCACATATTCCACACTTTATACACACCTTTATCCACACAAATACCCCCAAGTCGGGGGTATTTGTGTGTTTCGATTGTAACGTCAATTTTAAACTTGGTCTTTTTCTTTAAAGAATTTCAGGCCGATGTATAACAACGGGGAATACACCGCCCCCATAGCCACCTTATATAACCACCAGCTGATGATAATGCTTATTAATGTTTTAGTTGAATACACCCCTGCAAAAGCGACAACCATGAAAATGACGGTGTCTAATAGTTGCGACCAAAGGTTGCTTATCATTGATCTTAGCCAAAACAAACGTCCTTTGAGCTTGTCGCGGAAATAAAAGAAGGAGAAGACATCTTGGTATTCAGCAATAACAAAGGCCAAAAGCGAGGCCAGGGCGATTCGAGCGGAAATCCCAAAGATTAGGTTATACCCTTCCTTAGCCCACAAACCATCACTAGACCAGGGCATAACAAGCGACAACAGCGACAAGAGGACGAACAACGCTGTGCTCACAAACCCCGCTAAAACAAAGAACTTAGCAACACTTTTGCCATAAATCTCGCCCACAACATCGGTCATTAAGAACACAACGGGAAAGTAAAAAACCGCTACTGACAAATGTGATCCAAAAAGAAAGGGCATGATCTTAAGGCCCAAGGTATTGGCGGCAAACAAGGATGTTAGATAGATTGCTAGAGCAATAATTAACTTCCGGAAGGATTTTGGAGATAAATCGAACATAATCTATGGTTAAATACCGCCTGTTTGTATAGACTAGTCTATACAAACAGGGTGTTTTAATAAAATTAAAAAAGGACCAAGTCCTTTTAAATCGCAACCTGTCTGCCATCGCCTGTGGACCTAGGCAGAATCGAACTGCCGTCTCCGCAATGCGAATGCGACGTCATACCACTAGACCATAGGCCCAGGGGCCATGGCAGACAGAAATGCGAGTTGTTTTATAATTAAACCATAGTTTGGGATTTTTGGCCTTCTTACTCGTGCCCCCACCAGGAATCGAACCTGGATCTAAACGTTAGGAGTGTTTTATTCTATCCATTGAACTACAGGGGCAGATTCTTGGTGCGGAAATTCTAGTATAATTTGCGATAAAAATCAAGTCTGGCTATCTGAAAAATCAATAGCGGGGTCTATTTTTAGTAGCTGTTGCTTGATATCTTCAACTTTACGGGCGTCT
>CAZRZQ010000078.1:0-1593 GCA_964604585.1 uncultured Gammaproteobacteria bacterium
AGAAAAATTCCACACTTTCTTTAACAGCACTAAAAAAGAACTGTTAGGAAAACTTAGTAAAGGCGATTGGGATGAGAATGTGGAAAAGGAATTAAAAGAAGCGATTGAGGAATTTAAAAAGCAAAAATAATTTTTAAATTTAAAAATATGCCTTCCCCAACACGCCCAGAATCAGAGAAACCATTTGAGGTTCTTCTGGCAGAAAGCGGCTGTAAAATAACTGCTATCAGTGAGTGGCCAAAAGATTTAGATGCGAGCGAAAGAATAAAAGAAGGTACCCCACTACAAAAAATTGACATCCCAGGCATTGGTTCTTATCTAATTGTTAAGTATGGTAACGACAGTTACGTTGGACAAATTTATTTTGGTAAAAAAGAGGGGGGAGGCTCATCTTGGGCTAATAACCTTCAAAAATTATACCCTCAAGTATTAGATACCATAAACGCCAATCTTAAAGGAGAGGTAGTTAGAAAAGAAGGTGAACGTAAACTTGACGCGTTAATTGCCAAACTTAATGGAATCAAAACCGAGATTACTGCATTTCCCTCAGATCTAGACGATTCACAAGATAGATTAGGCTACGGAATAAGCAAAGATTTTGATGGCGAGAGCAGTTTATATCGCATAGATTTTCCAAACGGTACTACCATTATCGTGTTAAAACCCCAAAAAACAGATTTCTACGTAGGTGTATATAAAAATGGAAAGTATTATGCGGGCAATCACGACATGACGACATCTGAGCTGGAGGATTGTATAACTAAACACTAAAATAATTTTAAACTGTTATGGCTGTTAACACCAAAGCCATCAAACGCCGTATCCGTTCGGTCGGCAACACCAAAAAGATTACCAAGGCCATGGAAATGGTCTCGGCTTCTAAAATGCGCAAAGCGGTTACTGCTGCCCTGAACACTCGTACCTATGCTAAAATGGCCTGGGATCTTTTGGTCCATTTGTCTGAACTAGAGAAAGAAGCCTTACCTCTTTTAGAGGTACGTGAAGTTAAGAAACTTCTTTTAATCCTCGTCACCTCAAATCGCGGTCTTTGTGGTAGTTTTAATTCAAATATTATTCGTAAAACTGCCGAACAGTTAAAGGACCCCAGAAATATTAGTCGCCAAAGAATGAAAAACCGCATTGTTGAACCAAGCGATACTGTTTCGGTGGATGTCATCGGGGTAGGGAAGAAAGGCGCGGAATTTGCCAAAAAAATGGGTTACAATTTAATTGCTGCTTTTACAGACTTTCCAGATACTCCCGGACTCGACGACATTAACCCAATTAGTCACATGGTCGTAAAAGAATACGAAGCCAAAAAATATGATAAAGTAGTCGTCGCTTACACGGATTACAAATCCGCCATTACTCAAGTCTCTAAATTACGCCAAGTCTTACCGATCTCCGAATCCGACCTAGAAAAAACACTCAACGAGATTGAAGATTTAAATGGACAAGACACCGTGGCTGAAATTGAATTGGAAGACTATCTTTTCGAGCCCAACCAAAACGAAGTTTTAAAAATTGTTTTACCCCGTCTTGTTGAAACACAAGTTTACCAATCTGTTTTAGAATCCACGGCTAGTGAACACA
>CAZRZQ010000079.1:0-1514 GCA_964604585.1 uncultured Gammaproteobacteria bacterium
CGGATAAACGCTGAAAGCATCTAAGCGTGAAGCCGTCTTCAAGATTAACATTCGTTATAGACTCCTTGTAGACTACGAGGTTGATAGGCGCTAGGTATAAGCATAGCAATATGTTGAGCCGAGGCGTACTAATCGGTCGAGCGTACAACGAAAGCGTTAAGTGGTGCTTTCAACTCTAGTTAATTGTTACATAAAAAAGGTCATTGTCTTGGTGACACAAGCGATAGGGTCACACCTGTTCCCATCCCGAACACAGAAGTTAAGCCTATCAGCGCCGATGATAGCCGTAAGGCAAAAGTAGGCCGTCGCCAGGACAATGGCCTTTTTTTGTTGTTAAAATACTGTTTATTAATACCTTTTCAAAGCTAGTTTTTAGTGGTAAACTAGAGGTAGTTTATCCTTAAAAGGTAATCTATGGATACTCATGCTTTGGTAAGAAAAACTGCCGATTATGTTCGGCTAAAACTGGAAAATGAGCCGACCGGTCATGATTGGTGGCATGTGGAAAGGGTATGGAAAATGGCCAAGATTATCCAGGCCAAAGAGGGTGGAGATTTATTTTTAATAGAATTAGCTGCCCTGCTCCATGATTTGGGTGATTACAAACAACACGAATTTAATGAAATTAAAGGGTCTTTGGTTTTGCACGGTATGATGGATGTTTTAGGTTTAGAGAATGATTTGCAGGAAAAGATTGTGGATATTGTTACGGAAGCTCAGTATAACGCCAACGAGACAGTTGTCCCTAAAACTTTGGAGGGGAAAATATTGCAAGATGCCGATTGGCTGGATGCCTTAGGGGCGGTGGGGGTTGCTAGAACTTTTGCGACCGGAGGAAGAATAAAACGGGTAATTTATGACCCAAAAAGAAAGCCGCGTCACAAACTTACGAAAGACGATTACCAACACAAGAAACGAGAGGGGACCAGCTTTAATTATTTTTATGAAAAGGTTTTGAAGTTGCCCAATCTAATGAATACAAAGACAGCTAAAAAAATTGCTGTTAGCCGGTTGGATTTTTTAAAGACCTACATGGACGAATTTTTAAAAGAAAGCGCTGGGGAAAAATAATCATTAATATTCTAAAGAAACTATGGATACCAAATTGTTCACAGAAGACGGAAAGTATTTAATGCTTGCCCTCGATCATCGAGGTAGTTTTAAAAAATTTGTAAACAAAGAGGAGCCAGAAAGTTTAACTGACGCGGATGTTGTAGCCGCCAAGAAAGAAATAATAGATTCCGTGGGTGATTTGTTTAGTGGTGTTTTAATTGACATGGATTGGGGTCTTCCTGCTTATACTAATAAAGAACGACCGTATTTACTTTGCCTAGAAAAAAGTGGTTACGAAGAGGTCGAAGGGGAACGCGAGACAGTTTTGGGGTATAAAGCCAGCGATTTAAAAGCAGTGGGCGCAACTGGCGCGAAACTCTTGGTTTATCTTAATCCTGAAGCAAGTAACACCAGTAAACAGCTAGCGGTTGCTAAAGAAGCGTTGGAGGATTCGCACAAGA